>JAQUOC010000032.1 GCA_028717305.1 Dehalococcoidales bacterium | reverse complement strand
TTTCGACTACATTTTCCTGCTCAATATAATCGTTTCCCCGGTAGTCGGTGGCATGGGTTCTATCATCGGGCCTATCTTCGGAGGCTACTTCATCACCTTCTTTACGGAAAGCACCCGCACCTTACTGGAAGGGGCCTGGCGGTTTATGGCCTACTCACTGGTGGCGCTGGCGATAGTCTATTTCAGACCCGGCGGATTCTACGGGATGGCTCATGACATAGCAGCATGGTTCAGAATGAAGCGGAGAGGAGGTGTGCAGTATGACCAGGTTGCTTGAGGTGAAGGGGCTTACCAAGAAATTCGGCGGTGTCGTCGCCGTAAACGACCTTAACTTCCATGTCGATGACGGCGAGATTCTGGGTTTGATGGGGCCTAACGGCGCCGGTAAGACAACTACCTTTAACTTGATTATGGGAGACTATAAACCTGATACCGGGCAAATCTCTTTCAAGGGGCAGGATATCGGCTCTCTGGAAACCTACCAGAGAGTGAAACTGGGTATTGCGCGGACGTATCAGATACCGCGGCCGTATCATGACTTGCCGGTTATCGAGGACCTCCGTATCAGCACCGTACCGGATAGCATTACCAAATGCCTGAGAGGACGCAAGAAGAATATTGAAGAGGTGGAGCAGATCGGCATCGGGGTTGGCTTGAAGGACCGCCTTATGAAATACCCTCATGAGCTATCACTGGGTGACCTGCGCCGGGTTGAGCTGGCCAAGGCGATTGCGACTGATCCCAAACTTATTATGCTCGATGAGATTTTCGCCGGTTTGACCGTTCACGAGATCAACGAGCTAACCGAACTCCTGATGGAGAAAAAGAAAGGCGGGCTGGTCTTCATAGTCGTCAGCCATGACCTGAAGGCCCTGGCCGCGGTGATAGACAGGGCGGTGGTTATTCAGTTCGGCCACCTCATCGCCGAAGGTACCTATGAAGAAATTGCCCATGATACAAAAGTCAAGAAAGCATATTTCGGCATGTAATAGTACCCGGAACCAGGCTTCACGATGGCAATAAGGGTAGTGAAGAGGAGATGCACAGATGGCTTTTCTGGAAGTGAAAGACCTCGAGGTTTACTATGGTAAGGCGTGCGCCATAAGCAACGTTTCCTTCAGCATCGACGAGGGAAAATGTGTCGGAATAATCGGCTCTAACGGCGCCGGTAAGACGACGCTGTTAGACTCCATCCTCGGCATAACCGACTGGCGCGGTGAGATTATCTTTAACGGTGAGTCGCTGCGTAAACTGCCTCCCCGGGAGATCGTCAAACGAAAGGTCGGTTATGCTCCGGAGAGGGGCAGCATATTCCCCGGTATGAGCGTTAAGGATAACCTGATGGTAGGAGCCTACCTGAACCGGAACAACATTGAAAAGAATCTCAACAACGTCTTCGAACTGTTCCCCCGGCTTGAGGAACGCCAGAAGCAGCAGGCGGATACCTTAAGCGGTGGGGAACGGCAGATGCTCGCGCTGGGAAGAGCATTTATGCTGGAACCCAAGCTGATATTACTGGATGAGCCCACTCTCGGCCTGGCTCCTATTGTTATCGGTCATATATCCGAGGCGGTACGAAGCTTGAAAAAGACAGGGTTTACCATCCTTATTGCCGAGCAGAATGCCAGCTTTACCATCGAGCATGCCGAGACGATACACATTCTGGAGCGGGGGGCCATAACCGCATCAGGTACCGCCGAAGAGCTGGGTAAGGAAGACTACATCAGGGAAGCCTACTTCGGCGAATAATACTACCGTCCGTAATACCGCAATAATATCAATAGACCCGGGTGCTCCGATACTGAGAGATTTACCTTAATTAATTTCTCCGGTAGAGGAGCACTCTTGTATTCAGTAATAACCTTTGGTTTAACGGATAGCTTAACAGGGGGACGGGATAATAAGCAGTGCTGATAGCTTTCGTCTCATTAAAACCGGCTCCGGTAGTTCTGCCCGGACCGGTGAGTTGATGACACCACACGGGGTGGTTCCGACGCCGGTCTTCGCACCGGTAGGCAGTCAGGCCACAGTCAAAACAATAGCTCCCCAGGAGTTAAGACAGATGGGAGTAAATATGGTGCTGGCCAATACCTACCACCTCTATCTGAGACCGGGAATCGAAGTCATTGAGAAAATGGGCGGGTTGCACCGGTTTATGTCCTGGGAGAGGGCGATACTTACCGACAGCGGGGGATATCAGATATTCAGCCTGTCCCGGCTCCGTAACGTCGACGACAAAGGAGCTCTGTTTCGCTCCCATATCGACGGCAGCCAGCACCTGATTACGCCTCAGTCAGCAATTCAGTTCCAGGAATCGCTGGGGGCGGATATCATAATGGTACTTGACGAATGTCCGTCACCCACGGATTCATTTGAAGCGATCGAACAGGCAACGGAGCGAACGCACCGGTGGGCTGAGATATGCCAGAGGTCACAGACCCGTAAAGATCAGACCCTCTTTGCTATCGTACAAGGAGGGCTATATCCCGAGCTGCGTCACCGGTCGGCAAACCGGCTGACGGCGCTGGGGTTTGCCGGCTACGCCATCGGCGGCCTGAGCCTGGGAGAGCCCAAGGAACTAACGCTGGCCATGGTCGAAAACACATCAGCTCAGCTACCTTCCGACAAGCCGAGATATCTTATGGGTATCGGTTCTCCGGAGGATATTATCGAGGCTGTCGCCAGGGGAATTGATATCTTCGATAGTGCCCTGCCCACCCAGGTAGCGCGGAAAGGCGCCCTCTTTACCAGACAGGGCAGACGTAATATTCGTAACGCTGCCTATAGACAGGTAGAAGCCCCCTTTGATCCTGATTGCGACTGCTATGCCTGCCGCAATTTCTCCGCCGGCTACCTGCATCACCTCTTCAAATGCCGTGAAATGCTGGCATATCGGCTGGCTACCATTCATAACCTGAGCTTCATGAATCGGTTGATGCAGGAAATAAGGAATGCAATCACCAGCGACAACTTTGAAAGTTTTCGGGGTACCTTTATGGCCGGTTATGAGCCTACCGACGAAAAGACGCGTCTCGCCCAGAAGAAAAAGTGGCTGGTTGCCCGTAACCGGAAGAGTGTAAAATAGAGCCCGAAGGAAGATTGAAATGGACTCCGCGAATCTCTTCAACAGCCTGCTCTGGATCGGCTTTGTCTTCGCCAACCTCGGCATTATAGTCCTCGTTTTCCGCTTCTTCGGCCGACAGGGGCTTTACGCTATCATAGTTGCCGCAGTGATCACGGCCAATATTCAAGTTTTGAAAACGGTCGAGGTATTCGGATTTGTCTCGACGTTGGGCAATATACTCTACGGCGGTATCTTCTTTGCTACTGACATATTGACCGAGGTGTACGGTAAGAAAGCAGCCCGGCGCGGCGTGTGGCTTGGCTTCATCGGGATGGCGCTGATGACGCTGTGGATGCAGTTCGGCCTGAAGTTCATTCCCCATGCATCGGATTTCTCACAAGGAGCTCTGCAGACCATTTTCAGCCTGATGCCCCGGATTGCCGCCGGCAGCATGACTGCCTACCTCGTTTCCCAGCACCACGATATCTGGGCTTTTCTCTTCTGGAAAAGAAAGACTAGAGGGAGGTTTCTCTGGCTGAGGAACAACGCTTCGACCATGGTCTCTCAGGCGATTGACAGCGCGATCTTCTGTACGATAGCTCTCTGGGGAGTTTTCGATAGCAGTACCTGGCTTCAGATACTGGCCTCGACCTACTTCATCAAGCTCTTTGTTGCGGTTATCGATACCCCGTTCATCTATCTGGCCAAGCGATTAAGCAATACGGTGCTGGCCAAAGAGGCTACTGCTGACCTTAATTAGTTTTATTATCGCTTTCCTTTGATACTGTAGGCACATCCGCAGTAATCCTGCCGGTAGAGGCCCGATTTTTTAGCCATCTCAATAGCCTGCCTGAAGCCGTCTTTCTTCTTAAGATCCCGGACTAAAAACCGGTCTCCTCCAATCTCCAATCCCACCCTATTGATCACATCGGCAGACTTATGGGGACTTATGGTAAGCGTAGTCGTAAAGGCATCGTAACCACAATGTTTCATATAGAGATAGGTCTTCTTGAGTCTGATCCTGAAGCAGATTTCACATCTCCGGCCGCCCTCAGGCTCATCGCCCAGATGACCGGCTGCTGCTGACCACTCTTGCGGATTAAAAGGAGGTGCCTCGAAGGGAAAATCGAGCTCTCGGGCCACGATACGGACAGCCGCCAATCTTCTCTGATACTCCGCTTCAGGGTGGATGTTGGGATTATAGAAGAAGCCGAGGACTTGATGCCCTTCCCCGGATAATCTCTCGACAGCTCCCGCGGCACAGACACCGCAACATATATGCAGCACTATTCTCATACTTTCAGACTCCAACCAACGGCTATTTTCTCACAGTATTAACATGGCATCACCAAAGCTGTAGAAGCGGTACTGCCGGGCTATAGCTTCTCGATAGGCATGTTTGATAACATCTTTACCGGTAAAGGCAGTCACCAGCATCAGCAGTGTCGACCGGGGCAGGTGAAAGTTGGTAATCAGAGCATCAACCATCTGGAACCGGTATCCCGGTAAGATGAACAGATCTACCCAGCCCTGAAACGGCTGTACTAAAGGCAGTTTGCTCGCCTGAGCAGCCGCTTCGATCAATCGTACTGTTGTCGTGCCCACACATATGATGCGGCGGCCTTCCTTCTTAGCCAGAGTGAGCTTACTGGCGGTCTTCCCGCCCAGGATCCCGTATTCCCGGTGTATCTTATGTTCAAGCGGACTGATCTCTCGCACCGGCAGGAAGGTATCAAGGCCGACATGCAGGGTGGTAAAAAGACAATGCGCTCCCTTGCTCCTGATCCGGTCAATCAGCCCGGGGGTAAAATGTAAACCCGCGGTGGGTGCAGCCACACTCCCGGCGGCATCGGCATATACTGTTTGGTAGCGTCCTGGATTACTCAGCGGTACATGGATATAGGGTGGTAGCGGGATTTCTCCTATTCCCTCAGGGGTCATCCCATCGGAGAAGCTTATTACACGTATCCCGTCCTCTCTTATTTTAATTACCTCGGCAACAACGTTTTTCTGCTCTTTAACGGCTGTGGTATTAGCTATTATCTCCAGCATGCTGCCGACTCTGGTTCGCTTGGCCGGTCTGACCAGTGCTTCCCAGACCCGGGGATCGAGCTGGCGTAGAAGTAGAATCTCCAACCGTCCGCCGGTATCAGCTTTTCTGGCACTAAGGCGGGCGGGGATAACACGGCTATCGTTAAAGACCAGTACATCGCCGCTACGCAGATAATCCGTTATTTCAAAGAAGCTGCGATGGCTTAAGGAAGCAGTGCTTCGTTCAACTACCATGAGTTGCGAATGGTCTCTGGGCTCAAGAGGAGTCTGAGCAATAAGCGCCGGGGGCAGGTGATAGTCAAAGTCACCGGTTCTCATAAAATACCCACCGTATATAAATAGCAAGAATTAGTGACAAAGAATCCTGTCATGGATTTTCAACCCGCCGTAGATTATGGAACAAACCAATAAGCAGACCTTTGATGCTATGCGGCTAACCGGTAGTCATTGTTTTTGCTCCGGCTGGCACCGCCAGGGCTGGTGCACCCGTTCGCTGTAGGGTGATGCCGCAATGATAACCTCAACCGTGATACCGGTTACCGCCTTGACGCGGGCAGCTATCTCATTAAGCTTTTCCTCGGTAACCTCCAAAAGCCCTGACGCCGCCGGGGGTCTATGCAGAGAGTAGATTTGAATATTAACCGGCCGTATTTCAGTAATCCTCTCTATCCATCGATCTATCTCCTGCTCGCCGACGTTCTGTATTTCCCCGTTGACGAACATCGCTTGCAAGCTGAGATTATCGATTGATCTCAGACCGTCTAATATCGCGTTATAGCCCACTCCGCGACATGGTCTGTTGATTCGAGTAAAGGTTGCGATATTCCCTGCATCAAGTTTCATGACACAAAAATCAAGCTCGGCCAGAGCATGACGTACTCTTTCGTCAGCAACGGTAGAGGAGTTCGATAGTATACCCAGCCTGGCCAGAGGCCGGTAGGTTTTTTTCAGGGCCACAGCGATATCAACCAGTTCCGTAAACTGGGGATGAAGCGTAGCTTCACCATTACCGGAGAAGGTAATGTTATCGATGGGCCTATCCTGTCTCAGGGCGTCCTCCAGGCCTTTGGCAAAGCCATCCACACTGGGAAGATCCTGAAGCCTACCGGTGCTATCAAGAGTGTGAACTGTAGTCCAACCGTACTGACAGTAGACACAGTTAAAGGAGCACAGCTTATAGCTTGTCGGGCAGATATTGAGACCTAAAGACCAGCCCAGTCTCCGTGACCTGACCGGTCCATAGGTGGGACCGGGCTGCAAGGGGATATTATTCATTTCCGTCAGACTCCCTGATTACTAATCGTGGTAAACGATTACTATAATGATACACCATGCTGTCGCCAGCCGTAAATTTAAACTAACCTCCCCGGGGGCAGCTTGGCTAACCGGAACTCTGGATGTTAAAATCGTGGCGATAATGGCAGGATTAGGATAGATGGGCGATATAATGATTGGTACCTGCTCATGGACCGACCCGACTCTTATAGAATGCGGCCGCTTCTATCCCAGACTGTCACTCTCCGCGGAGGCACGTCTGCGCTACTACGCCAGCCAGTTCCCCGTCGTTGAGGTAGACAGCTCCTACTATGCCCTGCCCGGTGAGACAACCAGCGGACTATGGGTAACAAGGACCGGGACCAACTTTATATTCGACATTAAGGCTTTCCGTCTCTTTACCCAGCACCCCACACCACCATCATCGCTGCCGCAAGATATCCGGACAGCCCTGCCATCAAGGATACGGGATAAGAACAGCCTGTATCACTACGACCTCCCGCGGGATGTTTTACAGGAGATATGGCGCCGCTTCCGGCAGGCCATGCTGCCCCTGGACAGTGCTGGCAAGCTCGGCGTAGTCCTCTTCCAGTTCCCGCCGTGGTTTTGCTATGGGGAAGGACAATGCGCCTACATCCTCTCCTGCCAGCAAAACCTGCCCCAGTATACCATCGCAGTAGAATTCCGCCATAACTCGTGGTTCGATCAGGTCAACATGGAACACACTTTGAGCTTCCTGCGTCGGCATAATCTGCCGCTCGTGTGTGTCGATGAGCCACAGGGGTTTTCATCCAGTGTACCCCCGCTTGCTGAAGCCACATCTGATATTGCCCTGGTCAGATTTCACGGTAGAAACCATGAGGCCTGGGATAAAAAAGGCATCGGCGCTGCGGAGCGGTTCAACTATCTCTATAGCGAAGAGGAACTGGCGGAATGGGTCGACAGGATTAGATATCTGGCGACAAAGACACGTCAGCTACATATCCTGTTTAATAACTGTCAGCAGGATAAAGCGGTGGTAAACGCCAGCCAGATGCGCCTGATGCTGGAATCATATTACGACGAATAGTCATCCCGCGAAGACCAACGCCAACTCTCCGCTTCTCGATCATATCTTTGTGACCAAAGTGGATGATTATTCAATCCAGTGGATAGTTAATGACTCAAGCTTATCCCTGCGGTCAAACTCGACATGTTACATTATGTCATCTAGTTCAGCCAGGTGCCAGGAGATTTCCGTGGTTCAGATACTGATACTGAACCCCCCGCTGCCCCATTTCGATACCTTTACTCTTTCTCCGAACAGGCTTTTGAGAATGTTCACCTCATCTCCGGCACGTCCGTCGATATTATATTTAAACTCACCAATAGCAGAATCTATTTTAATCTCGGTATAGGTCTGGGAGGCTACGTCATCGCCGCGGTAATCCTCTTTTCGCTTTACCTTTATTTCCCGGATGGCACTGTTTTCAATAGCGAAATTTCCCACAGTTTCGTTCAGAATTTCTTCCGGCGGAATATTCCAATAGCGCTGAGCAAAGTTGGCAAGAGACTTTAACTGGTCGGCCCAGCGCGAGAAAAACCCTTTTCCTTCCTCCTTACCCTTCCGCTGGGCTTCCATCGCGGCGTCCTTGAGCATCTGGCTGGTGATTTGGGGGAAAATACTGCGCCGGTCGGTAATAACCATGGCATAAGTGTCCCAGCGCCCAAAGGACTTCGGCTTTTTCAGGACCGGAATAATTCCCATCGTCCTTTCGCCCGTAAATTGCGGCATGTCGTTGCTCATCTCATAAACCGGCGCCGCCGCTTCCGTATTTGCTAAAGGAGTTTCCTCCTCTGATCCAACCGAGGTGTCCGGATACGAATCCACACCAGTACCGCATCCATCGCAGAAGTTACTATCCGGTGCTAATTCTTTGCCACACTGACGGCAGAACATCTTTCACCTCCCAGTAAGGTAAACTTCTTATTTATAGCAGTATTAAATGGATATGCCTATCGCCACTTCTTGACCCGTCTCCCTTTGCCGTCCTTCATATGCCCGGAGACAACCACTATGAAATCAACGAAGGCCCAGATGCTAACTATCATGAGGGGAATTAAGGCAAAGCCCAGAGCCCACAGGTTCATCATGGCAAGGTTAGGCTGAAACATAATCCCGGTCCCGGTTACTCCGGCTATTACGAAGTAGAGTATCGTTAGAACCAGCATCCCTGCCGCGCTGCCGTACTTGCCCAGGTAAAAACGGTGAGCACCGAAAGCGCCTAGGAAAACTGCCAGTAACGTTGCTGCGAGCCGTGATTTGGGTGAAATGTCACTCCCTGTTGCATATGCCGCCGCACTCGCCAGGTTTACTTTGGCCCTGGTAACCTCCGCTCCCGCCCGGGCGATATCACTCTCGGATTGGTAGGCAGATGGTCTGGCCGGAGGTGTAGCTGCCGGCACACTGGACGATAGATTGGCATTGACAGCCGCACCGCACGAATCACAGAATTTGCTGTTGTCGGGTACTTTATTACCGCACTTCCGGCAGTACATGGAAAGACCTCCTTATTTACCACCTTAGAACGTTTGATGACCCAAAACGACACCTTCGTTCCCAGGTGAACCAGGCTTACTGTTGTGTCTCCCTATTTATCCTTGTCGAGCGCCGCCAGATACCTGTCCGCCAGCCCTGCGAATACCGGCACCCGGTAGACTTTATGGTGATATGTTTTGTACATCAGGATGGCCCACCAGACCCACCACAGAACGAAGAAAATGATGAAAACTACCATCCCGGCAATAACTCCCGCTCCTAACATTCCCATTCCCATTCCCCATCCCATGCCACCAACCCACCCCCAACTGACGGTATTGGCAATACCCCAGATAATATTCAGGATACCAAAGGTGACCAGGGACTGCATGGCATGCCAGCGGATCTGTTTGTCCTTCTTTTCAATGACGAGGAAGATGATACCGGTTACCCAGAATCCGAGGTAGCAGAGCAGACCCCGGGTATTTCCCTTGGTCTTGGCCGGGGCTGACCTGACCTCTTCCTGTTCTCTTGACACGTTCTCCGTGGTTGCTCTTTCCTCCCGTGGAACTGCTCTCGGTGCCTTCGTGACTGGCGCAGCGGCTTTGGTCTGTGAGCTACCAGGAGTAGAAGTTTCCGCAGTAACAGGAGCACCACATCCATTACAGAATTTGCTATTGGCAGCTATCTCTTTGCCACATTGTCGACAGAACATCTTTCACCTCTTTCCGAATATGATCTTAAGTTTGTTCTACTTTATCGACGCAGACTGTTTAGTATACATACTACACTAACGCATTTATATAATCAATAGATAAAACGACCACCTGATAGCTCAGACTCTCCTTACAAATGATATGCCGATGCCCCCGACTGGGAACGGAGTGTCCTAATCTGACTTTTCAGCTCTTGCTGAACTGGTTATGTCAATTTCGCAACAGTTGAGTTAGGGCAGGTTGATTTTTTTGTGAGTTAATATTAAAATCTCAAACTACGTCCATTAATTTTTACCAGACATTCTAATTGCGGTTTGATTGTTATGAAGATAAAGAATAGAGTGAAGTGGAGACTTCTGATAAGCCTACTTGCTACTGCGATGCTCGTTGCAATAATTGGTTCGGGATTCCTTACACCGATAAAGATGGCGTTTGCAGTAGAAGCAGCTCCAAGCGACGCTCAGGAAGCGACAATTATAAAGGTTTTAACAGAGGCCGGCGCTGCGTTAGGTTGGCATGTTGGGGATTGTCGTGACCATACCAATCCTGTTGAGGGCGCGACTCCAATTCGCAAGTGTACACACATAGATGGTCCGCTTCAGCTGCATGAGCAACAAGGAGACGCATGGGTAGACGTGCCCGGAGCCACCTACAGATTAATGGTGCCATATATTGCTGAGGGGTGGTTATTTGAAGATGTTCCTTTGGCAATCTTTGCGTACCCCACGGAAGCAGCGGCAAGGACCGCTATTGATAGAACCATTGCGCAAGCCACCAACCTTACTAGCTATGGTTTCGCAGTAACCATTTTTCACGGCAGACAGGCAGTCACCATGGGAGAACCGGTTGCTTCGGTGAATTGGCAATCAGGTCGGTTTCAGTTTGAGGCACTGCCCGCTAGCCAATTGAGTACTACTGCTTATGACGCTGCCGAGGCCTTATACGCCAGTGCCGTCAGGAATGGTCTGATAGCGGGAGATGGAGGAACCGGTCTGATCCCAGACTCCGACAGCGATGGAATTGCCGACGATATAGACCAGTGTCCGGGAACCCCGGCAGGCACCTCCGTGGATGCCAGCGGATGCCCCGTTGGATTGAGTGTTACCATTGCCACCGATAAGACCGATTACCTACCCGGGGAAACAGCGCTGATACAGGGTAACGTATCTGATGGCGGTAGTCCCGTATCCGGCGCCAGCGTCACCGTAGATGTTGGCGGCTGGAAAGGTTCAGCAAACACTGATGCCTCCGGTAACTACCGCGTGGAGTATTTTATACCTGCCGATATCGGGCAGCTTTCCTATGTTGCCACTGCCATGGCCTCCCATGGGGATAAAACCGGCGCCAGTTCAAGCTTCACCTTCAGCGTGGGGCAGGTGGGGCTGATAGTTGCCATGACCACCGATAAATACCACTACCTTATCGGAGATACTGTCTATTGCACAATAACGGTTAAGGATGCCCAGGACCAGCCTGTTTCCGATGCCAACCTCCAGATTACGGCCAAGCGTTTGGATTCGGGACGGACTACTAATCTGTCTTACACAACGAACGCCCTGGGCGAGAACCAGTGGAGCTTTACCTGGGGGCAGGACGATAGCGGCCGGGCGATAGTCGAAGGCAAGCTTCAGATAGATATTATCGCCAGTAAAGATGATGTCCAGGGTAGAACCACGATTACTCTCTGCGGCTGTGGTGATCTGGAGAAGACAGATGAGGAGGATTGCATCGACTGCCCGGAGGATTGTCAGTGTGAACCGGACAAAGTCTGCGATCCCTCCAGCAGATTGAAAGATCCCCAGACCATGTGCGGACCCAAGATGGCCTACATCTTTATCTCTGATGGGCTCAGTGCCTATCACCGCTGGTGGGCCTCAGACGACATCAGATATGCTCGGAAGCTCTTCCTGGCACTGGGTTATCAGGTGGAGCCGGACATTACTGTCGGTCATATCAGCGACATCGCTAAGTACCTGTCCCGGCCTTCCACCAAGGCAATCGCCTATTTCGGGCATGGTGAGGAACCGGGTGGCATCCCGACAATAGAGGCTGCTGAGGCGACTTCGGGCGGCTATTCCATAAAGACGGCAATTACGACTGCCAGCAAGCAGGATGGAGGATTTCTTAGCATCTGTCAGTACAACACCTATGCCGCCAAATGGGTGGATAATCAAGACAAGCTGGAGAAAATGGCCCAGGGGCAGGCCGATCACCCCAACCTGGAAAATGCCTTTATCTTCGCCTGCTACTCCCTGGATAGCTACAGCCTCCGTGACTATCTGCTGGAGAGCGGAGGGGCCTTCTGGGGCTACCAGGGTAAGTTACCAGGCAGCGCCTATCTCACTAAAACCTATAAGCCGTAGGAGATGCTATGATCGGAATTTTCAGTAAACGACGAAGGCTGACCAGAATAATTCTGCCTCTAGTGATGGCTGTTACTGTATTCAGTATGGTCGGCGGTGCCGCCATCGTATTAGCCGGGGAAGAAAGTCTGGAGAGTCGTTTGTCAGACTATGGACTTATCGAGTTAAGTGTTTCTCTTTCCGGTAGCGAGGTCACAATAGTTTACATCCAGCCGGTGTCCGAGATGGGCGGTATAAGCGATCAACTGGTCAAGATAGCTACTATTCTGTCATTCGTTTCCGAAGAACTTCCCGGGGTGGTTCTGGCCAGAGTCCGGCAATGCTTCGATGACGGACAGATAATGGAGGTTTCTGCTGTTCCCACCGATGGGGTGGCCTTTATCAGCAGTCAGATCTCTGAGGATGATTTTATGGATAGACTCGAATTCCATCCGCTGACACGGGGTCCGTTGATTGTAC
>JAQUOC010000031.1 GCA_028717305.1 Dehalococcoidales bacterium | reverse complement strand
GCGAGAGTAAAATCGAGCTGCTTGAGTCGACCGACCCGGAGGGGGTAATCGCCAGGTACATTGAAAAAAGGGGCGAGGGTTTGCACCACCTGGCGCTTGCGGTTAGCGATATCGAGCAGGCGTTGAGTAACCTCCGGGGTAAAGGGGTTCCGATCATCGATGAGAAACCCAGAAACGGTGTCGAGGAGACCAGGATAGCCTTCCTGCATCCTAAAGTGGCCGGGGTACTAATCGAACTTGTCGAGCCGAAGAAATGACAGAATGGCCATCCTCTTAAAAACCAATGAGGGTTAGGCATACCAACTACGGTAGTGCTGTAGCCCTGGCTGCTACTCGTATCTCAGTGCCTCTATCGGATTAAGCTGAGCGGCACGCCGTGCCGGTAAGAATCCGAAGAGTAGTCCGATGCCGACCGAGACGGCAAGGGCCAGGATAACTATGTCGGCAGATACCACCGTTGTCATCTCGCTACCCATGATCCCCACCCCGGAAATAATCTTCGAGGCCCCCCACCCCACAGCAACTCCGATAAGACCGCCGGTAAAAGACAGTAATGCCGACTCGGTGAGGAATTGACTCCAGATATCACGTTCTCTAGCTCCCAGTGCTTTGCGGATACCTATCTCCCGGGTCCTCTCGACTACGGAGACCAGCATGATGTTCATCACGCCGATACCCCCTACCAGCAGTGAGATGGCGGCGATAGCACCCAGAAAGAGGGTCAGCGTCCCGGATATCTCTGTGATGGTACTGACCAGTTCCTCCATCGAGCGTATACTGAAATCATCGTCCTCTCCGGAAGCCAGCCGGTGCCGGGAACGAAGTAAATCGGTTACTTCGCCAACCACATAGTCCGCCTGACCCTGCTCACTGACCGTTATCGCTATGGTACTGACGATATGCTCTCCGGTGCTGGTACGCTGCTGGCTGAAGGTCTGCTGTAGAGTACTCAGCGGAATCAAGACAGCGTCATCGGTTGAGCCCATCATCGAGCTACCCTTGCTTTCCAGGACACCCATGACGGTGATGATACTGGTTCCCATCCTCACCTTCTGCCCTACGGGATCAACCCCGCTGAACAGTTCCTCGGCTACGCTGGCTCCGATAACAGTGACTTTAGCCCCGCTATCGTAATTGTACTCGGAGATGAAAGCACCTTCTGCCGTCTCCAGATTATATGCTGCCTGGTATTCGGGGGTTACCCCGATGATCTGGGCATTCACATTCTCACTCCCGTAGACAAGCTGCTGGTTCGATGAAGAATAGGGTGCCACAGCGATAACACGGGACACTTGCTCCGATATGGCCGCCGCATCTTCTAAGGTAAGGGTAGCCACGCTGCTGGCACCCATGACCCCTCCCCGTTCGTAGCTCATCGCGGGCGTGATGGTAATCAGGTTTGAACCCAGGGATTCGATATTGGATAGGATGCCTGCCTGCACTCCTCTGCCGATAGACATCAGGGCGATTACCGCCGCTACACCGATAACAATGCCCAGGATAGTGAGAGAACTGCGGAGCTTATGCGTCCTGGCTCCTTGCCAGGCATTAGCCAGAGGCTCGAGCCATTTTTTCATACCGCCTCCTCCCACTCTATCTGGCCGTCTTTAAAATGAATGATATGCTGGCAGTAATGTGCGATGTCGGCTTCATGGGTAATCATAACCAGGGTGTTGTTCTGCTCGTTGTGCAGTGTAGTCAGCATGGCCATTATCTCTTCGCTGGTGTGACTGTCCAGATTGCCGGTGGGTTCATCGGCGAGAATGAGCGGTGGGTTTTTCACCAGGGCACGGGCAATGGAAACCCTCTGCTGTTCACCACCGGAAAGCTCGCTGGGTTTGTGGTTAGCACGGCCGGAAAGCCCTACCCTGGCTAGTGCCGTCATGGCCTTTTCGGAGTCAATGCCGCCGGCATACTTCATCCCCAGTTCCACGTTAGCCAGCGCCGAAAGTTGCGGCAGCAGGTTATAGGACTGGAAGATAAAGCCAATCTTGTTGGCTCTAACCTGTGCCAATTCCCCTCTACTGAGGCAGCTGACCTCTCTATTCTCCAGGTAATAACTACCGGAGGTCGGTACATCCAGGCAGCCGATCAGGTTGAGCATGGTGGTCTTGCCTGAGCCGGAGGGGCCCATAATCGCTACCATCTCGCCCTGCTTTACGTGCAGATTCACCCCTCGAAGCACCTCTAACTCCCTGTTGCCCATCGGGTATACCTTGGCGATATCCCGTAGCCGGATCATCTTGGCGGTCCTCCACCCATCCCCGGCATCATCATCCCGCCTTGGAACCCTTGTTGTGAGGTCGTTGAGCTATTCCCATCCGCCGTCTGGAGTACGACTACCTGCTCGCCCTCACTCAAGCCATCGGTGATCTCGGTATACTGCCAGTCGCTGATGCCGGTCTGTATGGAGCGCTCTTCGGTAACACCCTCTGGCGATACCACCTGAACGTAGGCTGCTCCCCGGTTATAGGTAATCGCTCCGTTTGGTACTAGCAGCACATCGCTTGCCCCTTCAATCAATATGCTGACGGTGATACTGAGGCCCTCCTTGAGCTCAAGGTCTTCCGGTATCAGCGTCGATATTTGTCCCAATCCGGCCTCTTCCATCTGCTGCATTATCTCTTCGGCCTGCTCCCGGGTCATCTGCCCCTGCTCTACAGCTTCTTGAAGCTGCTCGGGAAGTTCACCGGAAGAAAGCGCCTGTCGCATTTCTTCCTGGCGTGCCTGTATTGCTTCCTGTTGCTGCTGGCGAATGGTCTCCAGCGCCTCTACTTCGACCGTTACTTCGTAGTTGACCACCCCTGATGAAATGGTGGCCGTCGGTGAGATATAGGTTACCTTGGCCGGCAGGTCCGGTAACGTCACAGCATCAACCTGTACCGAAGCATCTCCCCCCAGTGTAATGTCAAATATGTCGGTCTCACTGACCAGAAGCTCGGCTTCGAACCTGGTCGGGTCGGCAATCGCTACCGCCACGGTACCTTTCAGTATCTCGTCACCTCCGGAGACATTAACCTGGGTGATGAATCCACTGAAAGGAGCAATAACTTCCAGGCTGGCACCGAGAGCATCTTCCACCTCATCCATGGCATTTTCCAGCTGGGCTTCGGCTAAGCTCATCTGCATTTCTTTGATTGCGATGTCGTCCTCATCGCCCCCCTCTTCCATCTCATCCAGTGTTTTCTGCGCCTGGTATACCTTCTCCTGAGACTGTAGGATTGAGCTTTCCGGGCCGTGCTTCAAGTCGTACCTCAGCTGTGCTTCAGCTTGGTCCAATTCATCCTCGGCTTCCTCTATTTCCTCGTCGGTGTACGGGTTGACGGCCTCATCCAATGCTATCTCGGCATTCTTATAGTTTATCTCCGCCTGGAGCAGGTTGTTCTCCTTTTCCCTTAATTCCTCCTCCCATTCCGAGCTGTCCAGTCTTGCCATCACCTGTCCCTCTGCTACGGAATCACCCACTTCCACCAGAACCTCTTCCACCGTACCTGCGATGTCGAAGGCAAGGTCTTCCTCAATACAGAATGATAAGTTGCCCGCACTGGAGATATCATTGGTGATATCCCCGCGCTGTACAGTGAATATCTGTCCCTCTACTATAGATTCCGCTTCGGAGCTGGAATTATTTGTCGCGAGGGGAATGGCAACGGCGCAGGAGACCGCTGCGATCAATATTATCCAGCGCGTCTTATACTTGTTCCACTTCTTACTCATCTGAGCCACCTTTCTGAGTCAGTAGTCTGATTCCTGACCATAACTAAACCGGAGGCTTCCATTGCTGTTAACCTTTGCCTCCTCAATTTCCTGTCGTTCAATGCCAGTAACTTCATCGACCCTATACATCGGTCTATCTCTCATCCGGTTCTAACCATAGTGTCCTATTAGTAAGGCTATGCCGACAGAAAGTGCTGCGATTGCTATTCCCAGTAAGATGTACAGCTTGTACCTGCGTAATGGCTTCATATCGGCATTAACTCCTTACCGTTTCTACCGGGATCAGGATAGCAGGTGATTATTAAGAAATTATTAACTCCGGGCAGCACTCAAGAAATGAATGACACATAACGAGAACAAAGATAAAGAACCGGGGAGAACGGACTACCCGGCAACGGGCAGGGTAAAGGTAAAGCGGCTGCCCCGGCCTGGTTCGCTCCGGACCTCAATCTTACCGCCGTGGGCTTCAACCAGTCCTTTGGCGATGGTAAGCCCCAGGCCGCTACCACCGGTAGCCCTGGTGCGGGACTTGTCCACCCGGTAGAAACGCTCAAAGATATTGGGCAGGTCGCTGGCCGGAATTCCTTCGCCGGTATCAGCTACGGCAACCTCTACCCAGTCGTTATGCCGGCTGGCACTAATCGTGATACTGCCTCCTTTATTTGTGTAGGCTACTGCGTTCTCCAGCAGGTTGGACAGGACCTGACTGATCCGGTGCGAGTCGATCTCGACCTGCGGCAGATCATCAGGCAGACTGGTGGACAGTGATATCCCCTTTTCTGCTGCCTTGGCCCGGATCCCTACCACCGTTCTTTCAATTAGCCCTGCCACGTTTTCGGCCTGGCGTGTCAGCTTCAGCTCACCCGCTTCGGCAAGGCTTAGCTCTTGAAGGTCATCGACCAGTCGTGAGAGCAGGGCGGCCTCTTCATTGAGGGAACGAATTGTGTCCGGATCCGGTGCTATCACCCCGTCACGGACTGCTTCCAGGTAACCCCTTAGATTGGAAAGAGGGGTCCTCAGTTCGTGGGCGACGTCGGCCACGATACTCTGTCTCAGTTGGATGTCGCGTTCCAGGTCACCGGCCATAGAATTGAAAGCCCGGGCCAGTTCGCCAATCTCTCCTTTGTCTTTGACGACTACCCGTTGAGAAAGGTTCCCCTCGCCCAGTCGCCGGGCGGCCAGGGTGAGGATCTTGACCGGTTCTGAAATTCGCCGTGATAGGAAAAAGGTAATCGCCAGGGCAATGCCGGCGGCGATCAAGCCCCCCCAGATGGTGTATCGAATTATCGGTGCCGAGAGCCGCATCAGAGAGATGGGGTCCGCAGCCGAACCGGGGCTGATGTATAACAAGCCCAGAGTATCTTCTGTCCACGGTTCAGATATCGCTCTACCCGGGAAGTCAGGATGGTACTGATCTCCCAAAAGTTCCCCTTCCGAATCGGCGACCACCGTTCCGTCGCTGTCGGTCAGTATAATCCGCCGGCCATAGAGGTTGCCTCCCTGTTCCACAAAGGGCTGAATACCTGCCCATCCTCCCCACTGATAGTAATAACGGGACATTTCAAATACCATCCTGCCGGCAAGAACCTGATTGGTATGCTCCTCAAGGCGGCGGATTTCCATCTGAGTCCTCTGGTAGATAAAGATGGATGTTGAGCCGATAGTTACCAGTATTACCGAGATGAAGGCAATTATGAGACGGAATCTCAGACTGTGTATCACTTCTCTCCTATCGACAGCTTGTAGCCAGCCCCGTACACTGTCCTTATCCGTACGGAGTGATTGTCCTTTATTTTAAGCTTGCGGCGCAGATTGAGGATATGAACGTCAATAGTGCGGTCGAAGCCATCAAAATCGTAGCCCAGGGCCTTCTCGATAAGCTGTCCCCGGCTGAAGACCCTGTCCGGCTCCTTGGCGAGAACACTGATGAGCTTGAATTCAACCGGGGTGAGACTGAGTGCCTTGCTTGACAGGAACGCCTCGTGTCTGTTGAAGTCAAGGATAAGCTCGCCCTGCTTAATCTCGTTGGGGCCACGCTCTCCCGGGAGGCGCCTGAGCACTGCCCGTACCCTGGCGGCTAGCTCTCTGGGGCTGAAAGGCTTGGTCACGTAATCGTCTGCTCCCAGGTTCAAACCGGTTAGCTTGTCCCGGTCGGTTGTGCGGGCGGTAAGCATGATAATCGGTACATCTGATTCAGTCCTCAGGGTACGGCAGACCTGGAGGCCGTCAATACCGGGCAGCATCAGATCCAGGACGATCAGGTCCGGGCGGCTTGCCCGGGCCAGGCGCAGGGCCTCTACGCCATCATAAGCGGTAAAGACCTGATAGCCGTCCCGCTTAAGATAAAGCCCGACCAGTTCCACCGTTTTGGCATCGTCGTCAACGACCAGAACCCTTTTCCCTGCCATCTCTGTACTCTGTCAGTAATTCAATTATGTTTATATGTAGTATAGTCTTTTTATCTTACCTTATAACACAAATGTTAAGAAATTGTTAATTTTTAATGTCCGGTACCCTTTCTATCAAATCAATTAAATGGGGAGAGGAGAATACTCTCCTCTCCCGCTCGCATAGCCCAACCCCGGCAAAGCTTCTCCCGCGAGAGCTTTGGGGCTATGATGTGGGGTTAGCTTCCCACCGGTTACTCCGATCACCGGGGCAACAGGGGCCGAAGGCAGCTCCAGGTTGACCGCCACCGGGGTTACCAGGGTGGATGCCAAAGCCGCCCAGATCCATCTCAGGTCTAGCCTGCCACCACTCCTTGAACTGTTCGGCTTCTTCCTGGGTCAACCTCCCCTGCTCTATCAGTTTCTCCAGGCGGTTATTCAGTGCATCATCCATCATCTCGCTTCGGACCTCAGCAAAGGCTGTCTCAAGCTCCGACTGTTCGATGCCCAGCTTCTCTGCAAGTCGCTCGATCAGTGTTCCTCCCGGCTGGGGATTGACCTCATCTTCCTCCTGAGCAAAGACCGACCCGGCCAGAATACCGGTCAGCGCCACGGCAGTTACTAACGGGATAACGAATTTCTTTTTCTTCCAGATTTCCTTTTTACCTCCTTCTTTTATTATTTGCATCGGTTGCATTTCATTCACCCCCTTTCTACTGGTATCAATATCATTTTAGGCGCTGAATGTTAATTTTCCGTTAAGAAATTAGCGGATCCGAGAAAGGGCGGCAAGAGAGTCCCTTGACTATCCTGGTATTTGACAGGTAGACTGACTAGAGTTGGTTCACGATGAAGACCATAGGGCTTACCGGCGGTATCTGCAGCGGCAAGAGCACTGTTGCCCGGTTTCTAGAGGAGCTGGGTGCTGTGGTCATAGATGCCGATAAGATAGGGCATGAGGTTCTTGAATCTGATACCGGAGTATGGCACAAAGTGGTCAATACCTTTGGCAGGCAGGTGCTCACCCCCGATGGCAGCATCGACCGCAGGAGGTTGGGGGAGCTGGTATTCGGTAACTCCGAATTACTGTCAAAGCTTAATCAGATAACGCATCCCCGTATTTATCAAATGACAAAAGCCCGGCTCGAGGAATGCCGGAGGATGGGAGTCGATGTGGTCATACTGGAAGCTCCTCTCCTACCGAAGGCGGGTTGGACCTCGTTAATAGATGAGATATGGGTTACCACTGCTTCCGAAGCTGCTGTGCTAAGGCGTCTGCAGGAAAGGAGTGGACTATCCAGAGATGAGTCCCTGGCCAGAATCCACTCCCAGGTACCGTCGCGGGAGCAGATAGGCTGTGCCGATGTTACCATAGATACCGATTGCAGCTTGGAAGAGCTCAAGGTAAAGGTAGGGGAATTATGGCAGAGGATTGCTAAACAGGGTTTGGCTGACAAAAGCTTGGGGGTCGGGTGAGTCGGAAGGAAGAATTTTTTAAGAAATTAACCGATAATTGTGAAATAAACTCTTGACTAATGACTGACTATGTGATAATCTCTTGCCTAGCTCTTATTAATTAAGGAGGTCCAAAATGCAGGCGTATTGTGTTAAGTGCAGGAAGAAGGTTGAAATCAAAGGCGCAAGGGCTATTACAATGAAGAACGGCCGCCCTGCTACTCAGGGTGTGTGCCCGGCATGTGGAACCAAGGTCTTCCGTATTGGTAAAGCTTAGTCTCAACTGGTATTTGAGGAGAGTCGGTCAACCGACTCTCCTCAATTTTTTCATTGGATCATCGTTCAAAGCTGGCCTGCTGCCGATGCAAGTCGTGCAGTGTGTGGTTGTTTGTCTGCCTGTGCTGGAATGGCAAAACAGGAGCGAGTTCTTCTAATTCGTAGGGTGTGCTATGCCTGAACAGGTGGATGTACAGCTGGGTAAGGCGTCTTATTCTGCCAGGTTAAAAGAGGTTCTGGAGCTTGACGGGAGCCCGGTTGCGGTGGCGATCATGCCGGAACCGGTCCGGGACCTAAAGAAGTGGCGGCACAAAGCGACACTTTGTATTATGGTTCAAAGTGCCAGAATGGGTGCCGTCTTTTGTTGTTCAGGGGCCGATGTTATCTGTGGTGGCGGGGAACATCTGGGCATAGGCAGGTCCCAAGGGAAGAATATCGAAGATTCTCTGGTTGAGGTTGAAAAGCTGGTTGCCTCGCAGGATGCTGCTTGTAGAAGGCTTGCCCAGGTCAAGCGAGTGGCTCCTGATCAGGGTGGGTATATTGCCTTTGCTCCTCTGGAGCGGGCTAGCTTCAGACCGCAGGTCGTTATATTCGTGGGGACGCCATTCCAGATTAGCCGTATTCTACATCTCGACGCTTTTGAAACTGGCGAGATGGATGCGGTACATGGAGAACCTCTCTGCTCCGGGGTTATCGCCGCTCCAATTACGACCGGGAAAATAGGAATAAGTCTTCTGGATATGACCTGCCGGGCATTCGGACGATACCGGGCCGAGGAAATGGCGGTCGGTGTGCCCTATTCGAGGTTGATACGGGTTGTGAATAGTATTGAGCTAAGCAGTTCTGGTAGCGCCAGGCCGGACTCTCTACTCAGGCTACTGGCCAGAATCCCGGCCTCTGATAAAGGGTAGCCGTCTTATTGGTGATAAACGGCTCCCGGATAATGAGCATCCTTGGAGCGTTTAGTGCTCGATTCTTTTAATCTCGTAGCGTATCTTACCGGCTGGTGCTACTACCTCCACTATCTCTCCCTGACCCCGTCCCGTGACCGCTTTCCCAATCGGTGAAGCGGTAGAGATCTTCCCCCGGCTCGGGTCTACCTCCTTGGGAGCAACCAGCACATAGCACAGCTCTGCACCGGAAGTCAGGTCACGCAGAACAATGCTGTTACCAATTCCTATTTTAAGAGAAGTCTCCTGCTTCTTATCAATAATGACTGCTGACTTCAGTGTCTCTTCCAGTTCCCTGATCTGGCCCTCCAGATAACTGCGCTGTTCTTTAGCCGCATCCAGAGGTGCATTCTCACGGAAGTCCTTATCCGCGGCAGCCCGGCGTATTTCATCGATAGCTTCGATACGCCTGCTCTTTAAGGTAGCCAGCGATCTCTCCATTTCGGCATATCCCTCTTTGGTTAAGGTCACCGTCTGCGGCAGACGCCGGGAGAAAACCGGCTGGCCCGGTGCCTTGCCTTTTCTGGCCTTAAGATGAATAGCCAGATTGGCCTTGCTCCAGCCTGCCTTCCTGGCATAAATCAGGAAGGTCCGTACCAACTCCAGCTTTCTAGAGTAGTCGGCGTCAGATAACGATAACCGTTCGGCGTAGTTACCTATATCGGGGGCAGATAGCTCGATAAAAGTGCGTTCACTACCGTAAAAGCGGATGAACTTATAGACCTCCTGCTGACTCGCCTCCCTCTCTTCCGGTGCTAAACTGACCAGAAAGGAAGTAGCAGCTTCCCTCAATGTCATTCTCTGATTGCCAGCACTCACCTGCAGGACACCCCCCCCGAAAAACTACAAATGGTCGTTTTTCTTGACCTATTGTAAACACCAGTGCGATGGCAGTCAACCTGCTGTAAGATTCCTGTGATTGGTGAGGCGTTACCTGGTCATCCTGTCATGGTAATGGAGTGATGGAGGATGTTCTTTTCCCGGATCGGGGCACCCGAAACGATTCGGGTATCCTATAGCTCAGCCACCCTGGCGAAAAGGTGCCCTGGCTAGTTCAACGGCCTTGGATATTACTACCTGCCCCAGCATCCTTAGTAGGCCGATGCTATGCCAGTCAAAAGAAACGTCATCGGCTTTCAGCAGGAGGTCGACCATGCCGTTTTCTGCTAGCGTATTAAACATGCTGTCGATTTGCCCGTCGCTCAGGAGTTGATACAATTTACGCACCCGGTAACCCGTGCTCAGTTCTCTTCCCAGCTTCTTTTTCCACTCCTGCTGATAGCCAGCCAGCCTGCCGACTGACAGGTCGTTGCTCGATATCGCCCGGTGCAGGTTATCCGCCGCGATATCGGCACACAACAGGCCATAGTAGATGCCGCCGCCGGTGGTCGGTTTTACCTGCCCCGCTGCTGTTCCCACTACCAGCAGCCGCTCGCCATAGGTCCTGATTATCGGCTTCAACGAAACACCACCATATTTTGGCTCGGCCTCATACGCGGCTATCTTTCCCTGAACCAGTAGGGTTGATATGAGCCTCTTGAGATAAAATCCGGGGCTGTGGTCTGAGAGCAGACCCAGCCGGGCTTTAACTGGTGAGATGGGCACCAACCAGGCAAAAAATCCGGGAGCTACTTCACTACCGAAGTAGACTTCCACCCCGGTTATCCCGGTCGTTGTCACCTCGGCTTGAGCTCCCAGTACGAAATGTTTGATTCTCCCCATCCCCATCCCTTCGGCCAATCGGGAAGCAAACCCTGAAGCGATAACTACTGCCTGTGCTTCAATGGTGAACTCTTCTCCCTGCCGGAGCACTTCGATGATAGCCTCATCATCTTTCGTCTCAATATTAACGGCCCTGCTGTTGAGGCAATATTCGGCGCCCTCCTGCTGAGCCCGGTTGGCTAGGGCAGCATCAAAGGTGGCCCTGTCTATGATAAAAGCCTGAGTCTCCGGAAGCCATAGGCTGAGTGATTTACCGGAAGGAGAGAAGGCCCGGGCGCTGTTCACCCGGCCTAGAATGAGACTGTCGTCAACAGCGAAAGAGCGGATACATTCGCTGCCAATAACACCGGTACAGCAGACTCCTTCTCCAGGCCTGGACTTCTGCTCCAGCACCAGCACCCGGTATCCTCTCTTGGCCAGTTGATACGCGGTCTGGCTCCCGGTCGGTCCTCCGCCGATAACTACCACGTCGTACAATTCGAGTTCCTCCCGTTAGAAAGCATCCGGGGCAGTCTATGATAGGCCATTAGGAACCGAGCCTGCCTAGCAAATCTTGACCGGCGGGCTGACTGTATCCAGCGCCTGTTTTAGATCGATATCACCGGTGTAGAGTGCCTTACCGACGATAGTGCCCTCCACACCGAGTTGGCTGAGCAGTCTGATCTGGTCTAGCGATGAGGTACCGCCGGCGGCAATGATAGGCAGTTTAATAGCATCGACCATCCGTGTGATGCTGCTGAAGTTCGGTTCGGTGAGGGTGCCGTCGCAGCCGATATCGGTATGTATGAAGCGCTTCACCCCCAGATCGACCATTGATTGCCACTTCGTTGCTATTTGTACCGCTGTCATTATAGAATACAGTCTCCTGGTCAAAATTGCCCTGGTATAACCATACCGCTGGCGCTCAGGCGGCGTCGGGCAGGTCGCTGAAGCCGGTTAATTGTCACCCAGTCCTTGTCCGGCGAGAAAAGCCCGGCGCAGGGCATCGGGGTGCTTGCTGATAATGCCCTTCTCATCTATACCGCGAAACACCAGCTCGCCGGCATAGGTGATATCCAGGACGGTAAAAAGGGCCTTTACTATCGCCAGAGACGGCTCGAAGAGGTTAGCCATCTTCAGGGCGCCGGCGGAAACAAAGAGGCCCTTTCTCTCTCGCCGGTCGCCTAGCGGCGCTGTCTTAAGGATGTACTTCCTTGCCCAGAGTGCCTGACAGCGGTCGATCATCGCCTTCATCTGGGCCGTCGGGCCCAGGAAGTGGACCGGTGAGGCCAGGACTACCCGGTCTGCTTCTTCGAGCTCGCGATAGACCGTCTGCATATCGTCGTTTATGATGCATCTACCTGCCCTTAAGCAGGCATCACAGTGCTGGCAGGGTGTGATATCGAGCTCATTAAGGATAATGGTTTTTATCTCGGCACCCCGGCCGGCAGCACCCTTCATGACCTCACCAAGAAGAAGGTCGGTATTACCACCCCGCCGCGGGCTGCCGCTGATACCGAGGACTTTCACCTTCTCGGAGCCTCCCCTTGTTTCAGTATGTCCCCGATCATACCCAGTATCTCCGCTTCCCTGATCGCCATGCGGCGCTTCAACTCCGGCTCTTCATCCTGATAGCCCAGGAGATGGAGTATGCCGTGAATAGTAAGAATAGCCACCTCTTTCATTATGGAATGACCCTGCTGCTCGGCCTGTATTACCGCCTGGGGATAGGAAATGACGACTTCACCGAGGTGTAATACTCCGTCAGGAGGCAGAACGAACTTACTCTCCTCTCCGCCGGGCAGCATATGGAAGGCTATCACGTCGGTAGGTCTGTCTTTGCCCAGATAGCTCCGGTTTAGCTCCCGTATCCTTTCCTGACTGGTAATAAAAAGCCCGAGCTCGGCTTGAGAGCCGATACCCTGGGCAGCAAGGACCCGTTCGGCTACCTCTTCGAGCCAGGGTGCATCCGGGCATCCGGCAAGTCCTTCATCAACCAGGATATCAATCTCCATATCGGTAATCATAGCACAGGCCGGGGCCGGAGCAAATAGGGTAATGACATTTTTCTTATATTGAGCAGGGACCGGCATACCCGAAAGGATTAACAGGAGCTCTTTCTCGTAAGGCGGCGGCAGAAATATACTTGACAAGCGGCATCTCTCAGCTTATAGTTATAAGCAAAGGGGTTTGTTATATTAAGCTTCCAGGCT
>JAQUOC010000030.1 GCA_028717305.1 Dehalococcoidales bacterium | reverse complement strand
GATAACCGCCAAAAACAAACGTTGATCCAATACATGTTGCAGCATCGAAAGCCCCTTCTTCAAATGCATAGTCAAGAGCAGGGGAGCAAACGATTTCGATTCGGTCCGATAAACCTCTCGAGGCTAGCTTTTTCCTGGCCCGTTCACAGAAATCCTCGGATATATCTATACCAATACCAGTGATACCGAATTCCTCCGCCCATAGAGTGAGAGGCTCAGCACAACCACAACCGAAATCGATGACCCGGTTTCCCCTTTTCAATTTCAGTAGTCTGCCAAGTTTGATGATTTTTTCAGGCGTGGAAGGGTTTAGTATCTCCATATAGCGGTGTGAGATACTCATAAGGTCAAAGAATTCCATAATTCAAGCCTCCTCTGGAAACTGGTGCTCCATGAAAAAAGACCTTACGGATACTGAAACTAATCTCGTTGATAATGCGGTGATGACAGCCTCAAATTTTTACCCAATTATAAGCATCTTAGCCGTCTGCTTGTAAAGAAGCAAGTAGTTCTAAGCCATAATACTAACATTGCATATACCTTGGCACGACTACGTACGTTTGAAAGTAATGAAGGCTTCCTTTTCTCATTCGAAATCAATATCACATTCTGAGTAATTGTTGGATATAGAGGGCTGAACAAACCCGAGGGATGTTCAATAAGATATTCCGCTAGAGAACCATAACACAAGCCAATGTGAAATGCTTGCAGCTAGTGTTTGAAGTGCACAAAAATCCTTCCGAAATTCTTGTCGTCTTTCTCAACCCGGTGATAGAGTCCCTTGATTTCCGGTCTGGCCAGGAATCGTAAAGTTCGTTTTTTCAGTTGCCCTGACCCCTTACCGGGGATAATCTCAACCAGAGCAATCTTCTTTTCAATGGCGTCCTCTATGACACGGTTGAGTTCCGCATCGATCTGATAGCCCTTATTATAAATATCATGCAGGTCTAACACTATCTTCGCCAAGGTCTGTCGCCTATCAATTGTTATCCATTTTGTCCGTGGTTGAATCTGGCTACCTGTGGAGCTTCCAGGAACTGCCACTTGCCTCTTACCCCGAAACTCATCGCCGCTACCTCAATATGCAACATGGCAATGCCGCAATCGAGCCGCTTTGAGACGGCAAATTCCCGGCCGCCGGTTCTTACGTAAACGGTTATGCTGTCTTCGGCTATATCGAAACCCCAGGGCTGGCGGTTAACCGCAGAAGGAGCAAGTCTGGCAGCCTCAAGGGATGCTTTTATCCATTGGGGTAAGTCATCTCGATCCGGTTTGATCACTAATCTGGAAACCGGGAGGCGCCGGTGAGTGCGCCCGAAAAAAGTCATCAGTTTCTCTTCCAGTGATTCAACACCGGGTGAATAACCTACCGGGGTCACGGCCAGGACCCGTTCGTTACTCTTGATCTCGATTAGTGAAGCCACAACCTCATTTCTGAAGAATCCGGCAACCCAGCAGGTATTCAACCACAGGGCAGTTGCCTCCAGAATAATTCCCTCTCCGGTATAACCTACTTCTTCTTGAACGGAAGTGCTGTCCATATTCCCGATAAAGGCAATAAATGCAGGTGCACCCTTAATCTTTCCATAGCTGCCCACGATCCCCTTGAAAACGTCTTTTACCGGATCGGTCACAAGATACGCTCTGGCAGCGGGAAATGGTGTGAACTGTCTACATGCGGCATCGAGAGCCGAAAGCTTATCGCGTTCGATCGGCCGGTTTGCATCAAAGCGCCGGCGTGACCTTCGCTTTTCGATAGTGGGATGCCATCTTAAATAAGGGATATCCATGTAGTTTCAAGATTAAGACATTAGCTCACATATTTCAAATAAGTAGTTTGTTAAAACGGTGAAGCTGTTGCACGATAGTCAGTTTTGTTGGCTAGGTAACAAAATAAGCCTTTGTTTGAGAGTGTCTAATCCATTATAAGTGGGTCAGAATACAGAAAGAGGAGAAAGAGTAGAGAAGGTGCGACCTCCCCACCAGCTAACT
The DNA here is from genome assembly GCA_028717305.1 of Dehalococcoidales bacterium. Lineage (GTDB taxonomy): Bacteria > Chloroflexota > Dehalococcoidia > Dehalococcoidales > UBA5760 > UBA5760. Next base: position 10,955 of record JAQUOC010000030.1, on the reverse strand, counting down.
GCTACTCAAGCAGTAATACCGTTAACTTCCGATACAATGATTGATATACTTACCTAAGGGTAGGTAAAGAGGAATTACCTCCTTCTTCGTTTAAATAACTTGATAATCTCGTGAGCGGATAGGAATACTAGTGCAGCAATGACGATATAAATCCAGTCGGTGACCGTCAAAGGAGCAAAAGCTAGAAACTCATTGATAAATGGAGCATATATGGCAGACATAATGAGTGCAATGGAAATAACAATTGACCACAATAATTTAGTATTACTCCAGAAGTTTCTGTTGAAAAGAGAGTCATACTTGTATCTTCTTGACAATATATTAACAAACTGACAGAAGGCAATAGTGGCAAAACTTAAAGTAGTAGCTCGTTGATATAAATCATGGCTTACGGTAAGTTCAACTCCCATACGTTGTGTGAACAACCAGAAGTTTCCGAAGGCTAGAGCTCCCATAAAACATCCTAGCAATATGATTTCAAGCATTGCATATTTATTTAGTATGTGTTCATTGGGTCTTCGGGGTGGAGAGGTCATTATGTCTCTAGACCCGGGATCAAAAGTAAGTGCTGTAAGGGGCAGGATTTCTGCTAATAAATCAATAGCCAAGATTTGAATTACAAGGATGGGGATAGGCCAGCCAAATATGGCTACACCAGCTAGTCCCAAAAGAACGATAGATAGCTCTGCAAAATTACTGGTTAAAGTAGCTAATATTGTTTTTCTGAGGTTATTAAAGATTGTCCTGCCTTCACGTATCGCATATACAAGTGTTGAGAAGCTATCATCTAAAAGAATGAGTTCAGAAGCTTCTTTTGCAACATCCGTACCAATACTACCCATTGCAACACCAATATGAGCACTTTTTAGGGCTGGGGCATCATTAACACCATCTCCCGTGACTGCTACCACCTCCCCTTTGCTCTTTAACGCTTTAACAATACGTAGTTTATCCTCCGGGGTAACTCTAGAAAAAATAAGAGACTTATTCTCCTTCATAATGTGTGTAAGCTTTGTATCATTGATTTCAGATAGCTCTTCTCCAGTAATTACAGGTGCCTCCTTATTTCCTCGAGCTAGGCTAGTTTGTTTTCCTATGGCTTGTGCTGTGGTAGCATGGTCACCAGTGATCATATAAGTTTTGATGTGTGCTTCATGAGCATCATCTATTGCTTCCTTCACGCCTTCTTTAGGAGGGTCGTTTAGCGCCATCAACCCTAAAAAGATCACATTTTTCTCAACATCCTCCATGTCATAATCGTGTTTATCATCTTTCAATTCCCTATATGCAAATGCTAAGACACGCATCGCTTTTTTTGAATACTCAATATTGATACCATTAAGTCTATCGATATCCTTCTTGGTAAGTTCAGATGCCTTTCCATTTTCATAGATATACTTGCTGACTGAAAGTAGTGAAGTTATCGCTCCCTTCATGCAGAGGACCTTCTTGTTATCAAATTGCCGTATAGAACTCATTCTTTTCCGCTCAGAATCAAAGGGGAATTCTTTAAGCTCTGGGTTTTCTTCATCCTCCTTTGGAGATCGCGTCCCCAATTTGGTAGATACGGTGATAAGGGCAGCCTCAGTTGGATCACCAATTGGATACCAACCAGGGTGATCTTTGTCTGGTTCATGAATTTCTGCATTAGATGCCATGGTAGCGGTGTCCAGCATGAGTTCTATTTTGTCAATCTCTTTCTCTGTAATTTTCTTACCCTTTGAATCTAGTATGTCGCCAATAGGTTCATAGCCAATACCAGTTATTTCATATTCACGTCCATCAAACCAAATGTATTTAACTGTCATCTCATTCTTAGTAAGCGTACCCGTCTTATCTGTGCAAATTACATTAGTTGAACCTAGAGTCTCTACAGAGGATAGCTTCTTTATTACAGCCTTCTTTTTCGACAAACGGGCAACACCGTTTGATAGAGCTACAGTGATTTGCATGGGAAGCGCTTGGGGAACCACGGCAACCGCAATACCTAAAGCATAGATTAATGCCAAATTTGTACCAAGTCCTTGCCACATAGAAAAAACGTAAAGGCCAATACCAATAGCTATGGCAGAAATGGTGATTCTATTAGCGATAGATCGTATTTCCAGCTGTAATGGTGATTTAGATTTCTTTTCTTCCTGCGTAAGGCTCGCAATCTTCCCTATTTCAGTATTCATACCCGTTGCTACAATGACTCCTTTGGTGTTTCCTGATGCCACCGTAGTCCCTAGATATGCCATATTATCGCGATCGGCTAGAGACACTTTCCTATTTATGGTATTGCTGTGTTTTTCCTGTGGCATGGATTCACCTGTAAGAGAGAAATCATTAGTTCTTAAATTAAATGATTCAATGACACGCATGTCAGCAGGGATTTTGTCGCCTTCTTCCACGAATACAATATCGCCAGGTACAAGTGTCTCTTGAGGTACCTCAATCAATTCGCCATTTCTATATACCCTGGCGCGAGATTGCACTAGTTTTTCAAGGCGATCCATAATACGTTCAGCCTTATATTCCTGGAAATAGCCAACAATACCATTCACCAAAACAATCACGAATATGACTGACCCATCACGGAAATTGCCGATAGCGAAAGAAATTATGCCCGCAACAATAAGGATAATTACCAGGACATCTTTGAATTGACGTAGAAATTGCTTCCACCTCGGTGTCTTCACGGAAACAACTAGCTGATTTTTACCGTATTGTTTAAGCCGTTTTTGAGCGTCTTCTTCGGAAAGCCCTTCATCACTTGTATTAAGAGCTTCGAATACGCCTTTAACCGTTTTTGTATAGAAATCATTACTTTTTGACATCATGTCGTTATCAGTGCCTGCGTTGTTTTGAATAATACTATCAAAACTAATAGACAGCGTTTCGCTATTTTCAGGACAGACTATCTTTGATAGGCCTCGCAGTACAAAGGATCCTAACTTTGACCTTTTATGGACCCTTTGCTCTCATTTGCGAGAGTGCCGGCGACTATTGACTAATTATACACTAGCCCAAAAAGCTGAACAAACTAATCTAAGACAACTCGAGACTTATATCTCGGTGCTGCTACTTTCCAGGCTGTCCTCTCATTGATATAGTGGCTAAACCTGTCGATTACCTTGACGTGCCCCCCTTAAACGGTACCACACGCACATCATTCTCATTTCAGAAATTACTTGCACTATAATGCAAATTTGCACAACGCTAATAGCACAATCCACTAATGTTCTGAAAGTACACGCGTTTTGTATTACAGCGCTTTGGAAAACTGATCATTAGGGTTAGAAAGGTTAAAGGGGTTAGGCACAATACATATATACTATTTTTAGTTACTGATTGCGAGCTACCCTATCAGTCTGCTATATTAGCCAATATGAAATTGACTATATCTTTAGAGGTGGTACAATTATTCTAATAAGTGCATTTCAGGTTTAGATTCATGTTAAAAACTGATAAGAAGATCATCGCAAAATGGCTTAAGCTGGCAGGTTTAGTGCTAGCCTCAGGATTTACAGGATTCATCGGATGGTACACTGGGGTTTTTACCGGAAGAGACTTGGAACAGCTGGGATTACCGGGCGGCATACTGTGGCGAATCATGTTCGTAGTTGCCCTAGCTGGTTGTGTTACCGCGTATCTGAGGCCAAAGTTGGCTGGGATATTGTTGCTTTCAACTTTTATTGTGATGGTCATATACATACCGTCTATCAACCTGGAAAGATTTTACGCGGTTTTTGTATCGTTTCTACCGTTTCTTATTGCTGGGATCTTCCTGCTCGCTAGTTGGCGTCTTTCGAAATCAGGAAAAGTGTAGATGGGGAACAGATAAATGGGTACGAGGGGTAAGTGGAAATGCCTTGATTGTGGGCATGAGTTTGCGGCTAGTGATGGCGGAGGCTGGCTCTTTTCGCTATACCGATGTGTCAAATGCGATAGAACAAAGGAAGTCACAACAAGGCATGAGGTAGGTGGCCCACTCATTCCGCTAAATCCTAAGGAAACCACAATGTGCAAATGGTACGGCGGAGAATTAAGGGATGATATTGGGCCTATGTGCAGGAAATGTAAGAGCCGCAATACTGAACAAATAGAAATAGACATATTTTACGACTGAAGCCGTGTTAGAAAGCCAGTCGCATAAAAACTATCTATTAAACTCTCTTCCCCATCCCCTATACACCATCAAACCGCACACTCACCCATCCACTATACCCTACCCACATGCGCTGTAACGCAATTCTGCACATAGCTAGTAGCATAAGCCAGTCTATGCACTTAAAATGCAAGCGTTTTGTATTGTAGCGCTTCGGAAAACTGATCATTAGGGTTAGAAAGGTTAAAGGGGTTAGGCAATATGAATATATACTGTTTTTAGCTAACCGGATTAACCCTTTTAACCCCAAACTTCCCCAAGCATGTATTGAAAATGCGGTAATCCTGTATTATAGTTCTTCTTAGTCTATTGATAAGCCCGATACATTGTTGTGCCGTCACCCTTTTAACGAGCTCCTGCTGGTAGATTCAGATCGGCATAGTATGTATTAATAATTGGTATCACTACTACGGGCAGATCACGACTATGGCAAGCGAGCCATATTGAATTCTCTTGCCTTTTACTATTGCGGAATTATCGAAAATGGTATAGAGTAGCGCCAAGATTCTCTAAAGGAGGCCATTCCCATGGAAAGGACCTGGAAGCCAAAGACAGCCGGTGTGCTTAGCATAATTGCGGGAGTTATAGAAGTCATTTTTGGTGCCCTTATCATACAAGTGGGCGGAATACTTGGTAGCCTGGGTGGTGATTGGGGAAACTGGTTGGATTATATCGGTGGACTGGGGGACTTCAGTGGCTGGGGCGATTTCGGTATGATACCGGGTATAGAAGACATCATGAGCTCGGTACTCGCTGGTATGCTGATTTTCGGCGTCATAGTTCTAGTGTTCGGGATCATAGCCATAGTCGGCGGAATCCATTCGATCAAGAGACGACGGTGGGGTCTGGCACTGACTGGCGCTATCCTTTCCTTCCCCTTTATCCCAGTGGGGGCAATACTGGGATTGCTTGCGGTCATCTTCGTTTGTCTCGGCAAGAAGGAATTCGAATACAGTGGCTCTGACTCGTAATTGCTTGCTATCTGAAAGGAGGCCTAGATGTACACAAGTGAAGTAGTCGGTAAGGAAGTCTTGGATGCGAATGCGAACAAGGTAGGGAAGGTGGCTGATATTGATGTTGATTTGGTGCGAGGGACTGTGAATCACATGGTAGTGAAGGCTGGCTTTACCAAGAAATACATTGTGAGCTTGGACAAGATAGACAAGATCGGCGACAGAGTAGTGCTGAAGATCGGGGAGGAAGACATCCCGAAGAAGTGATTAGGCAGAATGACCTTCCCCCCGAAAACGATACCAGTTATAATCTCATAAAAAGGGGGATAAACGGTCAAAAAGGGATACTGGCCTGCTACCATTAGTGACACCACTTGTTAAGTCACACCATCCCCCTAAACACCTTCAAGCTCTCCTCAAACCTCACGCTCCTCCATCCAAAACTGCCCTACCCACATGCGCTGTAATGCAATTCTGCACATCGCGAATAGCATAATCCAATCAATGTTTATAAATGCAAGCGCTTGTATTGTAGCGCTTCGAAAGTTTGAACTTAAGGGTTAGGCAGGTCAAAGGGGTTAGGCAAAATATTAGCACATTAGCGGCGCTAACACTATTAATATATAGCTAACCGTTCTAACCTTAACTGATTAGACACATTTTAGCGGAGTGTTGTGTTTGGGAATTTCTATAATCATTGACAATAAGTATGCTGAAACCTAAGATATATCGATAATTGAAGGGTGAAACTACATGCATATTAAGAGGTGGGGGTAATGGGAAAAACGATAATCATCATCGGCGCCGGAATCGCCGGCCTATCTGCTGGATGCTACGGGCAGATGAACGGCTATCACACACAGATTTTCGAAATGCACGATAAGCCTGGTGGGCTCTGCACCGCCTGGAAAAGGCGTGGTTACACCTTCGACGGATGTATTCACTCAATAGGCGGCCTTAATCCACGCTATAAGCTATACCACTACTGGAACGAACTGGTCAGTATGGAGAAGTTGAAATTTTTTTATTTTGACGAGCTTGCCAGGATAGAGAACAGCGATGGAAATACGGTCAGAGTATTCACCGACCCGGACAAACTTGAGCAGGAGCTGATATCCATTGCTCCTGAAGATGGCAGATTCATAAACAGTTTTATCACGGCCGTAAAAAAACTCCCCAGTCGTGATATGCAGTTGGACAAACCCCTGGAATTATGGAACCCGCTCGACTATTACCTTAGTCAGTTCAGAACCGCACCTATAATAAAAGACCTATTTAGATGGCGAAAATCAGTAGCCGACACGGCCAAGAAGTGCAAAAGTCCTTTACTCAAATACCTTCTGAATAGCGAGTTTTTCTCTCATTTCCCCACTTATTTCCTAATCTTTAGCCTGGGACATCTTCATAACATGAATGCTGGTTATCCCATTGGAGGTTCGCTCGCTTTTAGCGGTTTGCTAGAAAAGAGATATTTGGATTTAGGCGGCCAGATTCACTACAATGCCAAAGTAGCAAAGGTTAATGTGAGGAATAACCGAGCTATTGGGATAACCTTGGAGAGCGGTGAAACACATGGCGAAAATGGTATTGTAGTATCAGCCGCAGATGGCCATTATACCGTCTTTGAACTGCTAGGAGGGCGATATGTCAATAAAAAAATCAGGAAATTGTACGATGATCACCCCATATGGCCTTCGGCAGTAATCGTCTACCTGGGGGTTTCTCGCACCTTTGAGAAAGAACCCCCTGTGATAGAACTATCTCTTAAGAAAGCCCTGGTAGTGGACAAGCGTTCGAGACTTGACCGTATTCCAGTGACTATTTATAACTTTGACCCTACACTAGCTCCTGAAGGCAAAACTTGTATTCGGGTCATACTGCAACCAGCCGACTACCAATACTGGCATCACTTAAGAAACAGTGATAGACAAAAGTATAAACAAGATAAGGACCGCATTGCAAATGAGGTTATACGATTACTCGAGCAACATCTGGGCAATATGGAAGATAATATAGAGGTAACTGATGTAGTAACGCCAGCCACATTTGAGCGATACACCAACAACTGGCAGGGAAGTATTCAGGGCTGGGAATGGCTCCCGCGACTGATTCCAGAATCCATGAGAAAGGAATTGCCGGGGCTAAGAAATTTCTACATGGTTGGGCAATGGGTTGAACCAGGGGGCGGCGTGCCTACGGCATTTATATCAGGCCGCAATCTAATTCAGATTATCTGTAAGCGCGATAAGAAGAAGTTTGCGACAAAACTACCAGCAAAGTATTAGATTGTGATGTCCCAAAAGCTTATTTTTTAATCGTCTACAATGACTGATACGCCTTCAAGCTTTCCTCAAACCTCACGCTCCTCGTATACCTAACCACCATGTCCAGACTCTCCCATCCACCTAACCTCATGATGTTCTCGGTGTCCAGCCCCAATCTTAATGCTTTAAAGTAATGCAGGGGACTGAATTCCTCCGACTCTAATGCTTTTAGGGTATTGATATCCAGCCGACACGGATGTATTATCTATCTACTTCATCAGATGGGAGTGAGAAATGAGATCAAGAGCGGGTCTTAAATTAATGGCAATCTTTCTGATTCCATCCATATCGATACTGCTGACCGGCTGTTTTACAACCGGTGTACCGGCAACGAACACCACCGAGCCGGATGAAACAGCCCTCACAACCGAGCAAGCTCTTCCCGTTATTCACCAGTTCTCAGCATCACCGGATAACATCTCCCCCGGAGAAATTTCTAAACTAAGCTGGTCGGTATCCAATGCCACCATTATCAATATAGACAACGGCATCGGCAATGTAGCTCTCAGCGGCGAGCGCAACGTGACTCCGTCCGAAACGACAATATATACATTGACCGCTACCGGCCCAGGCGGCAGCAATACAGCCACAGTGCAGGTAATGGTTACTCCTTTAGAGCCGCCCGTGATAAATTCCTTCACTGCAACCCCGGATGAGATAACAGCTGGCGGTTCCACTACGCTGTATTGGAACGTTTCCAATGCATCGTCTGTGACTATTAGCCCCGATATCGGGGATGTGGCGAACGAAGGCAGTAGAGAAGTCAGCCCGAGCGAAACAACGTCATATTCGATAACGGCTACAAATGGCGACTTAATCGAAACTGAGACCCTTATCGTTGAAGTCAGTGGGGTCAGTGGAGTGGCACATGTAGAATGGCTGGACGAGCAGGTGGCTTACGACTTTGTAGAACGGGCACCTTCAGCTACGTGGGCAGCTGGCTTAATGACGGGAATGTTTGAAATACACTCATTATCATTCCCCGGGACCACCAGCGACAACCAGGGCTATGCCTGTTATCAGCTCGACACAAAGCTCAACGACGGGATTACATATGACAAGCTTCTGGAAACACATCCTCGCTGGATTGATAACGGCTTTATTTCAGGCAGGTACAGCGACGTCAATGTGCCACCCGGGGCAACGCTTAAATTGAAGGCCGGCATCATCAATGGGTACACCAGCGGAAGCGTAAGATTTAACGTAAGGATGATTAGAGGCTCCGTCTATGTTCTCTGGACACAAATCGTCGACTATGGCGACGGCACACAGACGGTAGAGATCGACCTTAGTGATTTTGCCGACCAGAATGTAGATTTTGAACTCCTCGTGGAGGCAAACGGAGTTTCCACTCAGGACTGGGCAGCCTGGGCAGAAGCGAAAATAGTGCATTAGGCGATTGGTTCCACTGCCGGCCGCATTTTGAAATAGACCAGGCACTCGATGAAATCAGTATATTCTTAGAACTGACTAAGAAGAGTTCGTGACCTACTTCTCCATTCCCCTACACACCCTAAATCTCCTCAAACCTCACCTTCCCCCATCCACTATCCCCTACCCACATGCGCTGTAATACAAATCTGCACAAAGCTAATAGCATAAGCCAATCGATGTTTTGAAAATACAAGCACTCGCATTGTAGCGCTCCGAAAGTTTGAACTTAATGGTTAGGCAGGTTAAAGGAGTTAGATAAAAAGTGTAAGCCCCACATTTTCTGCCTAAACTTCTTAACCCTATGCTTTTCCATGACGAAAAGCATATGCCATCCCAGCGAATTGCAGCGCAAAAGTAGCCGCTGTAACCACCCAAAAGATAAGCCCGATCTTCCAAGTGAGAGCGCCCATCCCTCCCAGGCCGACATAGAACAGCAGCAGAAACGGCACCAGTATCTTGTTGTTTCTTGGCTGTCTGAATTCCTGTTTGCGGACAATGTCTACGACCAAGTCCAGGATTGCCCAAGCGACGAATACCAAGGGCATTACCCAGTATGGCCATTCGCGTTCTGCTGTCATATTCAGTGAGGCAACCACCGCTGTAGGGATAGCTAGAATGACTGTAGTGATGCTAAGATTTCTCTCCGCATCGAGCCACTTCACACGAGACACGAAAATGAAGAAGGTGAGAATGTTCGTAGCATAGACTACGAACAGCAGAAGCAGGTCTGATAAACTCAAGTCCATCACAGTCTCTCTTAGACTACCACAGGACGAACAACGGTGCATAGCCTGCAATCTGCAAATCAAATAGGGTTAGAAAAGTTAAAGGGGTTAGGTAAAATAAATATATACTGTTTTTAACTAACCGGATTAACCCTTTGTACCCAATAATGCAGACAGCGAATCGGCCATTAAATACGAGCAAACACTAAACAGATTGACGCATTGTTCATAGTGGTAATTATACGAATTACAGAATAACCTTCTCTGGCCAAGGTTCTTGTGTTGAAGTTCCCCATAACCTGCTGATGTAGTCCAGTGAAAATAGGTCTTCAAGTGCATGCAGCCAAAAAGTACCCCTATCAGACAGGGTTACCTCGTTTCCGTCATCCTTCTTTATTAAGCCGAAGAGAGAAAACAGTTTTATGTACTTTCCAAATATACTATTGAATTCCTGTCCAAATCTTTTCCTGAAATCGCTTCTCTTGAACCTGGTCTCGTAGACTCTCCAGTAGAACCACCATGCCATCTGCATTCTTTCTGACAGATCTAATGATAGAGCAATTGGCATTCTTCCATTTTCCAGTCTCTTCACGTATTCAGCAACGTTGAAGGTATTGAGGTAGAAGATATCTTTCAAGTAAGAGCCTCCGCTCGCACCAAGCCCAACATAAAGAGGCACTGTCACAGAACAATACTTTGGTGTCCCTTCTTTGGTGAATGCCCAAACAGATGTTCTTTCATACTTCCTGTCATAGAATATTTCCTCAAGGATATGAAGCATTCTCCTTCTCTTAAGGATATTTGGTATGTCGTAGTTACTTCGCTTTGAGGACTCTCCCATTCTAGTGTAAGGAAACTTGAAAAGAGGATAAGCGGCAACTTGGTCAATATTCATCTCAACTAAATCATGACCCGCCTGCTCTAGCTCGCCATAAGTCTGATTCGGTAAAGCGAAAATGAAGTCCACGTTAAAACATTTGAATCCTTTACTCATAGCCCTTTCAACTGCTGCCTTCGCCTGTTTTGTATCGTACGGTCTTTTAAGGATCCTCAGGTATTTGTCTTGTAGTGACTCGACTCCGGTACTTAGATTTTCTATGTTAAGGGATTTTATTGTGTTGAGATTGTCCGGACTCAAATCATTAGGATGGCTTTCCATATGTATATCACACTGCATATTGAAACTCTTAAAGATATCTTCCAAAATCTCGCCTAGACCGGTGTACAGCATTGTCGTAGGTGTTCCGCCACCAATATAGAAAGAAGTCACCGGTTTATCACCTAAAAGGCCAGAATAAAAGCAAATCTCCTTTTTGATAGCTCTTGTATACATTTCTGCTGTCTCAGGTTGATAAATCTCCTTGTTGTA
>JAQUOC010000029.1 GCA_028717305.1 Dehalococcoidales bacterium | reverse complement strand
TGGTCATTTTCTTGTCCAGCCGCTCGCGGACTTCGGCTTCTTCCCAGGAGTACATGTAGAAGTTCTGTACCATTTCGAAGTACGAAACGGTCACCCCTCCCGCATTACACAGGAAATCAGGTATGACATGAACGCCTTTACGGAATAGAATGTCATCGGCCTCCGGCGTAGTTGGACCGTTGGCCAGCTCGGCAACAATCTTAGCTTTAATATCGGGAGCATTCTTATCTGTTATTACATTCTCTATGGCGGCAGGGATAAGTATATCTACGTCGAGTGCCAGTAGTTCTTCCTTGGATATACGTTCCATACTAGGCAGGTTACAGACCGAGCTTGTTTTCGACTTGCAGGCAAATGCTGCCTCCGGGTCAATTCCAGTTTTACAGCATACCCCGCCTTTGCTGTCACATACCGCTATCGTTTTGGCCCCAAAGATTTCGTGGCATAGTCGGGCGGCATGATATCCGGCATTTCCGTAACCGTGTACGGCGATAGTAGCTTTGCTCAGGTCGATCCCCAGCGCTTGGGCGGCTTCACGGATGGTGTACATACCACCGCGAGCGGTAGCATCACCCCGCCCGGGAGAACCGCCTATAGTTAGCGGCTTGCCGGTAATAACGCCGAACTGTGGCTTGCCAGCTATAACCGAATACTCATCCATCATCCAGGCCATAATTTGTGGGGTGGTATAAACATCAGGAGCAGGTACGTCTTTCTCCGGTCCGATAAACTGGTATACGCTACGTACGTAGGCCCGACTTAAACGCTCTAATTCACCTATCGACATTTCTTTGGGGTTGCAGATGACACCGCCTTTTGCTCCTCCCAGCGGTAAGTCGAGTAGGGAGCATTTCCAGGTCATCCAGGCTGCTAGAGCTCGAACAGTATCGATGGTTTCATCGGGATGGAATCTGATACCGCCCTTGGTGATGCCTCTAGCATCGTTGTATTGAACCCTGAACCCCTGGAACACCTTGACCGAGCCATCATCCATCCGTACCGGCAACGACACATGCAGTTCCCTCATCGGAGTCTTCAGCATCGTGGTTACGTCGCGGTCTAGATTCAAAATTCCGGCACAATTGTCTATTTGTTGTTTTACGATGTCAAACGGATTAATATTCGCCATTTCTTTTAACTGCTCCTTAATATTATCTCAGATAGTTCTCCCGGATTTGTTTATCTTTGTTCTGAGCAAACTGTCTCAAATTATGGTACATATAGAAACAGCAAGGTTATTTCTTAATCGCTATCCCCCTTTCCTGCAGGTACTTTTTGGCCTGGGGGATGGAGATTTCGCCGAAGTGAAAGACTGAGGCAGCCAGCACTGCCGAGGCCTTACCGGTTACTATTGCCTGGTAGAGGTGCTCCATGGTCCCGGCACCACCGGATGCGGTAACCGGGATGGTAACCGCTTCGGCGACAGCTCTGGTCATCTCCAGGTCATAGCCTGCCCGAGTACCGTCGGCATCCTTACTGGTGAGCAGAATTTCCGCAGCACCAAGTTCTTCCACCCGCTTTGCCCAGTCGACGATATCAATACCTGTAGGCTCGTCGCCGCTTTTAATCACCACCTCGAGACGGGGGCGTCCGCTTTTCGACGGGTTCTTTCTACCGTCGATGGCGACGACAAGCTTCTCCCTGCCGAACTCCGCCGCCGCTTCAGTTATCAGTTGGGGCCGTCTGACAGCAGCGGTGTTGATAGAGACCTTGTCCACACCGAGGTCAATCAGTACCTTCATATCCGCGATGCTGGCGATACCGCCACCGACGGCGAAGGGAATGGTGGTCACGTCGCGAACCCCTTTCACCCACTCCAGTCTGGTCTTTCTATTTTCCACGGTAGCGAATATATCTAGGAAGACAAGCTCATCGGCACCTTGCTTGCAGTAGGTGGTAGCGGCTTCTACCGGATCTCGGGCATCCTTCAGGTTGACGAATTTCACTCCCTTGACCACTCTACCTTCCTTGATATCCAGGCAGGGTATGATTTTTATCTCTTTCATATCAGCTCCTCAAATTTTATTAGGCTCCGGTAGTCTAAAACGGTGCTCATTGCATGGCTCTCACAATCGATACCGGCTTCGGCAACTGCGGCTACCGGGTTGAGGCCGCCGAGCAGGACTATCCCGATACGGTTGAGCTCTATCGGGACTTCACAGACTGTCTCGCTGGTCTCTCCGATTGCCAGCACCCCGTTAAGCCCGGCCTCCTTGAGTCTGGCGATAACCTCCTCGGCAACAGGCCGACAGAGAGCCGGTATCTCGCGAAAGTTGGCCAGTATTTTGCCGCAACCATCTCTGGTTGCCTGACCCACTGAGGTCATCTTGGCACTGATGAATACCTCGGAGGGGTCTACTGATGAACCGGCGTAGTGAATGAGCTCCACGAAACGAATCGGCTTATGGTTACGGATCTGGAGTATGCCGCCAAACCTCGAATCGATGGGGACGCCGGCCTTAAGCAGGGTACCGTTTATCACCAGACTGCAAACTGTGGCCAGAGCGGTCTTTCCCTCGGGGACGGTTAGCTCGCCGAGAGTCTCCCCCTCACCGGCTGTCGCTACCAGGTTGCTTACGCAGAAACCCGCTGAGAAAGCAGTACGCATCTCCTTAAGCGCCTTGCCGAATTTATCCCTGGGGAAGAAAGAGATATTTACCGGAATTCGGCCGGTGTGCTTATCCAGATCAAAATCGGTGCGGAAAGAAAGCATCTCAATTCTAGAGATGGAGAGTCCCACTTTGTCCCTGACCAGGGCGCTATTCAGTTCTTCGATTCCTGAATCGGTAATCAGCCTGCCGTCCCTTCCGATGAGGCTGGTCAACCCACGCTCATCCATTAGTTTGAGATGGTACCTTACCGCTCGTTCTCCCAGCTCTACCCCGTACTCCTTTAACTGGCGGGCAATCAGCCTTGCCCCCACCGGCTGTGATGACTCATTGATAATCTTAAGTATAGAGACCGTCTTTCTTTCGACCTCTAGTTCATTACGACCGATCATCTAAAATTATTTCTCCACGGAAATAGGCAACCGTTTTCCTATGATAACGCAATGTAACGTTTTTGTCAATATTATCTCGCATTCTTACTGTTCTTACTGCTAAGGTTTGGCTATCGTTGAGGCTGTTGGCATAGCTCGGCGACCAGTATGTTGAGGGCCAGTTCGCCGTGATATTTTCCTGTCTTCATGGCGAGGTCGGTTGCTAAAAGTCTGTGGTATACTTCTTTAATGCGCCCCAGGGGGTAGCGGTTTGACTGCTCTACCGTTTTACGAAAGGCAAAGTCTGAGGCGATTCCAAGCTTGGTCTGAATTTCCCTTTCCGCTTCGCCCTGTTTTTTGAGCTCCTTTACCCGGGCTATCATGCGGAACTGTCGCGATATCATAAACAGAAGATGGGTCGGTGCCGCCCCGTTTTCCAGCAACTGCTCAAGCAATTCTTCGGCCAGTCCGGCCTTGAATTCAATGACGGCATCGACCATGGCAAAAACACTGGTTTCCTGGGCATGGCTCACCACCCTGCTGACATCATCTTCTTCGATGCGGCGGTCTGAGGTAAACAGGGCAAGCTTTCTGATCTCATTTTGCATAATCCAGAGGTTACTGCCTATTAGCCTCGTCAGCAATTCTACCGCCGGAGGAGATATCTCGGCGCCTTCCTTCCCCGCCTGCTCTCTGATCCATTGCCTTAGCCCGTTGCCCTTGAGCAGGGGAAAGGTTCTTACCTCTGCCCTGGCCGAGAGTTCCTTAAAGAGCGGATTTTTGTTTCTCGTTTTATCATCTATTACGTCTACCAGTACCAGTATCGTGCTGGCGGGTATGTTGGTGAGGAGGCTCAGCAGCGACCCCGGTTCATCTTGTTGCTTGACCGACGAAGTGGCCTTTTTCTGCCGTCCCGATTTACCTTTGGGAACAAAGCGTTCCAGCAGTCCTTTGATGATGACCAGCCGTCTTTCCGCTAGAAATGGAGCCGTCTCTATGACGTTTCTTAGCTGCTCTATAGTGATCTTCTGACCGTCAATTACCGTGGTATTGGCCGTTAGTAGCGCCTCGCTGCCGATGCCTCTCTTTATCTCCTCCAGCGACTCGTTCAGGGAAAAATCGTCCTGACCGGATAGTATATACAGCAAGTCTTCTTCCTTTTCGTGGTTAATATTCATTTTATCACACCTGGTGGTGAAATTATTGAAGAATAGCGGAGGTAAGGATTAAAATAAGACATGAGTGTTGACATCGGTATCATCGGACTTTCCAAGAGCGGACGGACGACTGTTTTTAATGCCTTGACTGGAGGTAAGGTTACCACCGGAAGCTATACCCAGGAAGCCAGGTCTCCCCATGTCGGAGTGGCTAAGGTTCCCGATCCCCGTTTAAAGGTTCTTGCCGATATGTTCCATCCCAAGAGGGTGGTCCCCGCCGAAGCGAGGTATGTTGATATCGGGGCTTCCGTCAAGGAATTGGCTAAGGATAAGGGTATCGGCGGCGAGCTTTTGAATCAGCTCGGTAATGTCTCCGCCCTGTTTCATGTCGTGCGTGCCTTTACTGACGAAAGCGTTCCCCATAGTGAAGGCAGTCTGGATATCGAACGGGATATTGCCACCATGGATATGGAGCTTGCCTTCTCCGACCTGGTTATTATTGAGCGAAGACTGAAGAGAATAGAGGAGTCCTTGAAAGGGGCTAAGGCGACCGAGCGTCAGGGGCTGATCCGGGAGCAGGAATTATTGGGTAAGATTAATGCCAGCCTGGAAAAGGATGTGCCCATCAGGGGGCTAAACCTGACTGATGAAGAGAGCAAAACTATCGCCAACTATCAGTTTCTCACCGCCAAGCCCTTGCTTATCGTGGTTAATATCGGGGAAGAGCAACTACCTCAAGCAGCCTCTCTGGAAACAGAACTACAGCAGCGCTACTCGAGAGCCAATTGCAGTATTATTACCCTTTGCGGTGAACTGGAGATGGAGCTGGCTCAATTAGAAGGGGATGCGGCTGAGGAACTTCGTGCCGAGTTCGGAATTGCCAAGCCCGGACTGGAGCGTGCTATCAGGCTGTCCTATGAGTTACTCGGGCTGGTCTCCTTTTTAACCGTGGGCCCGGATGAAGTCAGGGCCTGGCCAATTAAGGATGGTACCAGTGCCCTTAAAGCGGCCGGTAAAATCCACTCTGATATTGAGAGAGGCTTTATTCGTGCCGAGGTAATCAGCTATGAAGAGATGATAGAGTGCGGCGGCCTTGCCGAGGCCCGTAAGAAAGGTCTGCTACGTCTGGAGGGAAAGAACTATACTGTCCGGGATGGTGATATCATTAACTTTCTGTTCAATGTTTAGCCTGCCGGTAGCAGCATTGACAATCTCGAGAACACAATGGTAAGCTACCTTTGTTATTCATGGATTTTGGATAAAATCACTACTGGATCCTGTCTAAAATCATTATACAAGATTAGCAGTTCTTATCTATCTCCTTTCCTACGGCGAAGGGAACTTCCTTACTGAATAGCTGGCCTGATACTACTGATGGCTGTGACCGGTTATAGATGCTGTTCGGAGTAGTGGTGCTTACCGGGTCAAAGAGTGTTGTGCTTTGTGCCGGTATTTTTGTTTAATAACAGGGGGGATTGGATAAAAGCCGCTTGATGACGTTTGATTTATGTAGCAGGGAATGATGGCTAAACCGAGAGTTGCCTTTTATTGGTGTGCTTCGTGCGGTGGCTGTGAAGAGGCGGTGGTTGACCTCAACGAAGATATTCTGCAGTTAGTAGAGACGGTGGATATTGTCTTCTGGCCGGTGGCACTGGATTTCAAGAAGAAGGACATTGAGGCTATGAAAGACGGTGGCATCACGGTAAGCTTCATAAACGGCGCGGTCAGGCTTAAAGAGCAGGAGGAAATGGTCAGGCTGCTGCGGCAGAAATCGGGTTTGGTGGTTGCTCTTGGCGCCTGCGCCCACCTGGGTGGTATTCCCGGCCTGGGTAATCTCTGCAACGGTGAGATGGTCTTCCAGCAGGTCTACCACGATTCTCCCAGCGTGATCAATCTGGAGAAGATCATCCCTCAGCCGAAAACCATTGAGGATGGCAGGGAGCTCACTCTACCTGAGTTCTACGATACGGTCAGTGCTCTGGATCAAATCGTTCCGGTTGATTATTACCTTCCCGGTTGTCCCCCGCCGCCCGACTTGATTATGAATACGGTGAAAGCGGTTTTAACCGGCCAGCTGCCGGAGAAGGGTGCTGTGCTCGCTCCTAACATCGCCCTCTGTGATACCTGCCCCAGGAAAGACTCGAAACCGGATAGGATTGCGGTGAAAGATATTAAAAGACCATGGGAGATCAAGATCGACCCCGACCAGTGTTTCCTGGTACAGGGGCTGTTTTGCTACGGACCGGCGACCCGTACCGGCTGTGGCGAGACGTGTATCAGGGCCAATATGCCGTGTCGTGGCTGTTTCGGTCCCGTCGATGGTGTGGTTGACCAGGGGACCAAGGCCCTCGCCATGTTTGCCTCTATTTTGGGAGTTGAGGAAGAAGGGAAGATGCCGGATAAAGATATCCAGAAACTAATCGATAGGTTCCCCGACCCGGCCGGCACGTTCTATAGATTCAGTCTTCCTACTTCACTTCTGAAAAGAAAGAGGTAGGGTAGTAATGTGAAGAAGATAACAATTGATCCGATAACTCGGCTTGAAGGACACGGGAAGATAGAGATATTCCTTGATGATCAAGGCGGCTGTGAGCGGGCCTGTCTGCAGGTTCCTGAGCTTCGTGGTTTCGAAAGCTTTTGCGTAGGTAGACCAGCCGAGGAGATGCCACGGATAACCACCATGATCTGTGGTGTCTGTCCTACCGCTCACCATATGGCATCGGCCAAGGCCCTGGATGATTTATTCAAGGTCGATCCTCCTCCCGCAGCGAAGAAGATAAGAGAGTTGATGTACAATGCCTTTCAGGCTGAGGATCACATGCTGCACTTCTTCTTTTTGGGTGGGCCTGACTTTGTTGTCGGCCCACAGGCGCCATCCGGGGAGAGAAATATCCTGGGGGTCATTGCCCGGGCGGGACTGGAGGCCGGTGGTAAGGTAATCCGGATGCGCAAAGGGATGAGGAATATCTTGAGAATAATCGGGGGTAAGCCGGTGATGCCCTCCTGTGCGCTGCCCGGAGGGGTGTCCAAGGGTATCAGTAAGGATGAGCGGAAGACCATCCTGGAGGCCGGGGAGTATAGTGTGGAGTTCTGCAAATTTGCCCTGGGTCTTTTTGATGACATCGTACTGAAGAACAAGGACTACATCGACCTGGTTTCCGGTGATGTTTACTCGCATAGGACGTATTATATGGGAATGGTGGACAAGAATAATAAGGTAAACTTCTACGATGGCATGATAAGAGTGGTTGACCCCGGCGGCAAGGAGTTCGCCAGATTCAATGGCCGGGATTATCTTGATCATATCGCTGAGCATGTCGAGCCCTGGACCTACGTCCGCTTCTCCTACCTTAAGAAGATAGGTTGGCAGGGATTTGTCGACGGGGAGGAGAGCGGTGTTTTCCGTGTTGCTCCCCTGGCCCGTCTCAATGTCTCCGATGGTATGGCCACTCCGCTGGCACAGAAAGCCTACCAGAGGATGGTCTCCGTACTGGGAGGAAAACCGGTACACAGTACCCTTGCTTTCCACTGGGCTCGGCTGGTGGAAGCACTGTATGCCTCGGAGCGAGTGGTAGAGCTTGCCCGTGACCCGGAAATTCTTTCTCCTGATATTGTAAACCGGCCTAGCCAGACGCCTAAGGAAGGAGTGGGTGTTATCGAAGCGCCAAGAGGAACTCTCATTCACCATTATCAGACAGATGACAGAGGGATTCTTACCAGAGTCAACCTGATTGTCGCCACGCAGAATAACGCTGCAGCTATTAATATGTCGGTTGAAAAGGCAGCCAAATCCCTGATAAAGGATGGCAAGGTACCTGATGGGATTCTCAATATGATCGAGATGGCTTTCCGGGCTTATGATCCCTGCTATGCTTGCGCTACCCATTCCCTTCCCGGAGGAATGCCGCTCGAGGTGAGCATCTACGGATCTGACGGTAAGCTGAAAAAGAGTATTAAGAGAGGATAAATGTGTAGATTTATTAAAATAAAGGAGGGTATCCTATGAAGGAAAAGGTAGAGGCTGTTCTGGAGAAGATAAGGCCGGCTCTGCAGGCAGACGGTGGTGATGTCGAGCTGGTAGAAGTGACCGAAGGCGTGGTGAAGGTGAGACTGAAGGGTGCCTGCAGCGGCTGTCCGATGTCGAAGATGACACTGAAACAGGGTATTGAACGGCTCCTTAAGGAGAGAGTGCCTGAGGTTAAAGAGGTTGTTGCTGTCTGAAAACGGGGGACAGGAGATGGAGGCACTCATTCTGGGTATAGGGAACCCGATTCTCACCGATGATGGAGTGGGTATTGAGATTGCCCGCCGGCTCAAGGGGGCAATACCCGGCTTGAAAATCGAGGAAACCAATGAGGCTGCCGTTGTTCTCATTGATTATGTAGCGGGTTACGATAAGCTCATCATCATTGATTCTATCAAGACGGGGCAAGGGCGACCGGGCGATCTATACAAACTTAGTCTGGAGGATCTCGATAAGGCTGCCGGTCCCTCTTCTGCCCATAGTATGGATGTTGCCACTGCCTTCGAGGTCGGCAGAAGCCTGGGGTGCAAAATGCCTGAGTCCGTCAGTATTTATGCTGTTGAGGTAAGGGATAACTCATGCTTTTCCGAGGGGTGTACCAAGGAAGTGGCGGAAAAGATACCATCTATTGTCGAACGAATAATAGTAGAGGAAAAGCTGTGAGCGATCTCGGAGATGGATAATCCCGGTGATGACAAGCCGTTTCGTGGTCGCCGGGCGGTGAGGTAAACTCTCTATCCCTGAAGTCGTATCTGGTATTTGTGAGATGTCACTTTTCGGAGAAGGCTGAAAACAGATGAGCGAATTAGTTCCTCAAGAAGACTCGGCACGGGTTGAAGAAGTGAGTCGTGGTGCCGAGGGGAAGGTATACCTGGCCCCCTGCCAGATAGCATGTCCTCTTGGCGAAGATATCCAGCGCAGCCATGCCATGCTTGCTTTGTTGCCTCTGGATCCTGAAGAAGCCGCCCGTCAGATAATTAAGATTGGTGATGAAATCTATGAAAAGAACCCCCTTTTCCCGGTCTGTAGTTATATTTGCGGTCTCTGTGAGAGACAGTGTAATTACAGGGATGAGACCGGTGCCGTAAGGCGGAGGATGCTGGTGCGACTCGTTGCCGACCGTTACCTCAAGTATCTTGATACCGCACCAACCCTGCCCACTCCGGATAAGGAAAAGGTGGCTGTCATCGGAAGCGGACCCGGAGGTTTGATGTGTGCCTACGAACTGAGCAAAAGGGGGTATCGGGTTACCATACTGGAGAGAAGCCGCGAGTTGGGCGGTGCCCTTAGGTTAATCCCGCGCTACCGTATTCCTAGGGGTGTTATTGATTCTGTCATCAGCAGTCTGCTCCGGATTGCCCATATTGAGGTCAGGCTTGGCGCTGAGATAGGAGGCGTCGGCAAAAGGCTTGACGACATTAAGAAAGAAGGTTACCAGGCTATATTTCTGGCTACCGGCACCCCGGTTGGCCGGCTTCTTACCATTGATGGTAAACCGGTTGACAATGTCGATCTGGAGGGAGTTACGTTCGGGTTGAACCTGCTTTATGAGGTAAATCAGGGTATAGCATCTCCAAGATTCTACCGGAGTAAGAAGGTGATTGTCGTCGGTGGGGGTAATGTCGCCTTTGATGTCGCCCGCACTGCCCGGAGGCTGGGTGGCGAAGTAACCCTGGTCTGCTTAGAGAACGAAGACAGGTCCTCCAGGAATGGCATCCCTGCCGATGAGGATGAAGTAGAAGGAGCTACCCAGGAAGGGATAAGGGTAGTCTATTCCAGGGGCGTAGTCGAGATAATCGGCGAAAGTGGCAAGTTTAGGAAGATAAAGTGCCCCCGGTGCACCTCGGTATTTGATGAGGACGGCGGGTTCAATCCCAGGTTCGACCATGATGACGTGGTTTACCTTGATGGTGATGTGCTGCTGGTTACCATCGGTCAGGAACAAGACCGGACTGTCTATGAGCAGGAGGGTTTGCTGGGTGAGGGTGGGAAGCTTGAAGTTGATGAAATCACCCTGATGAGTAACCTTAAGGAGGGTGTCTTCATCGGTGGTGACGTGAGGAGGATAGGATTTGCTGCGGAAGCGATGTGGGATGGACTGAATGCGGCTGAGTCCATCGACCGTTATATCAGGGGTGAGAATCTAACGGCGGGACGAAAGAAGGAGTATCAGGATGCGCCTGTCCTGAGTAACGCTTATTATAAGCCTCAGCCGCCACTGGTATGGGTACCCGCAGAGGAAAGGCTTAATTTTGAGCCCTTTGAGGAAGCGTTTACACTGGAGCAGGTGGTAGAGGAGGCGAGGAGATGCCTCTGTTGCGGCCCTTGTAAGAGCTGCAAGGGGTGTGTTGCCGCAGGACTCCAGCCGGTGCTACCGGGGATTACATATGACGAAGAGTTGTGTATTAACTGTGGCGACTGTGCTTATTACTGCCCTTGCGATGCCATTTCCTTCAGGAGCCCGCATGGGGTCAGCTTTGATATGACCCTCTGCCGGGGCTGCGGCTTATGTGCTGCCGTTTGTCCGGCTATGGCGATAGAGCTTGAAAACTGGGAGAGAGCGCGTATCTCCGGTGCGATTACTGAGGCGGTCTCGGAGATGAAAAGGCCGGGGATTTTGGTATTCCTGTGTCAATGGACGGTATTACCGCACCTTGATAAGAAGATTAACCCGAATGTAGGTATTATTGACGTGCCCTGTGCCGCCCGGGTTGAGGGTATTCACATTCTGGAGGCTTTACAGCAGGGATTCGGTGGAATCTTGATAATAGCCTGTCCCGAAGAGGACTGCCATCGTCAGACAGGGAGCCGGGAGGCGCAGCGCTCGATTGAGGCTCTGGATAATAGACTGAGCCAGATAGGTCTTCAAGACAGGGTTGGCTTTTGCACGGTGACTCCCCGTCATCAGGAGGAGTTTGACCGAGAGCTGGAGCGGTTTAACCGGAAAATAGAGTCTATCGGGTCGAAGGAGAGTAGATAGATGATAGTAACAACACTAAAACCTCTGGATGAAGTGCTGGGCTTTATTTTACCCTATTCCGATATTCTGGTCGTGGGTTGTGATGGCTGTAACCAGCCGCCGAGAGGCTTGAGGGAAGCCAGTACGCTGAGCCAGCTACTTGACCTCGCGGGAAAATCAAGAGGTAAGGTTTTTAATTTTAAGATGACTACGGTGGGGAAGCAGTGTGATGATTATATGGCGGCATCGGTGCTCAAGCCTCAAATAGGGAATGCGGAGGCGGTGCTCTCTTTAGCCTGTGGACTGGGCGTGCAGACCCTGGCTAAAGTTTTCCCCGAGCTTCCTGTTTTTCCCGCTCAGAATACGCACTTTATGGGTGCCGAAGACAGGGATGACGGTATTCTGGAAATGAGATGCGCTGGTTGTGGCGATTGTCTCCTTGCTGTGACCGGCGGAATCTGTCCGGTAGCCCGTTGCCCCAAAGGGTTGCTCAACGGTGCCTGCGGCGGAGCTAAAGACGATAAATGCGAACTCAGTCCGGAAAAAGACTGCGCCTGGGTTCTGATCTATAATATTCTGAAGAGACAGGGAAAGCTGGACCTGCTTAAGGGATATCGTCCGCCCCGGGATTATCAGCTAACCGGTTGGAAGATTCCCACTTAGTATATTAATTGGAGAACGGGTGGATGGTGCTGGCGAGAGCAAAAAAATCGGCTAGAGTTGTGGTGTGGGGGGTGGTGCAGGGGGTTGGTTTCCGTCCCTTTGTCTATCGGCTGGCCTATCAGCATAGTCTGCAGGGTTGGGTACGTAACACTTCGGGGAATGTCGAAATCGAGGTGGAGGGAAACGAGAGAAATATAAGGAGTTTTCTTGTTGACCTCGAAGCAAAAGCTCCTCCCATGGCTCATATCGAGCAGGTTGAGGTTTCCTTCTTGCCTGCCAGGGGTAATAGCGGGTTCGAGATTCTGACCAGCCAAAGCGAAGCGGGACAATACCAGCTGGTTTCTCCGGATATTGCCACCTGTGAGGATTGCCGGAGAGAGTTGCTCTGCCCGGTTGACCGCCGCTATCGCTACCCGTTCACCAACTGTACTAATTGCGGCCCCCGCTTTACCATCATTGAGGATATTCCCTATGATCGTGCCAGGACGACTATGCGCCAGTTCAAGATGTGTCCCCGGTGCCAGCAAGAGTACGATGATCCGCTCAACCGGCGCTTTCATGCCCAGCCTAATGCCTGTCCCGATTGTGGTCCTAATCTGGAGATAGTTGATGGTGACGGTTGCCGTGTTGCTGCCGATGATGTCATCAGGGCGGCCGGAAAATTCCTGAAGCGGGGGAACATACTGGCAATTCGGGGGTTGGGTGGCTTTCAGCTCGCCTGTGATGCTACTAACAGAGATGCGGTAGACCTGTTAAGAAAGCGCAAGAAGCGGGGTGCCAAGCCTTTTGCGGTCATGGTAGCTGATATGGAAGATGTGGCCAGACACTGTCTGCTGTCACCCGGGGAGAGCAGGCTGCTCGCTTCTCCCGAGTGCCCGATAGTACTGCTTAGGTGGCAGCATAGCTCATCCGATATCTGCCCTTCAGTAGCGCCCAACCTGAAATATATCGGTATGATGCTTCCCTACACGCCGCTGCACCATCTCCTCCTCAGTGAAACCGGCCTGCCGTTGGTGATGACCAGCGGTAATCTGAGTGAAGAACCTATTGCTAAGGATAACGGGGAGGCCTTAGTAAGGCTTAAGGGGATTGCCGATTATTTCCTGCTCCACAACCGGGATATCTACTCGAGGTATGACGATAGCGTTTACTTCGTGGATGAAGTTCCCCGGCCGATAAGACGAGCTCGTGGCTACGCCCCTTATCCTATTTTTCTCTCCTTCAAATCGGAGCAGGTCCTTGCCTGTGGTGCCGAGGAAAAGAACACCTTCTGCCTGACCAAGGATGAGCATGCCTTCTTGAGCCAGCATATCGGCGATATGGAGAATGAGGAGACCCTGGAGCATTTCGAGAATACCATTGAGCTATACAAGGGTTTGTTTCGTGTTGAACCCCGGGTGATCGCCTGCGATATGCACCCCGAGTATCTCAGCACCAAGTATGCCCGGCAAATTGGTGCAGAATACGGGTTGAGTCTGGTTCCGGTTCAGCACCATCATGCTCATATCGCAAGCTGTCTGTCAGAAAATAGGGTGAACAGACCGGTTATCGGAGTGGCCCTTGATGGTACCGGGTACGGGAACGATGGCACAATCTGGGGTGGTGAGTTCCTGCTTGCTGGTTTGGATTCCTTCCGTAGGATGGGACAACTGGAGTATGTCCCCCTACCGGGAGGTGCCGCTGCTATTAAGAAACCTTGTCGTATGGCC
>JAQUOC010000028.1 GCA_028717305.1 Dehalococcoidales bacterium | reverse complement strand
TTTCCGCTGGCTACGGTGTAGCTGGGACCGGCCAGATTCGATTCATCGATAATCAAGTCCTGGAAGTTGCCGTGCTGCGATACCTGGAGTCGATAGGTAGCATCGGAATAATTACAGTTCCAGGCCAATATCGGCGTCAGCGACGAGACCGTACTGCCATTAGTCGGCGTCTCCAGGTTGACCGTCAACGCAACCCCCTCGCCGCACCCGGAGAGACCGAGCAGCCCCACCAGTAAAAAGGCGGCATACGTCCTGTACCTCTTCAATATTTTCACTTCTCCCTCCCGCAGCCATTTTCTCCCGATTACGCTTATCCGCAACCACTCAAAAGAAAATGGTCCAGTTTATTTTGACATCTATTATATCACGGGCTGTCAATCCTATTTCCACAGAAAGCCTCCAGCAGCTTCCTGACATTTTACAACTGAGAGGCTAAACATTTTCTAAACATCTGCGGTGGCAGCTCCCAAAACGAGGTAGTGTTGATACGGGAAGGTCGATGCAGTATAATGGTGAATTAACAGCCGGACAGTAAACCCCTGGTTGATGAGGAGACAAATGGAAATCAGGAAGACCTACCAGAGCGTAAACCCCGAGTTGCTCTATGATGAGGTAAGGGACTTCGCCCTTAAGCAGGGGGTAACCTTATCAGAGACCAAACTGGAGACATACCCTATCGCCGGTGACTCATCTTCATTCATTTCCCGGGGCAACCTGGCCTTCAAGGTGCCGGACGAAGCCGGTAAGAAAGGCAAAGAGTGTCTCAGGGTACATATCGTGGGCTCGGCCAAAGGCGAGACCAGAGTAATAATTAACGTCGATGAGGAGCTTTTTCCGCTGGAAAAGCTCTCCAATCTACAGAAGGACCTGGATTTTGTTTTCACCTCATATGAAGTGACCCACCCTGATTCCTGAGTAGTGCGGAACAGACTGGGCTGCGGCAGGATAGAGCAAACTGAAGGAGAACCGTTAACCAGATGAAGCAGTATACGCCAGGAAATATACGTAACCTTTCCCTGCTGTCCCATTGCGGCGCCGGCAAGACGTCGCTATCAGAGGCGATTTTGTTCACGATCGGCGTCACTAACCGACTGGGTAAGGTTGATGACGGGACCACTACCTCAGACTATGACCCGGATGAGGCGAAACGTAAGATAAGCCTTAACCTGACCCTGCTCCCCTGCGAGTGGCAGGATACCAAGATCAACCTCATCGATACCCCCGGTTACACCGATTTTGTCGGCGAAGTCAAAGCAGCCATCCGGGTCAGCGAGGGAGCGGTAATCGTGGTCTGTGCCGCCTCCGGCGTCGAGGTCGGTACAGAACAGGTCTGGGACTATGGTGAGGAAGCCGGCTTAGCCCGGCTGATCTTCGTCAATAAGATGGACCGGGAGAACGCTGACTTCTATCATACTGTAGAACAGATTCAGGCAAAGTTCGGCGCCAAGTGTGTCCCGATACGCTTACCGATAGGCGCCCAGAGTGATTTTCAGGGAACGGTCGATCTGATGACAATGAAAGCCCACCTCGGTTCTAAAGGGGAGGAGGGAGAGATACCCCCCTCAGTAAATGCTCAAGCGGCCTCCTTCCGGGAGAAACTAATCGAGGCCGTAGCCGAAGTAGACGACCGTCTTATTGAGAAGTACCTCGGCGGTGAAGAGATCAGCCTGGAAGAGCTAACCGATAGCCTGCGCAAGGCGACCAGGACCGGGCAGGTTGTACCCATTCTGGCCGGCTCCGCACTACAAAACATTGGTACTGCCCCCCTGCTCGACGCCATATATCACTATCTGCCCTCACCCGAAGAGCAGGAAGTAGCTATCGTCGATGACTCCGGTTCCGAGGTGGAGAAGATCAAGCCCGGACAGGACCCCCCGCTGGCCACCCTGGTGTTTAAGACCAGTGCCGACCCCTACGTGGGCAAGCTTACCTACTTCCGGGTCTATCACGGTGCTATTGACAGCAACTCCCAGGTATGGAACGTAACACGTAACGAGATAGAGCGCATCGGCCAGCTGTTTATCTTAAGAGGCAAGAACCAGGAGGCGGTACCCCGGGTCGGGGCCGGAGACATCGGCGGGGTAGCCAAATTGAGTATCACCAGCACCGGCGATACCCTGGGCAGCCGGGACAAGCCGCTGAGAATCGCTCATGTTCCCTTCCCGAAGCCTATCTTCAGCGAGGCGGTACACCCCAAAACCAAGGCTGATGTCGACAAGCTGGGTACAGCCCTGGCCAGGCTTACCGAAGAAGACCTCACCCTGCGCGTAAGCAGGGATAACGACACCAACGAGACCATCCTCTCCGGCCTCGGGGAGACTCAGCTTGCCGTAGCTGCTGATAGAATGCTGCGTAAATTCGGGGTCAGTGTGGAGATGGCGACACCAAAGGTCCCTTATAAAGAGACCATTACGATAACGGCCAAAGCTGAGTACAAACATAAAAAACAGACCGGGGGACATGGACAGTACGGACATGTCCTTCTTGAGCTGGAGCCCCTGCCCCGCGGCAGCGGTTGTGAGTTCGTTGACAGAATAGTCGGCGGTACTATTCCCAAAAACTACATCCCCTCGGTAGAGAAGGGGGTCCACGAAGCGATGATTGAAGGCGGGCTAGCCCGCTATCCGGTAGTGGACGTAAGAACGATACTCTATGACGGCAGCTTTCATCCGGTCGATTCTTCAGACATATGCTTCAAAATTGCCGGGGCGCAAGCAGTAAAGAAGGGTCTGACCCAGGGACAGCCTATTCTCCTCGAACCGATAGTAAACGTCAAGGTTAGGGTACCTGAGGAATTCACCGGCGATATTATCAGCGACCTTAACGGCAAACGGGCACGGGTGCTGGGTATGAACCCGGAGTCAGGAATGAATGTTATTGAGGCTCAGGCACCCCTGGCCGAGATTCTGCGCTATGCCATAGACCTAAAGTCGGTAACTCAGGGCCGGGGCAGCTATACTGTAGAATTCAGCCACTATGAAGAGGCACCTGCTCAGATTACCCAGAGGATAGTTGCCGCAAGGCAAGCAGAGAAGAGCTAGAAATGCCTCCCGATCGCTGCCCGCTTAATAGGATGTCCTAACCACCGGCGGTACATCATTAAATTTACAGGAGCCGCTACCTCTATCCGGCGAGCTTCCTTACGTGTTTGATGTACCTGAGACAGCCAGCATCAGTCCCCACTATCGCTTCCGCAGCACGCATAGTACTGATCATCCCGACATCCCTAGGGTCAATCAGGGCCATATCCAGTCCCGCCTCAAGAAGCATGGCCAGGAAAGCCTGGTTAATCAAGCTACGGCGAGGTAAGCCGAAGGAGATATTGGACAGCCCTACCGATGTCTTTACTCCCCGGCTTCCGTAGCGCTTCTTAATCTCCCGGACGCTCTCAATCACAATACGCCCCTGCTCCTGATTACTGCCGATAGTCATCACTATGGAGTCAATATACAAACGGGAGGGATCCACACCGGCATCATCCAGAGTGGATAGCATTATGTCTACTTCATCGAGACGCTCCTCAACCGTCCTGGGCACCCCTACCTTTCCCCCCATAGGCAGTCCTATAATGTCACCATCAAAGCGCTTAACGATATCAATGAAGGCCCGTCCTCTGGGATCATTATTAATGGAGTTGATCAGAGGGCGTCCCTGACAAAGCTCCAACCCGGATGCCATCGCCTCGGCACTGGGACTGTCAATAGATAGGCGCACGTTACCCACCTCATCATGGATGAGCCCGATAACCCATTTCATATCATCAACTTCGTGCTCCATACTGGTAGCGGTATTAACATCAATAATATCCGCGCCTGCCTCTACCTGCTCCCGGGCAAGACGCCTGATGACAGACGCATCCTTAGCTTCAAGCGCTGCCTTAACCGCCTTCCGTGTCGAGTTAATCAATTCTCCGACTACTAGTATTTCAGTCACCCCCTTTCCATACCCTCAAAGTCAGAATGCTACACTGCCGGCACAATCCGTCTTCCAGCTTATTAAGCCAAACCGGTCAGTTCCTTTATCTTATTCAACCCGTCGACAGCGCTTTCCGCATAAGCATCAGCCCCTATCCGCTTCGCCCACTGCTCGCTACAGGGTGCCCCGCCGACGATAGTCTTGATCTTATCTCGAATACCGGCCTTTTTCAGCTCTTCCTCAAGCACCATCTGTTTCTGCATGGTAGTGGTCAGCAGCGCACTGCTACCGACTACATCGGCCTTTACCTCCCGGGCCTTTCGAACAAATTCGGCGATGGGCACATCCCTACCCATATCATATACCTCAAAACCGTTGGCCAATAAGAAGGAGACCACTATCGATTTCCCGATATCATGGATATCCCCTTCCACCGTCCCGATGACTACCTTCTTGGCTACCTTAATCTCCGTTGCCGGCAGTGCCTCCACGCATATTGCCGAAGCCGCCTTCATCGCCTCAGCCGCCAGCATCAACTCGGGCAGGAACAACTGCCCCCGGTCAAAGAGATCGCCAACCTCAGTTATCCCGGGAACAAAGCCCTCCGTTATCACCTCATTGGGATTCATCCCAGCCGCCAGCGCCTTACGGGCAACTTCCTCAGCCTTATCCTTATCGTAGTCAATAATTGACTGCTTTGCCTCCGCCAACAATGCCTCGTTTGCCATGATTTCACACTCCTCAGGCTACTCTCTGCATCTCCCTACTATTACTACTCCCAACCGGGTCAAGGGACAGCACCACCATCCGGTCGATACCAGCCAGATCCGGGAATACCTCTATCCCGGCGGAGGGGAAGAGGCGGCGCAGCAGAGCGGTGACCGCTCTGCCCTGTCCCAGCCCTATCTCCATAAGCAGGAAACCCCCGGGATGGAGCCTATCACCTACGTCGCGACACAACCGGCCTATCTCTTCCAACCCGTCGCAGCCCCCATCGAGCGCCAGCAGCGGTTCGAAATCCGCCAGACCCAGCCGGTAGACCTCTCGTTGCGGCACATAGGGAAGATTAGCCACGATAAGGTCAACAGGTCCGGGTAAAGGGTCAAGCATATCACCGGCCAGAAGACATATTCTATCCGCCACTCCGTGGCTCCGGCAGTTAAGCCGGGCCATCTTGAGAGCAGGAGCCGAAATGTCAGTAGCATATATTCTGACTTCGGGTAGGTTCAGCGCAAGAATGATGGCAATAGCACCGCAACCGGTGCCGATTTCAGCCACGCTCACAACCGGACATCGGCGCACAATCCGAAGAGCCGTATCCACCAGCAACTCGCTTTCCGGACGGGGAATCAAGACATTGCTATCGACAGAGAAGCTCAACCCATAAAACTCGCGGCACCCCGTAATATAGGCGGTAGGCTCACCGCCAAGGCGACGCTCAACCAGTCTCCAGAAACTGGCTGCCTCACGGGAAGCCAATCTGCGCTCCGGCTCCTGATATAACTGAACCCGGTCTATTCTTAACGCATGCCTCAACAGCAACTCGGATTCCAAACGGGCATCCTCGACTTTGCCAATGACAAAGGCTTTTTGGGCACGAGCGAGAGCCTCTCTTACCGTCATATCACCTGCTCTTCCAACAGCCTCGCCTGATCGTCGGCAGCCAGCGTGTCGATAAGCTTGTCCAGATCTCCTTCCATAATCCGGGGTAGACTACGGAGGGTTAAACCGATACGATGGTCGGAAACGCGGTCCTGAGGGAAGTTATAGGTCCTGATCTTTTCTGCCCGGCCGCCGGTGCCTACCTGGGAGCGGCGCTGCTCGGTTATCGCCTCTTCCTGTTTCTGCTGCTCGATATCCAGCAGGCGGGCACGAAGTACCGCCATGGCCCTATTCCTGTTCTGCAACTGCGAACGCTCGTCCTGACAGATAATTACGATACCGGACGGCAGGTGGGTAATGCGTACGGCAGTAGCTACCTTATTCACATTCTGACCACCGGCCCCCCCACTGCGGTAGAAGTCAACCTTCAGGTCATTAGGATTGATTGACACCTCTACCTCGCTCGCCTCAGGCAGCACGGCCAAGGTAACCGTCGAGGTATGAATTCGCCCTGACGATTCGGTGACAGGCACTCGCTGCACCCGATGCACTCCCCTCTCGTATTTAAGCCGGCTGAAAGCACCAACGCCCTTTACCTCGAATATGATTTCCTTGAAGCCACCCCGCTCACTCTCATTACTGTTAATAATGTCTATCGACCATCCCTTAGATTGAGCATAGCGGCTGTACATACGAAAAAGATCAGCAACAAACAGGGCGGCTTCATCGCCGCCAGCCCCCGCCCGAATTTCCATAATGACATTCTTTTCGTCACTGACATCCCGGGGGACAAGGGCTGTCTTCAACCCGGTAAGGATACTCTCCAGCTTTGCTTCAAGACTCCCTATCTCCTGCTTGACCAGAGATCTCATCTCCTCATCAAGTTCGCCATTCAGCATTGCCCTGGTCTCCACCAGGGAACCAGCAGTCGCCTTATAATCCCGATACTTAGCCACCAGTTCCTCAACGCCAGCCCTCTCCTGAGCCAGTGTCTGCAACCGCTTTACATTAGAGGCTATTTGAGGCTCAGCCATCTGCTCGGTCAGCTCCTGATAACGGCGCTCTATCTGCTCCAAACGCTCCAGCATAATTCGAATTACCTCGTGCAATATTATAGCACAGCCCCGGCCAGTGCTTTAAGCAGGTAAGGTACCCCCGGTCTCGATTGACGGGTACCGGCCGCTGTTGTATGATGCAGAAAATTAGCGACAGGGCGAAACCACCGGCACAAATATGACGTCTTACGTTCAGATTAAAGCTTCTCGCCACCCACTGATAGAAGAAGTGGAACTGAAATCATCAATGCCTGATACCTTCGAGCTCTTCAGGAACGAGGAGCTCAGCTTCTTTCTGGACAGCGGGATGGATCCGCATAAACTGGGGCGCTATTCCTTTATCGGCTCAAACCCTTTTCTGGTAATGAGCAGCCGTGGTACCGAGACTACACTCCACCGGGGAGCCGAAAAGAGCAAACTGAGCGGCAGCCCCTTTGACATACTGAGTAATCTACTGGAAGTGTATCGGCTGGACTCCTGCCCCTCACCGGTACCATTCACCGGCGGCGCCGTCGGCTACTTAAGCTACGACCTCCGTCATTTTATTGAGCGGCTGCCCGGGACCGCCGTCGATGACCTCGAGCTGCCCGAATGCTACTTCGGCTTCTACGACCTGGTCCTGGCATTTGACAACCTGAGGGGCAAGGCTTATATCGTCTCAACCGGCTTTCCGGAACTGATAGAGGGGGAAAGAAGAAAAAGGGCCACCGCACGACTCAGTGAAGTAAAGGCCAAGCTGGCCAAGGCACCGGACCCCGGACACGAGCCGACTACGATAACTACATCCGCCTCTACCGAGACAGTGAAGCTCAAGGGCGGGTTCACTCGTCCGGAATACATCAAGGCAGTTGAGAAAGCCCGGCAGTATATCATCGCCGGCGATATCTTCGAGGTCAATCTCTCCCAGCGCTTCGAGGCCGAGCTTTGCTTCACCCCGTATGAGCTATACCAACGGTTACGGCGGATAAACCCGGCGCCATTCGCCTGCTATCTCGGCTTTGACGAGATCACCGTGGTAAGCGCCTCACCGGAGAGATTTCTTCGTCTGAGAGGAGACCAAGTCGAGACGCGTCCCATCAAAGGCACCCGACCGAGAGGAAAGACCCCCGAGGAAGACAGGTCATTAGCGATAGAGCTTCTCAACAGCACAAAGGAGCGAGCCGAGAACATCATGATTGTCGACTTAGAGAGAAACGACCTGGGCCGCGTATGCCGTTTCGGCACCGTCAAGGTGACCGAACTGGTGATACTGGAGATATTCCCTACCGTATTTCACCTTACCTCTACCGTGGAAGGCAGGCTCAGTGAGGGTAAGAACGGCATCGACCTGATTAAAGCTACCTTCCCCGGCGGTTCCATAACAGGAGCCCCCAAGATACGATCAATGGAGATTATCGACGAACTGGAGCCGACCAAAAGGGGTCCCTATACCGGTAATATCGGCTATCTGAGCTTTAACGGCGACCTTGATCTCAATATTGCCATTCGCACCTTTCTGGTTAAAGGCAACAAATCCTACTTCCAGGTGGGCGGCGCCGTTGTCTATGATTCCGACCCTGATGCCGAGTATCAGGAAACGCTGGATAAGGCAAGAGCGCTGATTGACGCCTTAAACAAGACCACAACTGAGGGAACTGAAGACGAACATGATTATAGTAATCGATAAC
Organism: Dehalococcoidales bacterium; assembly: GCA_028717305.1. GTDB lineage: Bacteria > Chloroflexota > Dehalococcoidia > Dehalococcoidales > UBA5760 > UBA5760. The sequence goes on along the minus strand of JAQUOC010000028.1, from coordinate 5,661 downwards.
TACGATTCATTTGTTTACAATCTCGCCCAGTACCTGGGTGAACTGGGATGGGAACCACTGGTCTACCGAAATGACCGGGTAACCCTGGAACAAATCGAGGACCTTGGCCCCTCCCACATTATCATCTCCCCGGGACCCGGTACGCCACTCGATGCGGGAATCTCCAACGATGTTATACGCCGCTTCGCCGGAGCTACTCCCATCCTCGGTGTCTGCCTGGGCCACCAGTGTATCGGGTATGCCTATGGCGCCCAGGTCATCAATGCCCCTATTCCCACACACGGTAAGAGCTCCCTGATCTACCATGACGGCAGGACGATATACCAGGGTCTGCCCCGACCATTCGAGGCAGGCCGTTACCACTCCCTGGTAATAAAAGAGCCTACACTCCCTACGGCGCTAGAACTGACCGCAATGACCGGCGACGGGGTAGTAATGGGAATCCGGCACAAAGAATATGCCGTTGAAGGGGTACAGTTTCACCCGGAGTCAATAATGACCGATGCCGGCCACGACATACTGAAGAACTTCCTCAGCTTCTCACAGCCGAGCTGGACCAGGGAGCAGACCGGTGAGTAATGTCGTCTTCCTGAATGGTTCTCTGGTACCCCGCAGCCGGGCTAATGTATCCGCTCTGGACTACGGTTTTCTCTACGGAGCCGGCCTCTTCGAGACCATGCGCTCCTATGAGGGGCAGGTGTTCTGTCTGGAGAGCCACTTAAGCCGTCTGAGCCGTTCCGCCGAATTACTGGGGATACCGGTCATAATATCAGAGCTGAGAGATGCGATAAGAGAAACTCTCGAGGCTAACCGGCTCAGCAATGCCCGCATCCGCGTCACCATCTCTGCCGGCGAGGGGGAAATGTACCCCAATCCCAAAACATGCCGTAAGCCCACGATACTGGTAATGGCAGAGCTCTATCAACCCTACCCTCAAGAGGTCTACCGGAGAGGCTTCCGGGCAGTTATCTCATCTATCCGCCGCAACAGCCAGTCCCCTCTGTCCGGACTGAAATCAGCCAGTTACCTGGAAAGCCTCCTCGCCAGGCAGCAGGCCAGAGAAAAGGGGTGTGACGAAGCCATCTGTCTCAATGACAGAGGATTTCTTGCCGAGGCCAGCATGAGCAACATCTTTCTGGTAAGCGAGGGGATACTGAGAACACCGGGGGAAGGGAGTGGCATTCTTCCCGGAATTACCCGGAGCGTGATCCTGGAGCTGGCCGGTAAGCTGGGTATCAGTGTGCTTGAAGAGGACATCAGACCGATTGAGCTTTTCCAGTCTCAGGAAGCCTTTCTGACCAACTCACTCATCGAGGTGATGCCCCTTACTGAGATAGAAGGGAAGCCCGTTGCCTCGGGGAGGCCGGGGGCTCTCAGCCAGAGAATACTTACGGAATACCGGGAGCTGGTACTCACCGGCTGAATTTAATCTAAATATGGTACATCCGGTGCTTTTATCTCTAACGTTACTGTGCTTTAATCTATGGCGTGGGAAGGCAAGGGAACAATATCGACCCCGCTGCTAACGCCAGGGAGTTTCGTCCGTTTGACTGTGTCAGGATCACCATCTTCGGCCTCGCCACGACGGCTCTCTGGAGCAGCCTGCACAGCATCATCCTGCCGCTCAGGATAATGGAATTCGTCCCCGAATCACAAAAGGCGACCTGCCTCGGGCTGCTCACTTTTACCGGTCTGCTCCTGGCGATAGCCGTCCAGCCGATTGCCGGAATGGCCAGCGACCGCTCCGGGTCAGGGTGGGGACGGCGGCGGCCTTTCATTCTTGCCGGTGGTATACTGACGCTGTCGTTCCTGCCCGGCATAGGTCTCGCCGGTAGCTTAGCCGCCCTCTTTGCCATCTATTACCTGATGCAGGTTAGTGCCAATACCGCGCTGGGTCCGTATCAAGCCTTTATTCCCGACCTGGTGCCGGCAGATAAAAGAGGGCTTGCTTCAGGAGTAAAAAACCTGGTCGATGTAGTGGGTGGGTTCACCTTCGTCTGGTTGGTAGGCCAGCTAATGAACCGCTACTCTCCCGGACCGGGCAGCCAGTGGCTATGGTTGAGCCTGGGCGCACTGGCTGCCGTCTTCCTGGGTACCATGGTCTTTACCATCATGAAGGTTAAGGAGCCACCCGGAGCCGGTGGCCCCAGGTTACCTTTCCTGACCACACTGACGAGAAGTTTCCGGATCGATACCAGAGCAAACCCCGACTATATCCGTTTCCTGCTCGTCCGCCTCCTTTTTGTTATCCCTCTGACCACCTTCCAGGTGTTCGGTTTATATTTTTTCCGTGATGTCGCCGGTGTTCCTAATCCTGCTGCGGTAATGGGTAATTTTATCCTGGTCTCCGGTGGCTGTATGCTGGCAACAACATACCTCGCCGGCCGTCTCTCGGACAGGCTGGGCAGGAGACCGGTCGCCCTTATATCGGGAATCATCGGTACGGCAGGAATCGGGCTCCTGTTCTTCTTTCACAGCTACCACCTGATGCTGCTTGCCTCCGTCCTGATGGGGATTGGCTTCGGCGGCCTGATGAGCAGCAACTGGGCTCTGGCGGTAGACCTGGTACCCAAGGAGAAAGCCGGGCAATACATCGGTCTGACTAACCTGGCTACTGCCGGCGGCTCGGCACTGGCCCGCTTGAACGGACCGATGATCGACTTCTTTAACATCCGCAGCCCCGGCTCGGGCTACTCGGCCATGCTGCTGGCCGCAGTCATATCTCTCATTGCCAGCTCAACCCTGTTATGGGGGATTAAGAAAAGATAGGGGTGGTATCCATCCCTGAGCACCGGCAAAGGCTATCGCTCCGTAGGCCAGCGTCCTCCCCGCCAAGCAGGCCAGGTAGAACTTCCACAGAGGAAAGCGCAGGGCACCGGCCGCTATCCCAAAGAGGTCAAAGGGAAAGACGGGCACCAGGTTAAAACCGAAGATAACCCAAAAGCCCCACTTCCTTATCCACCTTTGTACCCGTTCGTAGGCCTTCCTCTTGTCCAGCTTCAGAATTGCTCGGCCGCTGTACCCCGCCATGTAGCTGGTCAGCTCACCAACGGCAGCACCGCTACCTCCGGCCAGTCCGATAAGGGCGGGATGCAGACAAGGAATGGTACCGAGACCGAAATAGATCCAGAAGCTGGGGATAGGGACCAGAACTGTAGAGTTCCAGAGCATGCTGCCCAGGAAAATACCGGGGTAGCTTAAAGCACCGAGTTCGGTAATGCTGTCTCGATACCGGATGATGGCGACCGTAATGAAAACCACCGTGGCGATACCCAGAATGGGAAGGACTTTCCCTTTCATCACTGTCCCCAGCCAGTCCCTCTTCTCACCGGGCTGCCTATCGCGGCTAAATATACTGCGCATTTGGTCTCTATATTAGCATATCCGAAAGGGGAGAACGTAAAACAAACAGACGGGCAGAGAAAACGACACGAACTTTATGAGGCCAGACCGAATCAGGCCGCGCACAGTCTGCAGTGACGTACATCCGGGGTATTCTAACGGACTATGGTCCCCTCACTCCCAGTTTCAAAATCTAAACATTTTCTAAATACCGGTAAAATGACTTGTAATACAGCCGGGATATATTATAATAGTGACTGAAAGCCGACGTGCCTGTCCCATTGAGAATAGCAGATATAAGGAGGGCTACATATATGAATAGGACGTGGAAGTCAAAGGCGGCGAGTATCTTGATGATAATAGGTGGTTTCCTGGGCGTTATCTTCGGCATCGTAGTGGCGGCTATCAGTATTCCCGTCGGGGCAGTGACCGCCGAGATGCTTCCTGTATTCGGGGTCTTCCTGGAAGGTATCGGCCCGGGGTTAATCGCTCTAGGTATAGTAGCCATAGTAGCCGGCATTATCACACGGAGGAGAAACAAATGGGGGCTTGCGCTGGCAGGCGCAATCTGTTCCATGTTCCCCATTCTACCCCTGGGAATAGTCGCTATTATATTTGTCGCTATGGGCAAGAAGGAGTACACCCAGACCTAAATCACGCGCTATGCTCCTATGATATCCCCAAGGCAACCAGCCTTTTCCAGTATATAGCATATGATGAAGTATCCGCTTATCAACATCACTTAGGGTATTCTCTTAATACCGTTATGGTGGATCGTTGCTCCAGTTGCGGTTTATGCTCAGGTTGAAATGAAAGACAAAGACAGCAATAAAACTAAAAGGCAGTTGATACAAGAGATTGAGGCGATGCGCCGGTGCATCGCCGGACTGGAGGCATCAGCAGCTGGGAGCCAGTTTATAGCAAGAGACAGGAGTGGTGAGATACAGAGGTTGTTCGTGCAAGGGCCGGTAGTTGTCTTACGGTGGCGGGCCGAAAAAGGCTGGCCGGTCGAGTACGTTTCCCCAAACCTCGAGAGCCAATTCGGCTACAGACCGGCTGATTTCACCGGCGGCGGGATATCATACCGCGACATAATCCACCCGGAGGACATACCCCATATATCAAAAGAATTAGAGCGATGCGATGGAAATGGCAAAGAATATCTTAAGCAAGCATACCGCATCAGAAGCAAGGACGGCAGTTACAGATGGGTTCATGATTATACTCTGTTAATAAGGGACAGCGCCGGAATAGTGACACACTATCTCGGCTATATTACCGACATCACCGAGAGCAAGCAAACGGAAGAGGCGATTCGGGAATCCGAAGCCAAATACCGGTTCCTTACCGAGAACATGACCGACATAGTCTTTACTACCGACCTGAACATGAAGACCACATACGTGAGCCCGTCCGTGGAAAGAATACTGGGCTTTACTCCCGAAGAGAGGATGAGACAGCACCCACAGGAGCAGCTTACCCCGGCATCCTATAAATCAGCTATGGAGACACTGCAACGGGAGCTGGAAAAAGAAAAGGCAACCGGTAAGGTTGTTAACGAACTGTTTAATCTGGAACTGGAGTACTATCACAAAAACGGCTCCGTAATAATCACGGAGGTAGCCGCCCACGCCATTCGAGATGAGCAGGGAGATCCGGTTGGCGTCTACGGGCTGTGCCGCGATATCACCGAGCGAAAGAAGGCGGTGGAGCAACTACGAGAGAGTGAAGAGAAATACCGTTTACTCGCTGACAATGCGGCGGATGTTATTTGGACCATGGATATCGATAACCCCACCGAGCTGATCTATATCAGCCCTTCCGTAAAGCAACTGCTAGGTTACAGTATTGAAGAAGCTAAGAGCAAGAAGATGGAGGAGATTTTCACCGATACCTCGTTTAAGCGTGCCATGTTGGTTTATGCTGAAGAAATGGCCAAAAAAGACGATTTGACAAGAGGAGGAACAGCAGGATCGAAAACGATCGAGCTTGAGTTGAAGCGCGCTGACGGTTCTACAGTCCCTGTGGATATTAATTACAGCCTAATACGAGGCCCCGATGATCAACCCGTTCAGATGTTGGCGGTAGCCCGTGATATCACCGAGCGGAAGGGGATGGAGGAGGAGTTGAAACAGGAGCGCGCACTGTTTGTCAGCGGCCCCACTGTCGTCTTCCGATGGTTTGCCACCGATGGCTGGCCCATCGAGTATGTCTCCCCCAACGTGTACGGCCTGCTGGGCTATACCGCTGAAGAATTGATGGATGGTAAACACCTATTCAGGGATATGTTACATCCCGATGACCTCCCTAGAATAGCCG
>JAQUOC010000027.1 GCA_028717305.1 Dehalococcoidales bacterium | reverse complement strand
CGATGGCACAATCTGGGGTGGTGAGTTCCTGCTTGCTGGTTTGGATTCCTTCCGTAGGATGGGACAACTGGAGTATGTCCCCCTACCGGGAGGTGCCGCTGCTATTAAGAAACCTTGTCGTATGGCCTTAAGTTACCTCTATACCTTGCTCGGTAAAGACTTCCCGTTAACCGGTTTCCCTTTGGCTGGGCTTGATCCTGGTGAGGTCGAAATAGTGAGTAAACAACTGGAGCGGAGGGTAAATTCCCCGCTTACCTCAAGCGCCGGGCGACTTTTCGATGCTGTTTCGGCTCTGGCCGGGGTGAGGGGGAAAATAGACTATGAGGCGCAAGCGGCGATTGAGCTCGAGATGGCTGCTCCCGATAATGTGGAGGATCTTGAGAGTGAATCATATCCCTTTGCTATCATTGATGAGCAGGGGGTAAGGGTGGTAAAATTAGCTGGTATTATTTCAGCGGTAGCTCGGGATGTCAGGGCAGGAGTTCCGGCCCCGATAATATCAGCCAGATTCCATCATACCGTCGCTCAAATTATCACCCGGATGTGCCGGGTCATTGCCGGAGTAAGTGGCATTAAGGAAGTGGTATTGAGCGGAGGTGTTTTCCAGAACCGTCTTCTGCTAAAACTGGCTACCTCGGCATTAAGGAGAGAGGGCTTTGGTGTGCTTACTCACCAGATGGTGCCCTGTAATGATGGCGGGGTTGCCCTGGGACAGGCCGTGATTGCCAATTTTGCTGTTAAGGAAGGGTTATGTGTCTAGCGATACCGGCACTGATTAAATCCGTTGATGGTATGGAAGCTGAAGTGGAAATAGGTGGAATAAGCCGCCGCATCAGCTTGCAGTTGACTCCGGAAGCCAGAGTGGGTGATTATGCTATAGTCCACACCGGTTATGCTATCAGCATTATGGACCAGAAGGAGGCTGAGGAGACCCTGAGAATTTTGGATGAGATGGCCCATCTTGTCGAGGAGTCGGGTTGAGATTCATTACTGAATTTCGCAGCAGCAAGTTGGCCTCAGGGCTGCTTTCACAGATACGGCTTCGGTCACGGACCCCGGCCCGTCTTATGGAGTTCTGTGGCGGCCATACGGTGGCCATTTTTAAGCACGGCATTCGTCAGATGCTTCCGTCTACCCTGGAGATGGTTTCCGGTCCCGGCTGTCCTGTCTGTGTAACTGCTAATGCTGATATAGACAGGGCGATTGCCCTGTCGCAGGTTCCCGGTGTAATCATTGTTACCTTCGGCGATATGCTGAAGATCCCGGGAAGCCGCTCGAGTTTGCAGGAAGCTAAAGCCGGCGGTGCTGATGTCCGTATGGTTTATTCCACTCTGGATGCCGTTAAGATAGCCAGTGAGAATACCGACAAATCCGTTGTATTCCTCGGTATCGGTTTTGAGACTACCGCCCCGACTGTCGCCGCCTCTGTTATCCAGGCTATGCAAGAGGGGATAGATAACTATTATGTCCTTTCTTTACATAAGCTCTGTCCTCCCGTAATCCGTGCCATCCTTGATTCCGGTGAGGTCAGGTTGAACGGGCTGGTCTGTCCGGGACATGTAAGTGCTATTATCGGCTCATATCCCTGGGAGGTTATCGCCCGGGAATACCATATTCCGTGTGTTATCTCCGGCTTCGAACCGGTGGATATACTGCAGTGTGTCAGCATGCTGGTAGACCAGATCGAACGGGGAGAGGCTAAGGTTGAGATTGCTTACCGGCGGGGAGTTCGCCCGGAGGGAAACCCGGAGGCCATCAAGCTGATGGAAAAAGTGTTCGAGCCGGCTCCGGCCCGCTGGCGGGGGATGGGGGAGCTTCCTGCAAGCGGCTTGAAGTTAAGGAGAGAATACCGTCAATTCGATGCTGAACTGGCTTTTGATATTGCTACCGAGCCTGCCCAAGAACCCGAGGGCTGTATCTGCGGTGAAATTCTGAGGGGGACCAAGGTCCCCCGGGACTGTTCCCTTTTTGCCGGTATCTGTACGCCGGAGCACCCGGTTGGGCCGTGTATGGTCTCATCAGAGGGTAGCTGCTCCGCACATTACCTTTATGGAGGAGATCTTGCCGGATAGAATTTTGCTCACTCATGGTAGCGGCGGTAGCCTGGCCCGTGAGCTGGTTGAGAAGAGCTTCCTCAAGGTCCTGAATAATCCGCTGCTGGCCAGACTGGATGATTCTGCCGTCTTTGACTTCAGCGGTAAACTTGCATTTACTACGGATAGTCATGTCGTTAGCCCCATCTTTTTCCCTGGGGGTGATATCGGCAGGCTGGCAGTCTGCGGTACGGTCAATGACCTGGCCATGTCGGGGGCCAGGCCTCTTTACTTAAGCCTAGCTTTTATTATCGAAGAAGGGCTTGCTATGAGTGATCTGGATCGAGTGGTAGCTTCCATCCAGAGGGCGGCTGAAGAAGCCGGGGTGAAGATTATCACCGGGGATACCAAGGTAGTCAGCCGGGGTAGTGCTGACGGGCTCTTTATCAATACGGCTGGTATCGGTGTGGTGCCGGAGGGGGTCAATATTTCCGGCAGTAATGCCAGTCCGGGAGATAAGGTGATCTTGAGTGGAAATATCGGCGATCACAGCATCGCCGTGCTGAGCAAGCGGGAAGGATTGAGTTTTGCCACCGACCTTGAGAGCGATTGCGCGCCGCTGGGTAGCCTGGTGGCGGAGATGATAGCCGCTAGCTCTAGTATACGTTGCCTGCGTGACCCTACCCGTGGTGGGCTGGCGGCTACCTTGAACGAGGTAGCCGGTCAGTCGGGTGTGGGCATCCGGATCGAGGAGGAGAAAATTCCGGTGCGGGAAGAGGTCCTGGGCGCCTGCGAGATGCTCGGCCTTGATCCTCTATACCTTGCCAATGAAGGTAAGCTGGTTGCGGTGGTGCCGGCACGGGATGCCGGAGTAGTCCTCAAGGCAATGCGGGCAAACTGCTACGGGAAAGAGGCTGCCATCGTTGGTGAGGTGTTGTCGGAGAACCCCGGCCGGGTAGTAATGAGGACCGGACTGGGAACTTCCCGGATAGTCGACATGCTGGTCGGAGACCCGCTACCGAGGATTTGTTAGAATGCATGAACTTGCTATCACACAGAGTATGCTTGATATCGTTCTGGAGCAGGCGGAGAGGGCGGGGGCTGAGCGGATTTTGTCAGTCAAGCTGTCCGTCGGTGATTTGTCCGGTTTTGTTGAGGAGTCAGTTCAGTTCTACTTTGATTTTCTGGTCAAGGATACTATTGCCGAGGGTGCTTCCGTCTCCTTCACCAGGGTGCCGGCAAAGGCACGCTGCAGGAACTGTGCCCGGGTCTTCACGCTCAAGGAATTTGACTGGTCCTGTCCTGGTTGTGGACGGGATAGCATAGAAATTACCGACGGCAAGGAGCTTTTTGTGGAGAGCATTGAAGTCGAGTAGTTATCGGTAAATTAGCAGGTATCAGGGTAAAGTAATTGGCGAAAAGCCCTGATAAAAAATATTGAGGTGGCATAGATGGAAATAAAAGTACTCAAAAACATTCTCAGTGCTAATGACGAGATAGCGGAAAGGAACCATGCCTTACTGGAAAAAAATAACGTATTTGCTGTGAATATAATGGCCTCCCCCGGTGCCGGTAAAACCAGCCTTATTCTGGAGACGATAAGGAGGCTGAAGGATAAGATCAGGATTGGTGTTATTGAAGGAGATATCACTTCAAGCGTGGATGCCGAGAAGGTGGGGAAGGAGGGTGTCCCTGTGGTTCAGATAAACACCGGCGGCGGCTGCCACCTTGATGCTAATATGATTCAAACTGCCCTGGTTAATATGGCTCTTGATGATATCGACCTGCTTCTTATTGAGAATGTGGGAAATCTGGTCTGTCCTGCCGAATTCACCATCGGCGACCATAAGAAGGTATTGGTGTCAAGCACACCTGAGGGACATGATAAGCCGTTCAAGTACCCTCTCATGTTTCACACAGTGGATGTCGTTCTGCTGAACAAGATCGACCTCAAGCCTTATCTTGATTTCGACCTCGAGACTTTTTCTCAGGCAGTAAAGGGCATCAACGAAAAGGTAGAGGTCTTTCCGATATCCTGTACCAGCGGACAGGGTATTGACCGGTGGCTCTCCTGGCTTCTTATACAGATGGGCAGGAAGCCCTAATTGTCTTTAACTGGGTAGGAAATAAACTGCACCAGCCAAGCGTTAGGTTAATAACAATCGGCTGGTGCAGCTATAAGCCAGTTAATTCAGATTGAGCTCTTCCAGAACGAGGTTTACCACTATGGGTAGAGCATTCTTGACTCTGCCGGTCATTTCTTCGGTAACCATAGTGGCTTCCTCAGTACCTACGGCGAAGGCGATGACTTCTTTCGGCATCCTCCCCGGAAAGAGCTTTTTCCCTATTTCAATCGTGGTTGCCAGGTTGAAGTGGTGTGGTGAGATAGCCGAGCGTGAAGGATCGTAGACCTTCTCCGGCTTGAACCGGTAGACTTCACCTACCTTTTCTCTCTCTGTCAGAACAGCATCAATCACGATCAGCTTATCGTATCCCAGAATCAGCTCCAACAGGTTCAAACCATCTATGCCGACATCCCTGACATCAATATTATCGTTCTTAATCTTCCCGGCTAACTCCTGAGCGACACGCACTCCGACGCCATCGTCTCCCAGGATCGAATTACCGATACCCAGCACCAGGGTCTTCATCTGTTACTGCTAGCTCCTTAAAACTTGGCGAATGCTCCCGTCCGCCTCATGGATAGTGAGCTCCAGGGGCATATGGCCCAGAGCGTGCGAAGAACAGGAGAGGCATGGGTCGTAGCAGCGGATGGCGACCTCAACACGGTTAAGTATTCCTTCGGTTACCTTACCGTCCTTGATGAAGGCATGGGCTACTTCGTTGACGGCACGATTCATGGCCAGGTTGTTGTGGCCGGTGGCTACAATCAGGTTGGCCTTGAGCATCTTACCGGTTTTGTCTACCCAGTAGTGATGGAAGAGTGTCCCCCGGGGTGCCTCGATTACTCCGACTCCCTCCTCGTTCAGACAGTCCGAGTTAAGCCAGATGTCTGTCGAGCAGATGTCCTTGTCCCCGGTAAGCGCCTTTATCTCTTCGGCGCAGTTAAGCATTTCGATCAGCCGGGCATAATGATAGTATAGTGACCCTTGCAGTATACCGTTTTTCCCCAGCTTCTTGAATTCCTTGAACTCCTTGTCTGCCAGGGGAGTGGTGCAGCCGTCGGCGACATTCAGTCGTCCCAGCGGACCTACCCGGTACATACCGGCGGGGTAGCCCATTTTCTTGTAGTAGGGGAACTTGAGGTAAGACCAGTCTTCGACCTTTTCCTCAATGATGGAGAGGTAGTCTTCCGGGGCCACGTCGTCTTCCAGTGTCATGCCGTCCTGGTCCTTCAGCCTGAGTTTACCGTCGTAGTACTCGGCATTACCGTTATCATCGACCAGCCCGAGATAACCGCTCTTAAAATCAGCGAAGCTTTCGGCAACCTCGTTGTTTTTATTGCAGTAGTCTTTGAACAGGTCAACGGCAAACTGGCAGTCGGCAATAATATCATCAATCTGGCTTAAGATTTCATCACGTTTGTCACTGTGCAGGGCGCGGTTCATTCCCCCCGGTACAGCGGCATTGGGATGGACTCTCTTGTCTCCCATTGCCTCTATTATCTTCTGTCCGAAAGCGCGTAGTTTGACTCCCTTCACGGCAGCATCGGGCATTGCGGCAATAACCCCGATGACGTTCCGTTTTGCCGGGTCGGCTTCCATACCGAAGATCAGGTCGGGGCTGGCCAGGTGGAAAAAGTGAAGCGCGTGAGACTGGACCATCTGCGCCATATGAAGCAGCCGACGCAGCTTATCGGCAGTAGGCGTTAGTTTAACTCCCAGGATGGCATCTCCAGCCTTGGCTGCCGCCAGGTGGTGGCTTACCGGGCAGATGCCGCAGATTCGGGGAGTAATTACCGGCATTTCCCAGAAGAGCCTTCCTTCACAAAACTTCTCAAAACCTCTCACCTGAGTAACGTGAAGATAGGTCTTATCTACATTACCCTGTTCGTTGAGATGGATGGTAACTTTGCCGTGCCCCTCGATTCGGGTAACCGGCTCAATAACAATTTTCTTGGTCATAATATCCCCCTTTATCTCGGACCTTAGTCGTACCTCATTGTCTCGCTTGGTAGCACCGGTATCCTACCCTCCAGGAGCTCGGATAGCGCGTACAGAATCGCCTTCGCACTGGGCGGGCAACCGGGGACGTAACAGTCAACCTTGACCACCTGGTTTATCGGTTTCACCTTTACCAGCGGCGGCAGCTCTTCTGAGCAGGGAACCTTACTGTTGCTAGTAGTGCTCTCGGTACTGTAGTATCTGTCAAGGACTTCTTCGTTGCTGAACAGGTTACGCATACTGACTATACCGCCGAAAACGGCACAATCGCCCCATACCATCAGTATCTTACAGTTAGCGCGAATCTGTTTGGCTACTTCTTCGTCATGTTCGTTGCTGATTGCCCCCTCGATAATCCCTACATCGGCCGGGGTAAACTCCTTGAAATCGGTTATCGGTGTGGGAAGCAACTCTATCTTATCTGCCAGTCCGATAATCGCTTCGTCAATGTCCAGGAAGGACATATGACACCCTGCACAGGCATCCAACCATGCTGAAATAACTTTTACCTTTGCCACTGTTAACCCCCTAGCGTAATACCAACTCTTTTCCCATTTGTTGAGAAACTGCCATCAGTATCTCTTTATCCTGAAGTACACCTTCTCCGGGTTCTAATACCTGCTTGACTTCCAGTGCCCGTCCGCTCATATCGACATACTTACCTTCTCGCTCCGCCCATATCGGTGATGGTAGCACCACATCGGCGATAGCGGTAACCGGTGAGTGGTAGCTTGCCTGGACCACCAGAAAGTCGATCTCCTTAAGCCGGTTAAGTAGTTTCTCATCTACCGTGTCGTCGGAAAGTAGTAGATAGAGGCCCTTCGGCTTGTCCTGCTTGATGCCCTTGGCTAGTCCCAACTCCCAGGCGCCGCGGCTGTTGGCACCGGATTTGAGAGAAACAACTCTTAAGCTGTTGCCCACCTGATTCGCCGTGATGCTGGCCAGGTTGAGAATAGCGGCAACCGCGTCAGCGCCGCCGTTGGCGATAAGATTCTCTCCGTAGATGATGATACCACGCTCGGCCTGGGCGTATATCTCCGCTGCTTCCTCTAAGGTCTCCTTATCTATACCAGCGGTTCGGGCAACTTCGCTTATCTCACACTGGTTGAGAGAGGTTTTAAGTGCATCAGCTTTTCCTGATTTAGCCAGGCCTTTGTCGAGGATGATCTTGGTCAGCCCGTTGAGCAGAGCTGTTTCACTACCTGCCTTTGGCTTTAACCAGAGGTCGGTCCAGAGAGGGAAAGCGTCTCTGGACGGGTGCACCGTTACCAGTTTTGCTTTGCCCTGACCGGCGGCACGGCGGATGAGAGTACCGACCACAGGATTAGTCGTCTCCGGATCGGACCCGATTACCAGAATACAATCCGCTCCCGGTATCTCCTCGATAGAACACTCGATATCCAGCCCCTTGCCTTTGCCGGCAAACTTGGCGATGCCCTCGCTGATTATGCGGTAGCTGGCTCCATCCGGGGTATCAATTGAGTCACTGCCGATTACGTCTGAAATAAACTTGTGGAACATAGAGAGTGTTTCACTGGGGAGCTTGGTGGAAACCATACCGGCGAAGCTATCCTTTGTCTCTTTCAGCCCCGCGCTAATCCGTTGTGCCGCGCTGTCCAGGCTGCACTCTTCAAAATCACAATCCTTGATCCGTACCAGAGGCGAGGTAACTCTGGATTGTGTTTGTTCGAGTAGTTCAAAACGGCCCATTCGGCACAGAGCCCCTCTCGTGCTGGTCAAATCGGGAGCATCAATCCTGATCAGGTTGTTATCTCTTACCAGTACATTCAGTTCACAGCCTACCCCGCAGTCAGGGCAAACGGTCGCGATCTGCTCACAGTCTTCGGTTACGCCTTTGTAGAGATTGATCTTATTAAAGATGGCGCCGGTAGGACAGGCCTGAACACAAGGCCCGCAGTTGAGACAGGATGATTCACCCAGCGGCTGATTCAAATCAGCCACCACCGTGGTCTTCCAGCCCCGCTGCCCGAAGTCAAGAGTGTTGACCGCCGCTATTTCACGGCAGGCTCGGATACAGCGGCCGCAGAGGATACAGCGGTTGTGGTCGATTGTGAAGTATTCATTCAACGAATCTACCGATAGGGAGGGCAAAGCATAGGAGTAGCGCACGTTGTCCATCTGGTATTGATAGCCCAGCTTTTGCAGCTCGCAGTCCCCGCTCTTTTCACAGAACATGCAGAAGTGGTTGTGTTCGGTGAAGATAAGCTCCAGTATCTGGCGCCGGTATTTTTCCAGCTTTTCGGTGTGGGTCTGTACCACCAGTCCGTCGCGGGCGGGATAGGTGCAGGAGGGAACCGGCCTCCTTTCCTTTGCGATTTCTACAACACACATTCGGCAGGCACCGACATCACTCAGTCCGTCAAGGTGACAAAGTGTTGGTATATCAATACCGTTAGCCTGACAGACTTCAAGAACAGTGCTGCCTGCTTTTCCTTTGACCTGCTTACCATTTACTGTTATTGTTATCTCGTTCATGACTTATTCTCCGACCTCCAAATCACATCTCAGACATCTTGAGGCTTCTTTCCTTGCCTCTTCCGGTCTGTAAGTTAAGGCTACTTCCTTGAATGAGCGAGTCCTTTCACTCGCGGCGATTTCATGAGCCCTGGTCCTGGACCTTTCCTTGATGTCTTCCTCGCTGGGGGGTTCGGAAGAATAGGTAATCGGTTTGTATCCGTTACGCTCTACCAGAGGCTTTAGCTCCTGACCCTGGAGGTACCTTCTTATCGAGCAGGCTGCTCTCTGACCGGCGGCAATAGCTTCGATAACCGTTTTAGGACCGGTGGCGGCATCTCCGCCAGCGAAAACTCCCTCTTTGCTGGTAGCCAGGGTTCGTTTGTTTGTGGATACTACTCCGCCTTTCCCTATTTCGACAGCGCCGTTCTTGATGAAGGCGGTATCCGGTCTCTGGCCGATGGCTTCGATGACCATGTCCACATCCACCACGTATTCGGAACCTTCAACAGGGTTGGGGGTCTTTCTCCCGCTGCGGTCAAACTCTCCCAGTTCCATGCGGATGCACTCAATACCAGTTACCCTGCCGTTTTTACCCAGGATCTTGGTCGGAGCAGTCAGGAAATGGAATTTAATACCCTCTTCTTTAGCTGCTTCTATCTCTTCAACTAATGCCGGCATATCCTTTTCTTCACGTCGGTAGAATACGTGTACTTCTTCGGCGCCCTTCCTTACAGAGACCCGGGCTGAGTCGATTGCCGAGTTACCACCGCCGATAACGGCTACCTTCTTGCCGACTTCCAGCGGTCTGCCCAAATTAATCTCTCTCAGGAACTGGATACCGTCGTATACTCCGGACAGGTCTTCACCGGGAACACCCGCTTTGGTACCCTGATGAGCGCCGGTGGCGATGAACACCGCTTTATAACCATCGGTAAAAAGCTTATCAATGTCATTGACTGGGGTGTTCAGCTTAATTTCCACGCCGAGGTCTTCAATGTCCTGGATTTCCTTTTTGAGCATGTCATTGGGCAGGCGATACTCGGGAATAGCTACCGCCAGCATCCCTCCTGCTACGGGGAGAGCTTCGAATACGGTAACCTGGTATCCTTCCAGGGCGAGGTCCCAGGCTGCGGATAGCCCGGCCGGGCCGGCCCCGATGATAGCCACCTTTTCCGACTTTTTCTCTTTTATCTCGGGTGTGTATTTGAACCCTTCATTGTAGGCGTAGTCAGCAGCAAACCTCTTCAGGTCCCTGATTGCTATCGGTTCATCAACTTGAGCACGGTTGCACTTAGATTCGCAGGGATGATGACACACCCGGCCGCATACTACCGGCAGTGGGTTGCGCTGTTTGATTAGGCGGTATGAATCGATAAAATTACCTTCTTTAATCAAATTGACATAGCCGGGGATGTCCAGCTCTACAGGGCAGGTGTGCTGGCATGGAGAGCGGAACAGGCCCGAACAGACGGATGCGGGGCACTTTTTATCGATGATATGTGCCTCATATTCCTCACGGAAGTGCCTTATCGTAGACAGCACCGGGTTGGGACTGGTCTGACCTAACCCACACAAGGAGGCGGACGAAACCATCTCGGCCAGTTCTTCCAGTATGTCCAGGTCTTCCAGTGTTGCCTCGCCGCGGCTGATCCTGTTCAGGATCTCCAGCATCTCGGGAATACCGGCACGACAGGGAGTACATTTGCCGCAGGACTCATCCCTGGTGAACTCGAGGAAAAACTTGGCGACATCCACCATACAGCTGTCTTCGTCCATCACTACTACGCCACCGGAACCCATAATCGCTCCTAGAGCAGCAACAGATTCGTAATCGATCGGCGTATTGAGATGTCCAATAGGTATAACACCACCTGAAGGTCCACCAAGCTGAACTGCCTTAAATGTCTTCCCGTCGGGAACACCACCACCAATATCGAAGACCATTTCACCCACCGATGTTCCCAGGGGAACCTCAACCAAGCCGGTATTGTTTATCTTACCCACTAGGCTAAAGGTCTTGGTCCCCTTACTTTGTTCGGTCCCGATACTGGCGAACCATTCCGCACCGTTAGCGAGAATTTGAGGAACAACTGACCATGTTTCTACATTGTTGATTGTGGTAGGTTTGCCGAAAAGACCGCCGCCGACATTGGCCGGGAAAGGCGGTCTCTGCCGTGGATTTCCTCTTTTACCCTCGATGGAACCCAGCAGAGCCGTTTCCTCGCCGCATACGAAGGCACCGGCACCGGGGAAAATGTCCAGGGAAAAGCTGAATCCGGTACCCAGGATGTTCTCTCCCAGTAAACCATATTCTTCTGCCTGGGCGATGGCGTGTTTCAGAGTCTTAATCGCCAGTGGATATTCGGCACGAACGTAGGCGTATCCCTGGCATACATTCCCGATGGCATAAGCTCCGATTGCCATACCCTCAATCACAGAGTGGGGATTGCCTTCTAGCACCGACCGGTTCATGTAAGCGCCGGGGTCGCCCTCGTCGCCATTACAGACCACATACTTCTCGTCTGACTGGGCGCTCCGGACGAAATTCCACTTGACGGCAGTAGGGAAACCGGCACCGCCACGACCTCGCAAGCCTGCTTTCTGTACTTCTCCGATAACTTCATCCGGCTTCATACTTGTCAGAACCTTAATTAAAGCCTGATAACCATCGCGGGCAATATACTCATCAATACTCCAGGGATCAATGAGACCGTTGTTGTGTAATACTCGCCTTTCCTGGTTTAGGTAGAAGGTAATATCGCCGTATGTAGGTATCGGCTTTCCAGTCGATGAATCATGGTAGAGAAGCCTTTCCACAAATTCTCCTTTGAGGATATGCTTCTCGATTATCTCCCTGACGTCCTCAGCTTTAACCCTGGTATACAGAGTATCTCCGGGATTAATGATAACAATTGGCCCCATCTCGCATAGACCGTGGCAACCAGTTCCCACGGTCTTGAGGACTCTGAC
The DNA here is from genome assembly GCA_028717305.1 of Dehalococcoidales bacterium. Classification (GTDB taxonomy): domain Bacteria; phylum Chloroflexota; class Dehalococcoidia; order Dehalococcoidales; family UBA5760; genus UBA5760. Next base: position 2,385 of record JAQUOC010000027.1, on the reverse strand, counting down.
CCGATCACCCAACCCCTTTTCTTGAGCAATGTTGTTGAATGCTCTAGTCACTTCCTCTGCTCCGGAAGCAATGCAGCCACTACCATGGCAAACGCGAATACAAATCTCTCTAGCCTTTGCAATCCTCTTCGAGTCCTTGTCTGCCCGGATTGCTAGACGTGGCTCTACGCTCGTTTTAATCTTATTCAGATCCTTTATCGATGAGATTTTCTCCATGCTTCTATCTCCTATTCACAAGTTTGGAGTATTTCATTTAGTTTACTTGCTTTTACTTTGCCGTGGATCTCACCTCCCACCGACATTACCGGTGATAACCCACAGGCTCCCAGGCACCGAATTGTCTCGAGAGAGAACCTGCCGTCTTCGGTAATACCGTCAGGTTCAAGCCCCCAGTCCTTCTTCAACGTATCAAGAAGCTTGTTTGCTCCCTTAACATAACAGCTGGTACCCGTGCATACCTGGATTATATATTTGCCCTTGGGCACCATGGAAAAGAAGCCATAGAAGCTGACTATTCCGTACACTTCGCTAAGAGGGACTTTCATGTCTCTGGAGAGACCTCTGATTATTGGTGCCGGGAGATAGCCGAAAAGTTCTTGAACCTGCTGGAGGACCCGGATGAGTCCACCCGCCTTGTCTTTATTGTTCTTGATTATCTCTTGGATTTCCCGGAAGACTTTTCCGGCACTGATGACGATACTTTCATCCGTTGCCGAACGCACCCCACCTGCAACTGCTCCCACGTTTACACCTCCTAAGTGTGATAATTAATTAGTGGATCTAGCGGATCGTTTGAAGAGGGGATTTCTCACCAATTTAGTAGCCGGAATAATCTTACTACATTACGTATTATAATGCAATAATAGAAATTGTGTACGCCATAATAGCATAATAGGACAATTCGGTGTAGGAGCTTGCGACTGATGGCATGATGATATTGGGGCGGTCTCTCGGATGGTAGAACTGCGATATACACTGATCCTGAAGCAATATGCCGCTGAAGAGAGTGAATCTGTTATAATTTCATAATAGGCTGGCCAGCCGGTTGGGCCTGAGAGCGTTCACTAATGAAGGGAGTAGCGGGTAAGGTTACCTCGTTTGGCTTTGTTATGAAGATATTGAGTGACATACCGGTTAGGCTGGATGCCGGAAGGGTGCTGGAGCGGATAAGTATGCGTGGTAGAAGGCCGGATATGCTGAATAGTATGCGGGAACTTACCGCGGCTGTGCTTCCTATTGCCAGTCCCAAGGTTGTCTACCGGGTATCCTATGTCGATAACAGAACCGAAGACTCGCTTGAGGTTGACGGAGTAAGATTCACCAGTCGTGTTCTCCGGGATAGCCTGGACAAAGTAGGCCGTGTTTTTCCGTTCGTGGCGACCTGCGGCAGGGAGTTGGATGAGATAGATGTCCCGGCCGATGATTTGATCAGGTGTTACTATCTGGATCAGATTAAGGAGACGGTATTGGAAGTAGCGGTGCGCTATCTTGAGGAGCATCTGATCAGTAGATACGAACTGGGACCGATATCGGAGATAGAACCGGGCTCTGTGGAGTCCTGGCCGATAACCCAGCAGAAGGAGCTGTTTTCCATTCTGGGCAATGTCGAGGATGCCATCGGGGTAAGGCTTACCGATGATTTTTTGATGGTTCCGCTAAAATCTATCTCCGGGATATGCTTTTCCGCTGAGACCAGATTCGAGAGCTGCCGGTTATGCTCGAGGGAAAGGTGTACCTGGCGCAAGGCCCCGTGTGATCCCGATCTGGCCGGGAAATATACGGCAGACTGAAGCTGTATAGAATACTATCCTGAATTGGAATAGCGTTGGGACTGAACATAGTGATAAAATCGTATGGTCATTCGTATGCACAGGAGGCGGTTTATGACAGAGCATATAGATCCACAGCATATCTCCGACTTCATAAAGTGGATCGGCGTAAGTACCTACAAGCAGTATGGTGGTAGTACCAAGGACTACCACAAAATGTCGGCGGAAGAGAAGAAACAGTTGGGCGGCATCACCAAAATGGTTAGCGAGGCAATGACGAAGGGTATTATCCTGGCTAAGGAGCAGCCGGAAATAATAAAAGCCCATATCAAATACCTGGAATCAGTGCAGCCGGGCTACACTAAAAGGATGCTGGAGGATATGTTAACGCAGTATCGGGAGTTCTTGTATGCCAGGACGTATGCCGATGAGTAGTAGAGGGAGAAAAGTTGTAGTCTATTATCATTTTGCTGACCCCCCATATTTTCTTTCTAAATGGGGTTATCATGCGTCTTCTTCTTAACGAAGATTTGATGGCAGGGTATAAAAGCCCTTCTCAGAAAATCAGGGTTTTGACTGAGGATTGGGTTAACAACGAAGTTTTTTGTCCGTCTTG
>JAQUOC010000026.1 GCA_028717305.1 Dehalococcoidales bacterium | reverse complement strand
GTCTTAATCACTTTCTCAGAGAAGGATCACACGGCAGTGGTGGAGGTGGCGAAAGGATTCGCCAAACTGGGCTTTAAGCTTAAAGCGACCGAGGGTACCCATCATTTCTTAGCCGAGAAGGGTATCGAGTCCGACTTGATACTCAAGGTTTCTGAGGGCCGACCCAATGTTGTCGATGCTATCATGAATGGTGAGATTCAACTGGTGGTAAATACCCCCACCGGCAAGCGGGGTAAGTACGATGATTCCTACATCCGTAAGGCGGCCATAAAGTACAAGGTGGCCTATATCACGACCCTGGCGGCTGCTCTTGCCGCTGCTAAGGGAATTGCCGCCCACCAGAAGGGTAAATCGGGGGTCCGTTCCATACAGAGCTATCACAAGGACATCGGTTAGCTACAGCCGGACAATGGTTACGCCATCGCTGCCCTCTTTCTGGCCGCCGCAGCGGAAGTTGGTCACCAGAGGGTGAGCGGCAAGAGATTCTCTGACGATGCTGCGTACGGTGCCGCTGCCGATGCCGTGCACAATACGGACCTCGGTCAGATTAGCCATAGCGGCATCGTTCAGGAAGCTGTCGAGTGCCACCTCCACCTCATCGGCACGCCTGCCGCGGAGGTCGAGTTCCAGAGAGGCCTTACCTGATCCTGCCTCGATTCTTACCGGAGCGGACGCCGGAAGCCCTCTGCCTGCCGGAGAAGCTGTCCTGGTTACCCTGTCCATACTGAGGCTGAGCTTGGCCTGTCCGGCCTGGACCTCGATCTGCCCGGTCTCTTCAGATAGCGACAACACTTTGGCCGCAATATTCACTTCCTTCAGCCAGACGGTATCGCCGGGGGTGATATGGCTATCCTCTACTGCCTCCGCCCCGGCCTCTGTAATCGCTTTGGGCTGCCAGTGATCGGCCTTAAGTTGCTGATGCACACTGGCCAGAGCCTGTTTGCTCCGCTCAACCACTTCTCTCTTCTTTTCCCGGCGCAGTTCCGATGCTGCCTGTTGGATTTCCCGGTGTAGCTCGGCAGCCTGCTTGACAATCCCGTCCCGGGCTTCCTGAATAATCCTTTGCTCTTCCGCCTGCAGCCGTTTGAGCTCACCGCCAAGCTCCGCGTTCTGTTTCTCCAGCTCGGCCCGCTGCTTTTCCAGACCATCGCATAGAGAGGAAAACCTCTGTCTCTCGTTCATCAGGTCGGCAAGCAGTGCCTCCAGTTCCTGGGAGCCCTTTGCCGTCATCTCTCTTGCCCTGGCGATGATCCCGGCGTCCAGCCCCAGTCGGGCAGCGGTGGCCAGGGCGTTGCTGCCGCCCGGTGTGCCCACCGACAGGTGGTAGGTCGGTTCAAGAGTAACTGGGTCGAAGTCGAGAGAGGCGTTCTTAAAGCCATCTGTGGTGTGGGCGAATGCCTTGAGGTCGCTGTAGTGGGTGGTGGCTACGGTAATCGTTCCCAGAGAGAGGAAATGGAGCAGGATGGAACGGGCCAGGGCGGAACCTTCGGCCGGGTCGGTACTTATGCCCAGCTCATCGAGGAGCACCAGGCTGTTTTCGGTGGCACTGTTAATGATGCGGATAATGTTGCCGATGTGCCAGCTGAAGGTGGAAAGCGTCTGTTCAATGCTCTGCTCATCGCCGATATCGGCAAAGATGCCGTCGAAGACGGGGAGGTGGCTTTCTTCAGACGCTGGGATTGGTAAGCCAGCCTGCATCATCAAGCTGAGCAGGCCGATGGTCTTCAGGGCTACCGTCTTGCCTCCGGTATTCGGACCGGTGATAACCAGTATGGAGAAGTCCCGACCCATCTCCAGTGTCATCGGCACCGCTCCTTCTCCGAGCAGAGGGTGCCTGGCGGCGACCAGTTTCAGCCTTGCGTCCCCCGCCGGATTCTCACCGGGAGGGATGACTACCGGCTCGCTGGCCCCGAATTTCCCGGCATACCTTGCCTTGGCCAGCGCCAGATCCAGCTCGGCGACCAGGGCGATATTCCGTGAGATTTCAGCTTCATGCTCCGCTACTCTGGCGCTCAAGGCGGTCAGTATCTTATCTATCTCGCGCCTTTCCTGGATAGCGAGCTCGCGAAGCTCGTTACCCATCGTCAGGGTGGACCATGGTTCGATAAAGAGAGTCGCCCCGCTATTGGAGATGTCGTGCACGATACCCTTGATTTCCTTACGGGTCTCGATTTTGATAGGGATGACATACCTGCCCTCCCGCTCGGTGACTATCGGCTCCTGGACCATCCTCTGGCCTCTGGGCGAGTTGATTATTGAGTGCAGGCGGTCCAGTAAATGATTCCGCAGTTCCTTTAAGCGGCGCCTTATCGCGGCCAGGGCCGGTGAAGCCGAGTCCAGCAGCTCGGCGGTGGGTGAGATGCAGCGGTTGATGGACTCCTCGAGCCCGGGCAGAGCGGTAATATCCCCGGCGATGGCCCAGAGCAGGGGCAGTTCCTCGGACAGCCCGGTAAGGCTACTACGCAGCTTACGGGTTGCCTCAAGCGTACAGCGGACTTCCAACAGTTCCGCTGGCTCAAGGATTCTGCCCAGGACTGCCATCCTTGCTCTTTCCCGGATGTCGGTGACTCCGCCGATAGAAAATCCCGGTTCCAGGGAGAGGAGACGGCGCGCCTCCGCCGACTGCTTTAGGGAAAGATGGATTACCGCGTAGTCCGTAACCGGCATAAGTCCGTTTACCAGCTCACGGCTTGCCGAGAAGCTGGTAAACCCGCTGATGATTTCCCTGATACGGTGGAACTCCAGTATCCTGAGGCTCTTGTCGTCCAAGCTTATTGCTCCCGTGTTCTATTGCCAGCCCTATTGTATCACCTTAAGCAGGCTGACCTGAACTTTGGTGCGTCGGTTATTGGAGTTCCACTTTGCTATTTATGGGAGAGTATTTCTAATTGGTCTGTCATAGCCGTATCGAAGTGTGACTGAGTTATACTTCTCGATGGAGTATGCAGGCAGGATACTTTAGCCAGCTTTTGTTGGATAGATGCTAAATTGGTTGATGTTAAGCTATAGCTAGTGGCATAATCAGGACAAACCCTGAAGGATTAGCCAGACTGCTAATCTTATCAATGCGGTGTAATGATAAAGGGGGCCATACGACAGATGCAAGACGAACCTGATATCAGACGGAGGTTTCGCGCCCTGATCATATACTGGTCGGGTACTGGGAATACCGAAAAGGTAGCCAGAACAATCCATAATACGTTAGAGCGTCAAAACATAACATCAATCATAATGAAGGTTGAAGAAGCAGAAGACGTGGAACTTTATGACTATGATCTTGTTTTTCTAGGTGCGCCTTCGTACATGTGGCTGCCGCCTGACGCGATACAACGTTTCATAAAGAACAAAATGAAGCTGCATGACAGCCGGGGTGACATTAAATTATGCGCACCTAAGCTCCCCGGTAAGCGGGCAGTAGTGTTCTGTACCTACTCTGGACCTCACACGGGATTAAGGGAAGCTACTCCTGTCTGTAAATATATGGGGCAATTCTTTGAACATCTGGGTTTCGATGTCATCGAGGAGTGGTATACCATAGGAGAGTATCACGGCCGTGAAGACCGTAGCACCGAGGGATGCCTGGGAGATATACGAGGGCGTCCCAACAAAGAAGACCTGAATCAAGTAGAAAACGATGTCCGTCGCTTGCTCAGTTCAATTAATGCCGGCAAATAGTGGTAATCGAAAAGCATTCGGGATGGCTTTTTGTTCAATGAGGTAAAACTTACTGTAAGGGTAAATAATGCTATAAAAAGAAAAGCCCCCGAACTTCGGGGGCTCTTTTATCCGCTCCTTCGCTGGCAGCGAGAGCCCCTACATCTTGTTGAAAAAGTCCCTCACCCTTTGGGTCCAGGGTCTTTTTATTTTCACCTGCAGGTAGAGATCGCCGGGTGCACCGCCGGCCTCTCCGGGAGACCCCATGCCCTTCAGCCTTATACGCTGGCCGTCTCTTATCCCGGGCGGAATCTTTACCATGAGGTTTCTGGTCTTACCCCGTCTCTGATATGAGTACTCCACTTCGGTACCACCCCGGACCCTCTCGGGGCTCAGTGTGATCGTATCGTAAAAGTTCTCACCTCTTTCCGGCAGCTCCACACCGACAACCTTTTTCAGGAAGAACTTGACAAGCTTGCCCATAAACCCGGGGGAAGATGATTCCGACATCTGGCCATGGTAACTGGATGCATGATTCTTATTGGATCCTGCCCCGGTCCTGGGGTCGAACCCCCAGTATTCATTACCGTAAGATTCCCGGAAAACATCGCCCGAGCTTCGAAAGCCGAATATCCGGGCAAACTCCTCGAAAATCTGGTTGATGTCTGAACCCCTGAATATGTCCTCGGTGGTATGGCTCTGTCTGAATCTATCGTAGGCAGACGGTCCGTACTGAGACCTTAAGAGGTCGTATTCCCTTCTCTTGGAAACATCGGAGAGAACGGCATAGGCCTCGTTGATTTCCTTCATCTTGTTGGTCGCTGCCGGGTCGTCCTTGTTCTTGTCGGGATGATACTGGAAGGCGAGCTTCCGGTAGGCTTCTTTTATAGATTTCTGGCTGGCGCTCTTGTCCACACCCAGAATATTGTAGTAATCTTTCTGATTCATGCTATCCGCTATAAGTATACATGATTTACCCCCCTACCTCTCAAATCTTTTCTTTTTGGAGGTGATTTTACTGCCTCAGGCTATCCCTCAGTCTGGTTTCAGGGGTAGGTCGAGTGAGTAATGACAGGAGATGATTCATAAAGGTATAATAGGATACTCTACGTGCACCAGCTAGAGACTTTGCTTTGCTGGTCTGCCGGATATCGCAGCCACAGATTTCCCGGAAAAGGAGGCTTAGAAATTGATGCTTAAAGGTAAGGTTGCCCTGGTAACCGGCAGCTCCCGTGGCATTGGCAGGGCGATAGCCCTGAGGCTGGCCCGGGAGGGTGCCGATGTTATTGTCAACTACTTCCGCCGGCGCGAGGCTGCCGAGCAAACGGCCCGGGATATTGAGAAGCTGGGCGTGAAGGCCAGTGTCATCCGGGCCAATGTCGGCGAGCCGGAGAAGCTCGATGAGATGTTCGATGCCGTTGCGGAGAGCTTTGGCCGGCTGGACATATTCGTCAGCAACGCTGCCTCCGGTCTGCCTCGTTCTGCTCTGAATCTGGATGCCAAGGTATGGGGCTGGACGATGGACATCAATGCCAGGGCGTTTCTGCTCGGTGCGCAGCGGGCGGCCGGGCTGATGGAGGGGAGGGGTGGTAAAATAGTGGCCATCACCAGTCTGGGTTCGAAGCTGGTCTGGCCCGGCTACATTGCCATCGGGGTATCGAAGGCGACCCTTGAGGCCCTGGTGCGCTACCTGGCGGTGGAGCTGGCTCCGAAGGATATCTGTGTTAATGCGGTAGGCGCTTCGCTTATTGAGACCGGGGCCGGCCTGCTCTATCTAAAAGCGGCGCTGTCGGGGAACGACTCTGTCTTGCCGACGACTCCGGCGGGCAGGTTGGTCAGTCCTGAAGATGTCGCCGGCGTGGTGGCTTTCCTCTGCAGCTGCGAGTCTTTCATGATCAGAGGCCAGACGATTATCGTCGACGGAGGTATGTCGCTGGCACCGGTAAGCTATGTTGAGAAACGAGGCGGCGGGTAGACCCGCTGGCACGAGTAGATTTGGTTATCGCACCTTAGTAGGCCGCAATGATTTACTGCCGGTTTGCCTTGGCCTCAATTAATATCCTGTGCTCCGCTCCTGATGTCCGCTCTATCATTATGACCCGGTGTTGCCTTTTCTCCGCGTTACGGGGTACACGCTCTACCGACAGCGGGTAGTCAAGCAAGACTTCCAGAACCTGCCCCTGCCCCATCTTCTCCAGTGCCGCCCTGACCTTTATGTCCGGATTGGGGCAAATCTCACCCCTGACGTCAAGAGTCCTGTCAACCCTGGTCTTATCCGCCATTTCCCTTATCCGTACTCTCCCTTTCCCGTTGTTCCAGGTGCCTCTCACTAGTCTATACTACCGGAGAGCGGGATACAACTCATCGATATCTGCATTTAGCAGGTATTAGCATACCCCCGGGGTCCTTCTTTTGCACACTTCACCCTTTATTGCTAAAATAAAGCAGTTCGGCTCTTCGCTGGCGGCGTCCTTTGGCGGAGGGCTTTCATTCAGATGGGAGAACGGATTGATTGATAGCTATAACCCCCCTGAGATAGAAAAGAAGTGGCGGCAGAGATGGGCTGAGGATAGGCTCTATCAGGTTACCGAGGATAGCACCAAGCCTAAGTGGTATGCGCTGACGATGTTCCCCTACACCTCCGGGGACCTCCATATCGGGCACTGGTATGCAATGGCTCCCTCTGACGTTCACGCCCGCTTTCAACGAATGCGGGGCTATAATGTGCTCCATCCGGTGGGTTTCGACGCCTTCGGACTGCCTGCAGAGAATGCGGCGATCAGCCGCGGTATCCACCCCTTCACCTGGACAATGTGCAATGTGGACAATATGCGCCGCCAGCTGGAAAGTATCGGCGCCATCTACGACTGGAGCCGGGAAATCATTACCTGCCTTCCGGAATACTACCGTTGGACGCAGTGGTTTTTCCTGAAGCTCTACCAGGCCGGTCTGGCCTATCGAGGCAGGGCGCCGGTCAACTGGTGTCCATGCTGTCAAACGGTACTGGCTAATGAGCAGGTGGTAAGCGGTTTTTGTGAGCGTTGCGAGACGGTCGTCGTCCGGCGTGACCTAGAGCAGTGGTTCTTCCGAATTACCAGATATGCCGACGAGCTGATGCTCCATGACGGTATTGACTGGCCCGAGCGGATAAAGATAATGCAGCGGAACTGGGTGGGGAAAAGCACCGGTGCCGAGATTTCCTTTGCCCTCGACTATCCCGGTGTAGAGGAGAAAGAGATTCGGGTGTTTACCACCCGCCCCGATACTGTCTTCGGGGTCACCTTTATGGTACTGGCTCCCGAGCATCCCCTGGTGGCTCTACTGACCTCGGCGGAAAAGAGGGCTGAGGTTGAAGCATATATCGACAGCTCGCGGCGCGCGAGTGAGATAGAACGGCTTTCCACGGAAAAAGAGAAGGAAGGCATCTTCATCGGGGCTTATGCCGTAAACAGGCTTAACGGTGAAAAGGTGCCTATCTGGATTGCTGACTACGTCCTGATGAGCTATGGCACCGGTGCCGTAATGGCAGTCCCGGCCCATGATGAGCGTGATTTTGCCTTTGCTAGGAAATATCACCTGCCGATAAAGGTGGTCATCGCTGCGGCCGACTGGCAGGGTGAAGAGCCGACTGCTGCCTACACCGAGTCGGGTGCTATGGTCAATTCGGGGCGGTTCGACGGCCTCTATGGCGACCAGGGTAAACAGGCCGTCTGTGATTTTCTGGAGGAAAAGGGATGGGGAAAGAGGGCGATAACCTACCGGCTGCGCGACTGGCTTATTTCACGGCAGCGCTACTGGGGGGCGCCTATTCCCATTATCTACTGTGAGCGATGTGGTATAGTGCCTGTTCCGGAGGAAGACCTGCCCGTCCTGTTGCCGGAGAACGCCGAGTTCAAGCCTACCGGTGAATCACCGTTAAAGTATTGCCAGGAATTTATCCATACCACCTGCCCCCGCTGCTCAGCTCCGGCCCGGCGGGAGACCGATACCATGGACACCTTTATGTGCTCCTCGTGGTACTTTCTGCGCTATGCCAGCCCCCATGACGACACAGCTCCCTTTGCCAGCGATAAGGTCGGCTACTGGCTGCCGGTCGATTTGTATACCGGTGGCGCCGAGCATGCCGTGATGCATCTTTTCTATGCCCGCTTCTTTGTCAAGGCGCTTCGAGATATGGGACTGGTTGATTTCTCCGAGCCGTTCAGGCGCCTCTTTAACCAGGGCACAATTATCGCCAGTCATCATAAGATGAGTAAATCACGGGGCAACGTGGTCAACCCTGATGATTACGTTTCCCGCCTGGGGGCTGATACCGTCCGTGCTTATCTGATGTTCCTCGCTCCGTGGGAGCAGGGCGGCGATTGGGATGACAGCGGCATCAGCGGCATCAGCCGCTGGCTTAACCGGCTGTGGAGCCTGGTGCTTAAGGAGTATCACTACTGCGGCAGGTCCAAAGCTGACGGGGAGAATGCGGAGGAGGAACTCGCCCGCATCACCCATCAGACTATCAGAAAGGTAACCATTGACCTGGAGCGGATTCACCTGAACACCATGGTATCCTCCTTGATGGAGTTTACCAACCACCTGAGCCGGATAATGGAGGCCGGGGCAGTTGCCCCATCAGCCTGGTCGGAAGCTGTCCGGATCCTCCTGCTGCTCTTAGCTCCCACCGCTCCTCACCTGACCGAGGAGCTGTGGCAGCGGCTGGGGTATCCCTATAGCATTCATAACCAGTCCTGGCCTAAGTGGAGCGAAGAACTGGCCCGTGATGAAGAGGTTACTCTGGTTGTCCAGGTCAACGGCAAGCTGCGCGATAAGATTACCGTCCCGGTGTCCATTACCGAGGCGGAGGCTAAGATCCTGGCGATGACGAGCCCGCGGGTAAAGGCATACCTTGAGGGCAGGGAATTGCTCAAGACGGTATATATCCCCGGCAGGCTGGTCAACCTGGTGCTGAGATGAGGATAAGGATAGCGATATGAGGCTAGCTTTCATCGGTGGCGGTAATATGGGGGAAGCAATGCTGGCTGCTATCCTGGAGAAGGGACTCAGCACAATGGATAATGTTACTGTCAGCGATATCAGCGAGTCCCGCCGCCAGGATCTCAAACGAAAGTATGGCATTACTGTCACGGGTGATAACCGTCGGGCGGTATCCGGAAGTGAAGTGGTGGTGCTGGCGGTGAAGCCGCAGCAGGTTGCCCAAGTAATGAGTGAGATCAACGGCGGTCTTGATGCATCACAGCTGGTGCTGTCCATTGTCGCTGGCGCCACCATTGGTGCTCTGTGCCGCGGGCTTGGTTACGACTGTGTTGCCCGGGTCATGCCCAATACTCCGGCCCGGATCGGTGAGGGAATCAGTGTCTGGACAGCCACTGCAGGGGTGAGTAAGGAGCAGCGGGCTCAGGTCGCGGCTATCCTTGATGTGATGGGCAGGCAGGTCTATGTTGCCGACGAGCGGTACCTCGATATGGCGACGGCGGTGAGCGGCAGCGGTCCCGCCTACGTCTTCCTCTTTGCCGAGGCGCTGACCAGCGCCGCTGTAGATATCGGGCTCCCCGGCGATATGGCAAGAGCGCTTGCCCTCGAGACAATCCTGGGTTCGGTGCGATTTATGCAGAGTTCGGATAGGTCGCCCGCCGAACTGCGCCGGATGGTCACCTCTCCCGGTGGTACCACTGCCGCAGCGCTGGCCCGTCTGGAGGAGGGGCGTTTCATCGAGCTTATCAGCCGGGCGGTTAAGGCAGCCTACCAGCGGGCTAAGGAACTGGGCAGTTCCGCCAAATAGCCTTCTTGATTCAAACTGACCTGTGTGATAGCTCACCGCACCTGTTGCGCCGTTTCATTTTCCTGCTCGTTTCCTGCGCCCCGTTAACTTGTGGAATCATCCTCAAAGTACTATAATTATGAATATTCGTACATTTACTACTTCTACATCAAAGGGGGTATTATGGATATCGAACACGTTTCTCCTGAGTATAAGTGCCTGGGTTCGATAACGGTCAATCCCAGGGGGCAGGTGGTCATACCGGCCAATGCCCGCAGGGAGATAGGCATTGAGGGCGGAGATACGCTGCTGGTCTTCAAGGTTCTCCACGACCAGGTGCTGGCGCTGGTCAAGGTCGAAGCCCTGGAGCAGGTATTAATGGAAATGAGCAGACATATGGCCGGTTTCGAGAAGCTGATGGACGAGCATAGCCCAAAGGCAGCCGGAAGAAAAAGGAGGAGTTAGTCAGGTGAAACGTACGAAGATAATGTTTACCCTGCTGTGTTTGTCTCTGGCTGGTGCTGCGGGCTGCATACCGGGTGGAGGTGGTAGTGAAGGGGAAGATGCTAACCGGCAACTGGTCGAGGTGGTCCGGGGTAATCTCACCATCAGCGTCAGCGGCAGCGGCTTTATCGGGACATCCGATGAGGTGGTATTGACTTTTGATGGCGGCGGCAGGATAGGCAAGGTTTATGTTGAGAATGGTGATGAGGTCAATCGAGGCCAGCCCCTGGTGACACTGTACCCCCTTGATGAGGATGCGCTTGTCCTGGCGGTAACCCGGGCCGAGGCTGCCCTGTTGCAGGCGGAGTACGAACTGGATCAGACGGTAAATCCCTACACCGAGGATGAACTCGATGATGCTGAGCAGGAGGTTGATGATGCCGAGGACTGGCTGAAGCTGACCGAGGATATGCTGCGCTACGTTATGAAACACGGTGGTGAGTGGGAGGTTATGCAGTGGCAGATGGAGGTATTTAAGGCTGAAACACAGCTGACTTTAGCCGAGGACAAGCTGGAGGAGATGCAGGAAGAGCCGGATGAGGAACTGGTGGAGATAATGGAAAAGCAGGTCCAGGCTGCCGAGCAGGCCCTGGATGAGGCAAAGGATGCACTGCAAATAGAGGTCATGAATGCCCCCTTTGACGGAGTAGTAGCTGGTGTTAATGTTGAGGTAGGGGATGTTATCCCACCCGCCTCCGTATCGGCGATGCCGGTAGTCCGGCTGCTCGATACCGAAACTATGGAGCTGGTGATTGAGCTGGATGAGATAGACATCCCCGCCGTTGAAACGGGACAGCGGGCAATTGTCAGCGTTGATGCCCTGCCGTCCCTTCAGCTTGAGGGTACGGTTACCTCCGTCTCTTCCGTACCGATCATAGAGGCCGGTGTGGTGCTTTACAACGCCCGGGTCAGCTTTGATGTCCCCGAAGGAACAAAGCTCAGGGTTGGCATGAGTGCCACCGCCGATACCGTCAGCACGGAACGAAGTGATGTCCTGCTGGTACCCGACCGGGCAATCAGCTACAGCGAGGGCGGCCCGGTGGTCTACGTGATTGTTGACGAGCAGATTGAGGAGCGGCCGGTAGTTATCGGCATCAGCGACGGCTTTCAGACTGAGATTAAGGAAGGGCTTGCCGAAGGAGAGGTAGTGGTTGTCTCGGTCAAGACCAGCTCGGAATCGGAGGGATTAGGTTTCTTCGGCTAAGACCGGACCGATTGGATGAGGATATGTCCCGCAGTATGATCGAGCTTGATAAGGTGACCAAGGTCTACCGTATGGGTAAGGTAGAGGTTCATGCCCTGAGGGGAGTCAGCCTCTCCGTAGATGCGGGGGAGATGGTGTCCATTATCGGCGCCTCGGGCTCCGGCAAGTCCACCATGCTGAATGTAATCGGTTGCCTCGATAAGCCCACCTCGGGCAGCTACTTCTTCGAAGGGGTAAATGTCAGCCAGCTTAGTGATAACCAGTTGGCCGAGGTGAGAAATAAGAAGATAGGCTTTGTCTTCCAGGACTTCAACCTACTGCCGCGCGCTACCGCTCTATCCAATGTGGAGCTCCCTCTTATATATAGCGGCGGTGCTCATAACCGGCGGCAGCGTGCTATCGATTCTCTGCAACGGGTGGGTTTGAGTAAGAGGGTTGACCATAAACCTACCGAAATGTCCGGTGGCGAGCAGCAGCGGGTAGCCATTGCCCGGGCGATGATTAATAACCCGCCGATTATTCTGGCCGATGAACCTACCGGTAATCTCGACAGCAAATCGAGCGCTGACATCATGGGTATTTTTCATGACCTGCATCGAGAAGGCAAGACGATAATCCTGATTACCCATGAGTCGGATATCGCTGCGCAGGCGCAGCGCATCGTTCGGATTTCTGACGGGGAGATAGTCAGCTTATGAAATTCAGGGACTCACTGGCCTCTGCTCTGAAATCACTGGCCGCCAATAAGCTGCGCTCCGGGTTGACCATGCTCGGTATGGTAATCGGGGTTGCTGCTGTTATCGGGCTGATGTCAATCGGCAGAGGTGCCGAGACGATGATTACCTCTACCTTCGAGGACCTGGGCTCCAATGTCGTTTGGGTGCAGCCGCATAATCCCGACGCCCCGGGCTTTGCCGGGCTGTCGCCTGAATTCGCCACACAAAGTCTTACCATGGATGATGCCGAGGCGCTGGCCGATATTCCCTCGGTGGTAGCCGTCGCTCCGAGCAACACTAACTATGCCGAGTTGATAGCCGGTAACAAGAGCTTTGCCGCAATGATTGAGGGCAGTACTCCCGCTGTTCAACAGACCAGTAATTATACGCTGGCCCGTGGCCAGTTTTTCACCGATCGCAGTGTAGCCAAGCGGGACACGGTGGTCGTGCTCGGTGACAACGCGGCAAAAGAGCTCTTTGGCTCGGCCGACCCGCTCGGCGAGAGAATTAAAATCAAGGGGAAGCGTTTTACCGTGGTTGGTATCCTTGAGTCCAAGGGCGGAGCAGTTATGGGGATCAATATGGACGATATCGCCATAATTCCGATAACAACCTTCCAGACCAAGATCTTTGCCCAGCAAACCACCAGCGGTGAGGATGCCGTCGAGTCAATCTCGGTCCAACTCGCCAGCTCTGATTCTATCAACGGGGCAATTGAAGATATTGAAACCGTCTTAAGAAAGCGCCACCGCATCGATTCCGATGAGAAGGATGACTTTGTCATCGTCAGCCAGGAGCAGGTATCATCAATGCTCACGCAGGTAACCGGGGTATTCACCATATTCCTGGGGGCTATTGCCGGGATATCTCTGCTCGTCGGCGGCATCGGCATTATGAACATTATGCTGGTCTCGGTAACCGAGCGGACCCGCGAGATAGGCATCCGTAAGGCGCTGGGAGCCAAACGGCGGGATATCCTGGTTCAGTTTCTTTTAGAGTCGGCAGTGATAAGTCTGGTCGGTAGCAGCATCGGCATCGTTTGCGGCTGGTTCATGTCACGTATTGCCTCTAGTATAACTATCTCCGGTACCAACATTCCCGCTGTGGTTGCCCCGGATATAGTTGTCCTGGCCATATCGGTTGCCATTGTCATCGGCATTGTCTCCGGAATATATCCGGCAATAAGAGCAGCCAGACTGAATCCAATTGACGCCCTTCACTACGGGTGATTAAAATAAGGCAAAAACAGGCGCGTTGCTATGAACTGGCTTGATATCGTTCTTATTGTCGTGATTGGGATTAGCGCCTTTATCGGCCTGAGAAAAGGGATTATCAAGATGGCACTGACCCTGGCCGGGCTGATAGTCGGCATAGTCGTGGCGGGACGCTACTACGCCTCCTTTTCTCAGTACCTGACGTTTATCTCCTCGCCTACCTGGGCAAAGATAGCCGCCTTTGCCATCATATTTATCAGTATAATGGTTATTGCAGCACTACTGGCACGCCTACTGGAGACAGCTGCCTCGGCGATGATGATGGGATGGGCCAATCGTCTGGTCGGTGCTACCCTCGGCTTTATCCTCGGGGCTATGTTCTGCGGTGCCATTCTGGCAGTTTGGGTCAAGTATATCGGCACCCCGGGGGCCGTTGACCAGTCGAACATTGCTCCGATACTACTGGACACCTTCCCCAGGGTGCTGGCTCTACTACCCCAAGATTTCGACTCGGTACGGTCTTTCTTCGATTAACCGGTTCCACGGACAGTAAAAGTCGCCGTACCGAGATATTAACGATTGACTCCCGCTGGATCAAAAAACCCAGCCGATGGAGTATTTTCACCGCTATTTTTTGCTTAGAAGGTTCCTTCGGCAGGCTCTTTACCCGGGTGCAGACCGCGCCACTTCTCGAGGAGTTTCTCTTTAGTCTCGGAATGACCAGGGTCTAGTACACAGGCGTCAACCGGACATACCTCAACGCACTTGGACTCTGCGTGGCTACCGACACACTCGGTGCACTTCGCGGGGTCTATTACGTAGATGGTTTCACCCTCGGTAATTGCCTCGTTGGGGCATTCCGGCTCGCACGCTCCGCAGCTAATACACTCATCCGTAATCTTGTATGACATAGATACCTCCTGTCTTTCCTCCCTTTCTTGCTTTAGTAATTGTTTTGGTAATGTTCTATAATTTTCCGTAAACAGCTATGCTTCGCTGCTAAACTTCTCTTTAAGAGCTGTCGCCACGTGTCTGGGAACAAGTTCACTGATATCACCGCCCAGTCGGGCGGCTTCCTTGAGCAGGCTGGAGCTCA
>JAQUOC010000025.1 GCA_028717305.1 Dehalococcoidales bacterium | reverse complement strand
GGAGCGCTGGTGAGCCTGAAGATGCCCGGCACAGAAATACCCGGGGGACGGGGAAGAAGGGAACCGGCTTGGCGATAAGCAAGGAAAAAGCCTACTACAAAGCAGCCTGCAGAGCTGTTACGGCGGTAAACACCGAGTTACTACCCAGGGACGTTCTCAAGAAAATCGTGAGAAGCGTTGCCGTGGCCATGAAGGCCGGCGTATCCGTGCTTACCTTCGATCCCGAGAACAAAAGACTGGTCCACCGGGCTACCTGGGGCTTACCCCACGCCTATCTGCACAAGGGTCTGCTCAGCTCCGACGCCAGTCTCGGCGAAGTATACTCAAGGGAACCGGTAGTGATTCTCGACTCCAGTCAGGACAAACACATCCAGTATCCCCGGGAGGCTGCCGAGGCGGGCATTAAGTCGGTAATAGGCGTGCCGATAAAAAGGGGTGAGCTCACCCTGGGCAGTCTTCGGGTTTATGCCAAGAAACAGTACGAGTTCAGCAATCAGGACATCAAATTCCTGCAGACTATGGCCGGGCTAAGCGGCGTGGCTCTGTACACGGAATTACTGGACCGGCCGGACCGGGGGCAGCAGGCGAAGGGCGGCCCGGAAGGTATCAAGTGCGGGTCGCAACGAAGCAACATGGTCAACTTCGCCCATCCCAGCGAGAAGGAGTTCGCCGATATTCTGGACTTCTACAACATCGACTGGGTGTACGAACCCCGGTCGTTTGCTCTGACCCGCAAAGAAGAGAAGGTGGTAGAGATGTTCACCCCCGACTTCTATCTACCCCGGCTCGATCTTTATGTCGAGCTGACCACAATGCGGCAGAGACTGGTAACGAAGAAGAACCGCAAGCTAAGGCGCCTGAGGCAGCTTTATCCCGACATCAACATTACCCTGCTGTACAAGAAAGACTTCGACCGCCTGCTAGCTAAATACGGACACGGCCCGCTGGCACAAACCAGGGCCCGCGGGATCGGCAGCATACTGTACTCGGCTCCGCAAATTCAGGAGAGAGTGGCAGACCTGGCCAGACAGATATCAGCAGACTATACGGAAAGCCGGCCGGTTATGGTCGGCATTCAACGGGGCTTTCTCTGCTTCATGGCCGACCTGATGAGGCAGATCACGGTCCCCCTCGATATAGACTTCATGGCCATATCCCACTACGGAGGGGACGAATACGTCATCAAGATAACCAGGGACCTGGACCTGAATATTACCGGCAGACACGTCCTGATCATAGAAGACATCATCGATACCGGAATGACGCTGAGCTACCTGCTGAACCACCTGAACGCCAAAGGCCCCGCCAGCATCAAGGTATGCACACTGTTCGACAGACCGGCACGCCGGATTGCCAACATACACCTGGACTACGTGGGTTTTCAAATACCCGACGAGTTCATCGTCGGCTACGGGCTGGACTACCAGGAAGAGTACCGGAATCTACCCTTCGTAGGGATAGTAGATCTGGGACAACAGACCCGGCAGCATCATGGAGAGAAAGAGACAAAAAAAGGCTCCAAGTGATTTTGCTTCTGAAACCCTCCGGATTAGTTGCTTCCGTTTACCCTGCGGTACCCGGTTACTTCTTTTCTGAAGGATCACAACTTAGCTCGACCACTCGGAGCAACTATAATCGTCTCATATTCACAGAAACATGTCAACGCCGCTGAGTCCCAAAAGAAGCCAATAACCACATTATACAATTCATCAAAACTGCTACTTAATCCCTCAAACTTCCCCTTTCGACTTGCCAGCTTTATAGATCCGATGATGCTGTGATTTGACAGTGCGAAAAGACCCTGATACTATATGTTCACAGGTACAAACGATAAAGGTTTTCATCTATAGTCATGAGATTATCGGAAAGAAAAATCTCCAGCATAATGAAGCAGCGCGGATATAAACTGACGCCGCAGCGGCGGGCGGTGCTGAAGATAATCATGGGGAGTGACAACCATCTTACCCCGGAAGCAATATATCAAAGCGTCAGAGAGGAACATCAAAATATCGGCCTGACCACCATCTACCGCACCATCAATATTCTCTCCGAACTGGGGCTGATCTGCGAAGTGCATACCGCGGGCAGCGGCCGCAGCTACCTGGTCCGGAGACCCCTGGAGCACCATCACCACCTGGTGTGCTCCGGGTGCAACAGGGTCGTCGACTTCAGCAACTGCGACCTGGCCGACATCGAGCGAAAGCTGTCGGAAGGAACCGGGTTCAAGATTGAGGAACACCTCCTCGAATTCGTCGGCATCTGTCCCGACTGCCAGCAGACGGCCGAGTCTTAGAATCAGTAACAAAGCCAACCGGGGGCTTATTTTAGCGGCAACTGAAAACCATCATCGATTACAAGAGGACAGGATAAGATGCAGGGAACCCGCGGGAAGGTGTTTCCCCTGATACTGGCAGCGCTGTTGACGGCATCATTGCCGGCAGCGGCCGTTTCCTGCGCCAAGCATGCGGAACCGGCAGCGGAACTGGGAGTAGTGGTCACCGTACTGCCCCAGGCTGAATTCGTGGAGAGGATCGGCGGGGAAAAAGTCGACGTTACCGTGATGGTGCCGCCGGGAGCAAGTCCTCATACCCACGAACCGACGCCGGGGCAGATGGAGAAGCTGGCCCGGGCCAGGATGTATGCCAAGGTGGGCTCAGGAGTGGAATTCGAGCTGAGCTGGATGGACAGGCTCAGCGCCGCAAATCAGGACATGCTAGTGGTCGACTGCTCGCAAGGTGTTCAACTCCAGGAAACGGCGGCCGAGCACGAAGGCGGGGAGCATGAGCACGGAGGCATGGACCCGCACATCTGGATGTCACCGCGCAACGCCCAGGTCATGGTGCAGAATATCGCCCTCGGTCTGATAGCAGTCGACCCGGATAACCGCGACTACTACGAGCAAAACCGCGATGCCTACCTGCAGGAACTGATACAACTGGACCAGGATATAACCGAAGGCCTATCCGGAGTGGAAAACCGCATGTTCATGGTCTACCACCCCTCATTCGGTTATTTCGCCCGGGATTACGGCCTCACCATGCTGCCGATTGAAGACGAGGGCAAGGAGCCGACGCCGGCCGGATTGGCCCATCTGATCGAACACGCCCGGGAATACAATATTAAGGTGGTCTTCGCCTCGCCCCAGTTCAATCCGAACGGCGCCAAAGTCATTGCCGATGCTATCGACGGCAGGGTCGTCCTGATCGACCCGCTGGCAAGAGACTACGTAACGAACCTGCGCATTTTGCTGGGCGAGCTAGTCCAGGCGATGGAGTGAATACCATGGCACAGCCGGTCGTTTTAGAAATCGAAGACCTCTGGGTGAAATACGACGGTACCGTTGTCCTCGAGGCAGTCAACCTGTCGCTGTATCACCGCGATTTCCTCGGCATCATCGGACCTAACGGCGGGGGCAAGACGACTCTGCTGCGAACCGTGCTGGGGTTGATAGACCCCGATCGCGGCAGGGTTAGGGTGATGGGCAAGCCTTCATCCGACGTTAATGTTCGCGGGCTGATCGGCTACGTTCCCCAGTACAGCCTCTTCGACCGGGACTTTCCGGTAAACGTACGGGACGTCGTTCTCATGGGAAGACTGGGCGCTAAAAGGCTGTTTCACAACTACCGCCCCGCGGATATCGATGCTGCGCAGAAAGCCCTCAAGTCGGTCGACATGCTGGAGTACCAAGACCGCCAGATCGGCCGGTTGTCCGGCGGACAGCAGCAGCGCGTCTTTGTGGCACGGGCCCTGGTCGGTGAGCCGAAGCTGCTGCTGCTCGACGAGCCGATGGCCAGCGTCGACACCGCGATGCAGGAGGGATTTTACCAGCTGCTGGCCAGGCTGAAGAAAGAGATGACGATAGTGATAGTTTCCCACGACATCAGCGCCGTCTCGATATACGTCGACAAGATAGCCTGCCTTAACCGCCGCCTTTTCTACCACGGCACCAAAGAAATCAGCGCCGACGATTTGGAAGCGGCCTATCAGTGCCCGATACAGATGATAGCGCACGGCGTACCCCACCGCGTCCTGAAGAAGCACGGGGACAGATGACAGAAATATTACAGTATGAATTCATGCAGAATGCCTTCTGGGCCGGACTGCTGGCGGCCATTGCCTGCGGCATTATCGGCACCTATGTCATAGTCAAACGGATGGTCTTTATCAGCGGCGGCATTGCGCACGCCTCCTTCGGCGGTATCGGCATCGGCTATTTCATGGGCATCAACCCCATCATCGGAGCGCTGGTATTTACCATTGCCTCAGCCCTGGGCATGGGTGCCCTGGTACGCCGCACCAGGCTGGCAGAAGACACCGCCATCGGCATCTTCTGGTCGATAGGCATGGCGCTGGGCATAATATTCATTGCGTTAACGCCGGGCTATGCCCCGGACCTCTTCAGCTACCTTTTCGGCAACATCCTAACGGTACCCGCTTCGGACCTGTTACTGATGGTTGTCCTGGACGCGGTCATAATCCTGGCAGTCAGCCTTCTCTATAAAGAGTTTACCGCGTTTTCGTTCGATGAAGAATTCGGCAGGGTGATGGGGCTGCCCGTGGAACGCCTGTATCTGACACTGCTGTGCTTGATTGCCCTGACCGTGGTGCTAATGATTAGAATCGTCGGCATCATTCTCATTATCGCCCTGCTGACGATACCGGCAGCAATGGCACGCCGCTTCACCAGCAATCTGAAAAAAATGATGATGCTGGCTGTCGGGCTGGGGATCGGCTTTACCTTCGGGGGACTATGGCTTTCCTACGCTGTCGATCTGCCCTCGGGGGCCACCATAATTCTGGTCGGCGGGGGGGTATTCCTGATTACGCTCGGCTTCCTGAAGCTGCAAAGCAGGAGACGGGAAGCAAGGAATGCTTGACACTCAACCCGGGTGCACCGGGAGACCTTTCAACAATCTGAGATTCCCGGAAATCAAACACCCAGCGATCTGAACATCGCCAGGACTCTGTCGTAGACGGTATGAAGAGCCTTCCACCAGGATGGCTCAGCCTGGGAAAAGTTGGCGGTAACGGTCTTATCCGAACTCACGGTAACAGTTGTCACGGCCGATTCGGAGTCAGAAACATCACCGCTCCAACCGTCAAACTGCCAGCCCTCAGCTGGAGTGGCTGTGATGGTGACCACATCTCCCTCATTGTACTCGTGAGACCCAGCCGCAGGCTGGATTGACCCGCTGCCGTCTACCCCCAGAGAGAGGGTGTGCACTATCGGGGAAAACTCGGCGGTAACGGTCATATCCGAACTCACGGTGACAGTCGTCACGGCCGATTCGGAGTCAGTAACATCACCGCTCCAACCGTCAAACTGCCAGCCCTCACCCGGAGTGGCTGTGATGGTGACCACATCACCCTGATTGTACTCATGGATTCCCGCCGCAGGCTGGATTGACCCACTGCCGTCTACTTCCAGAGAGAGGGTATGCACTATCGGGGTAAAGTTGGCGGTAACGGTCTTATTCGAACTCACGGTGACTGTCGTCACGGCCGATTTGGAGTCGGCAACGTCACCGCTCCATCCATCAAACCGCCAGCCCTCACCGGTAATGGCGATTACGGTAACCACGTCACCCTCACGGTACCGGTAGGTGCCCAGCACCGGTTTAGTAGATCCACTGCCGTCTACTCCTAGAGAGAGGGCGTGCATTATCGGGGTAAATTCGGCGGTAACGGTCTTATCCGAACTTACAATGACTGTCGTCGCGGTTAAGTCGGGGGCAGTTACGCCGCCGCTCCACCCATCAAACTGCCAGCCCTGATCCGGAACGGCCTTGATAGCGACCACATCGCCCTCATTATACTGATAAGCTCCAACCGCAGGCTGGATAGATCCGCTGCCTTCTACTCCCAGAGAGAGGGTGTGCACTATCGGCGAGAAGTTGGCCACGATAAGAGAATCATGAGTAACATTAACCGATACCGGGTTCTCAGTACCGGTTAAATCACCGCTCCAGTTGTCAAAGTAATATCCTGGAGCCGGTATTGCTTCGAGATCAACAAACTCTCTTCCGTAGAACCTGTGACTGGCGGGATAAGATTCTAGGGAAGAGCCGTTTAATACTATTGAGCCAGTGCCGGCCGGGCCAACGTCTAAATCTAAATATTCCGCCGTCGAACTCGACGACCCACCGCTACTGCACCCTCAGCCATAGGCCGGCTTAGCCGAGACCAGCAGTAACGAGAAGAGAGACAGCAGGCAACCAACCAATAACCAAAGCCATGGTCTACCGGCTAGTTTCAGGTTCATATCTTCATTAACTCCACTAATATGAGCAAAACACTCCTATATTCAGGATATCAACAAGGCAATTCTGTGTCAAATTCCATACAAACCGGAGCATAACGTTTTCGTGTTCTTTAAGCATGTAACCGGCTGTGGTATGCTAACGTATAGTTAGACCACAGGCTGAGGTTCGACAGCATGGCGGAAAGAACTGTACTCGTAAGGGTAATGAGACAGTCTGTAACCGGCACAGGTTCTGGCAAGAGGGTTAGTCTGCTTCCTTGCGCTCGATCAGTCTTCCCAGCCGACCGGCAATGACTGTAAGTAATAGCCACTCTTCATTTAGAAAAGGCCCGATACTCTTTTCCGCTTTCTTCTCCAGGTAACAGATCTCTAAAGTACCCCTTTTCACATTGTATACTTCTATATTGGTTGACAGCTTCCACTTCGTATCGATGTAGCCCAGCGAACGGAATTCCTTGCCATCTATCTCTATCCTCGCACGGGCAACCGCAGGATACTTAAATCCAGCAGGAAGCACTTCGACAATCTGTTGATAGATCTTGGATAGAGTAGAGCCCGGGTGATCAACAATCTGGGCAACAGAATAAATACAGGTCAGTTCTTTGGTACGTTCACTAAGATGTCCTACCAGCTGAAAATACGCTATTTCTACTACCTCTAGTGCAGTAATCCTGTTACGCAGAGTATCCAGTTCATTTATCAGTTGCTCTCTCGTTTTGTCCTTATCTTCTATTTCTATCGCAATTTCTCCTTGTTCTCCCCACAAATTGACCTGAGGATTTAGCGTCAGTTCCATAATAATATATCATTTGTCCAGCTATAAATAATATCCGATAAACATCCCGGCAATTGCAGAAGCACAGGACCTTACCCTGGCCCATCAGGTCACCCCGGTACTATTCCATCGCCGGCTTCTTCCTGCCGGAGCGTGGGGGTAAGGTGAAAGAACCGGCCCAGAGCCCTTCAAAAAAGTGGCGGGCATTAACACCGAGTACCCTGGTATCATAGCCTCCTTCCTGAACGACAATGGTCGGATAATGGAGCGAGCCGATCATCTTTCCTATAGTCTGGAAATCCTCGCCCTGTAAGCTCCAGGTACCCGTCGGGTCTTCTTTGGCCGTATCCAGTCCAAGGGTAACGATGAGAAATTTGGGTTTGAATCTGGCTACTCGCCCCAGTGCTCGACCCAGCACGTTGAGATAGCGTTCATTACTGACATTCTCAGGGAGAGGAATATTGACATTATACCCCTTGCCGGGACCGGCACCTTCCTCGCCTTCAAAACCGCTGAAGTAGGGATAGGCAAAATTGGGGTGGCCGTGAATAGATACGGTCAAGACATCGGCACGCTCGTAGAATATATTCTGCTGTCCATTGCCGTGGTGATAGTCAATATCCAGTATGGCAACCTTACCATGAACACTCAAATACTCGGCAGCGACGGCCGCCGAGTTAAAGTAGCAGAACCCGCCGAAGGCACGCCTTTCGGCATGGTGACCGGGCGGCCTGACCAGGGCATAAGCCAGACGATACCCATCCAGAATCTCTTTCGCTGCAGTTAGAGCACAGTCCACCGCCCTCCTGGCTGCCAGATAGGCATTCCGATTTATCGGCGTAAAGGTATCGATGCAGTAGTAGCCTGCCCGAATGGAAAGCTCTTTGGGCGGCCGGGCGACATTACGAATCGGAAAGACGTAGGGATAAATGGACTTGTCCGGCTCGAGGTTGGTGCACACTCTCTTCAGGTAGTCAACGAACTGGCTGCGGTGGACTGCCTTGATACGTTTTTCGGCGAAGTGCCGGGGGCTGACCTTGTGAAACAGCCGGGTGGTCTCGAGCTCCTCCAGAATTGAGCTTATCCTTACCGGAGATTCAACGTAGCCACGCTCCTCGACATGATGGATGGCGTGTCGGTCGTTGATCACCAGCCTGATGCGTTTATCAAGCGGTGGGGAAATCCTGGCCGGTACCGGCGGCCTCTTTCTTACGTACCTCGGTTTTCTGAGCTTTACCGGGTCATCTTGAAACGATTCGACCACCATCTCAATGTAGTTCTGAGGGCAGACACCCTGATACTTTCGTTCCAGAATTGCCCGGACAATGGCACGTGCTTCATCCCGCCCCAGAGGTCTACCCTGGCCCAGGTCATCATAAACCAGGTAAGGGGGATTATCGCCTCCGGGTTCCAGGGGTGTTTCGTAAGCAGTGTTGGCAATCGGCCTGGCACCGTATCTTTCATAGAAGCGCAGACGGGCGGCATTCTGTTTTCTGATTTCAGGATTACGCGACAGCTCGGGATCATCGGGCAGGCACTCCAGGAAAAGCCCAACCGTTTTCAGGAAGAGGGCTTCTTCACACACCCTCTCGTAGAGAGCACTGCCAATACCCTTACCGGTCTCCCGTTCGGCCGCGGATATGAAATCGAGGAAGCCAAAATTAAGTACCGGCTCGTGAAAGAGAATGGCAAAACCCTTCACCCTATCCTTCGAGTCTTCAGCCACAAAGAGAATGGCACGAAAGCGATACTTCAAAGGGTTGCGCAGTTGTTTGGGTAGTTTGGCAATGTCCCTCCGGGACAGACCGGGAAACTGGGTGCGGAGGATTTCCTGAACCTGGCTAATCGCTTCTTCGTTCAACGGAGTTACATTGTCGTAAACTCTACGAATTCTAAACATACTATTACCCCGCCGTTTTTCGACGCCGCTATATTATTATATCAATAATCCTGATCTTCGGATTGCTGACCGAGGTGTTACCGCAATAGTTTTCGGAGTATAAGCTTGTCATCCCCAGGCGCATAGAAATCAGGGATACAGCCGGCTATCTGATAACCACGGCCCAAGTAAAAGCGCCTCGTTTTTTCATACCCCGGCTTGGATGATGTCTCAATAAGAACCTGTCTTCCCCCGGTGCTTCTTACCTCATTTTCAGCCAGGGCAACCAGGGCGCTACCGATACCTCTACCCTGCCTCCCAGCAGAGACCGCCACCCAGTAAAGGTCCCAGGTGCCTTCAGTCATGGGAGCCGGCCCGTAGCAGACATAGCCGGCCACCATCGACTCTGCTACCGCTACCTGAATGTAGTACCCCGACACGGACGGTCGCTCAAGATAGCAATCGATAACATCTTCCGCCACCATCACCTCAGACGGCTCAAACTCCGGCGTAGTCTTAAGCAGTCTGATTACTTCCGGTTTATCCTGCCGGGTCATAGGTCGTATACTGACGGTCATGGCTGATCCTTCTCGAAGGCAAGCCGGGTAATCTTATCTATGAACCGGGTGTAGTTCATCCCGGCAGCTTCAGCCTGAATCACGGCTCCGGAACCGGGAGAGATATCGGGGTTTGGATTTACCTCGATAACATTAAGCTCACCTTTTCTATCCAAACGCATGTCCACCCTGGCATAGCCCCGGGAGCACATTAGTAAGAAAGCCCTGCGTACCGTTTCGGTAATATGGTGCTGAGTGGCAGGTGGGATTTGAGCGGGACAGGTATTCTTCGTTTCCTTGAAGTAGCGGCTTTCCGGCTCCCATTTAGCAGCGAAGGTAAGAATTCGAGGCATATCCGGAGGCAGTGAGTAGACGATTTCCGAAACGGGTAGTACGACTCCATCACCATTACCGAGAACGGTAACATTAAACTCCCGACCATCAATAAACTCTTCCACCAGTGCTTCGCCACCATAGAACTGACAGACCTTGCTAACCTGACCCGCCAGTGACCTAAGGTCACTCACCACGCTGGCTGGAGATAAACCGTGGCTCGCATCCTCACTGCGGGGCTTTACGATACAGGGATAACTCAGGTTAAACCGGGAGAGAGTCTCGGAAGTAAGCAGTTGGAAATCGGGCGTTTTGATTCCGGCCGCTCTCATAACCTGCTTGGACTTAGCCTTATCCAGGGCTACTTTCAGCGCACTCGCCGGACAGCCGGTGTAAGCTATCCCAAGCCCGGTTAAAAAATCGGGCACCATCGCTTCGGTCTCCGGCTGGCCGCAAAAACCTTCGAAGAGATTGAAGACCAGATCCACCTTCAAGGGCTTGAGCTTTTTCCGGGCTGACTCGATAGGCGAGGCCAGCGGAATATTGATGGTGTCATAGCCAATTTCAAGGAGAGCGCGGCTGACCGCCTCTACCGACTCCAGAACACCCAGAGCAGCTTTTTCTTCCCCGGTGGTATCGTAACGTGAGGGGGAAGGCTCATTATAGACAACTGCAATACGTCTCCTTGATACCATACCCTCTCACCGAGCCAGCACGAACTGCGGATATCTCTTTACCACCGCCCTGAGTATAGTGTTGATGAGCTCTTCATAACGCCAGCCCAGCTTGAGTGCCATGATAATCAGGTCGCTATATGTACCAAGCCCGGGCAGAGGGTTTACCTCGATAAAATATGGTATTCTATCCGGGCCAACTCTGAAGTCCAACCGGGCAAAGTCCCGGCACCCCAGTACGGTAAAGGCTTTTAGGCTGGATGCCGCTATCTGCGCTAAGACATCTTCTTCGAGACGGGCCGGGCACTCGTAGTCAACCAGCTTGAGGTAGTCACGCTTCACCTCAAGTGAGTAGACAAAATGGTCAACCTTTTTCTTGGGAACTATCCTCATCATACCCAGTACTGAGGGCGGCGTATTACCGACCACACCTACAGTGACCTCATCCCCGGCAATAAACTCCTCCGCCATCATCGGCTGCCGATAGCATTTAAGAAAACGCCCTACCACCTCAACTGCTTCCTCCGGGTTGCTTACCAGAGAGCTAGCATGAATACCCTTACTTGAACCCTCGTAAGCTGGCTTGATAATCGCCGGGTAGACTAGTCCGTCCCAGGATGTTTCTGAGAGCTGCTCCGGAGTATCAATAACATGCCAGGCCGGAGTAGCGATACCGGCTGCTTTAACCAACTGCTTGGTCAGGGGCTTATCGAGGCAAATCGCCAGACACTGAGGATCAGAACCGGAGTATGGGATATCCAGCATCTCCAGAATGGAGGGCACCTGGGCCTCCCGGCTCCGGTAGTTACCCCTCCCCTCAGCTATGTTGAAGACCAGGTCAACTTTTTCCCTGAGGATATTAAGAAGAAAATCAGATCCCCCGCCCATATTGACTACCGAATGACCGGCTGATTTAAGTGCCATGCTAATCAGCTCAATCGTCTCTCCGGAATCATACTCTTCCAGGGCATCCTCGGGGCCACCTGCCTCCGGGCTGATAACATCTTTAAGATCATAGGCCAGACCAATACGCATCGTTAGCTCCCCGGATCAGGCCCCCGTTTCTACCAGCAGACCGGAATCAGAACTGCTTAAAGAGCTTACTACCTCCGGTGCCGGCTCCGGCTCTAACGATACTTTCATATTTCGGTAGCGGAAGAGGCGTTTTTCGTAGTTTCTGATCAGCAGCTCTCCCTTCTTCTTTGCCAGGACATAGTCCGGTTGCACAGGTACCTTGCCACCACCATGAGGCAGATCGATCACAAAGTTAGGGACCGCCAGCCCCGAGGTGTGCCCTCGTAGCCCTTCGATAATGCTGATCCCGGCATCAACCGTAGTGCGCAGGTGTTCGGTACCCTGCACCTCGTCACACTGGAACAGATAGTAGGGACGCACCTTGATTCTGAGCAGCCCGTGGCACAGCTTCATCTGAGCCGCCACACTGTCATTCACTCCGCGCAGGAGCACCGACTGGTTGTTGACCGGAATGCCGCTACGGAGTAACCGGTCACAGGCCGCCGCCGCTTCCGGGGTAATTTCCTGATAGTGATTGAAATGCGTGTTGAGCCATATCGGACTGTACCGGGACAGCATAGTACACAACTCATCGTCGATACGCTGCGGGAGCACCACCGGAAATCTAGTTCCGATACGGATGATCTCCACATGCTCTATAGCCCTGATTCTGGAGATAACCCCCTCCAAATGAGGCGTGGAAAGCGTCAAGGGATCACCACCGGATATGATGACATCCCTGACGGCTTTATGGTGGCGAATATAGTCAAGCATGGCTTCAATCTCGGCGGGATTCCGTACCCAACCACCGTTGCGCCACTCCCGCTTACGGGTACAGTGCCGGCAGAGCATAGGGCAGATATCGGTAAGCACCATCAAGACCCGGTCGGGGTAGCGGTGAACCAGACCGGGCACTACCGAATCTCTCATCTCATCAAGAGGGTCTTCCAGACCCACCATCCCCATAGTGATCTCCAGGATGGATGGTATCGACTGTTTCCTAACCGGGTCATCCGGATCGTCAGGGTCGATCAGTGAGAGATAATAAGGGGTCACGGAAAGAGGGTACTTCATGGTGACCAGCTTGATCTGAGCCTTCTCACTACTGGACAGCGGGATAAATCCAGCTAGCTTATCAACAGTAGTGATGCGGTTACGAAAATGCCACCTCCAGTCGTTCCAGTTACTGTCCGGTACATTACCGAAAAACCTGCCTCTGTTGGTGGCGGTCTTACTTGGGGGTTCCTCTGCGCAATCGCCGAAGGGATCGGCTTTACCCGGAGGTTCGTCTTCGACGACACCCCCGCTATTTTCCGCTCTATCCGATCTTTCTTTACCTCGGACTACCGACCGTTCTTTAATAGCCCTTGCTGATGTGTTCACTCTGTTTCTTATCTCCTTTTTCCCTTTCTATAATGGTAAAATACTTAAATAACGCTGGTATTCCACCGGTACTGCCTATGATTCCTCCGTCTTACGCATCATCGCTCGCCGGTCAGCAAAGTAGATTTTATCCTCCGCATCAATATGCCCCTCAAAGACCAGTACCTCAGGATGAAGCTCCAGGTCTGAATTAGTACGAATAGCTAATCGACTCTTCTTAGCCAAGATAGGGTTAAAGACACGGATACGCCTTACTGGCCGCTCGCGGAAGATGCCATCCATCTCAAAACACCTGAGCCTTTCAACATATTCGTTCTGAAGCATAAATTGCCGCCTAAGATATTTTTGCACCGCATCCGGTAATGACCTCGATTCGCTATTTTTTCTCAAATGCAGGTGCTTCAACTAATCCCCCATACAATTTAGTATAATTCGTCTTCTCCGACTTATTATTACCATCAGTTGAGCTTATCACTTTGATCTGCCGGTCACCTCTATTGATTTCCCCTCGCTTTTCTGGTAACATAATACAACATATGAAAGACTAGAAATACATATCTGGAATAGAATTATAAATATTTTAGGGACTTTGTCAAGTATTTTTTTAGGGAATTTTAGAAATTGTTTTGAGGAGGTTTGAAATGGGCGATTGGACTTTTATCACCAATCACGGACTGGTCTTAGCGACCATTGCCAAGCACCCGAATCTTACCGCCCGAGAAATCGGAGACAATATCGGAGTAACAGAACGAACTGCCCACAGGATCATCATGGACCTTGAAGCAGAGGGATATATTACGAAACTTAAAGTAGGCCGGCAGAATAAATACAAGATCCACTCTGACATGCCGATCAAGGATGAAATGGGTGACGCTGCGGTAGGAGAGTTGCTGGTAATGTTGGGGTGGAAGAGTAGAACACGAAAGCCAAAACCCGGCAAGTCTTAGTGTGATCCGCCATAAATATGCTACTTCGATGAAGAAGTAGAGGTGAGAACCGTAATATTAGCCCCATGAGGTCTGTTTCCCGTGAAATTCCCCCGGACTTTCAAGCCTAAACCCACCATTTCCGAGGCGGAGTTAGCCTCCGGTCTACGCTGGTTAACACTGGAAGGCACCGCATCTCTTGGTTTTAACAGCATCACCACCAGCGGTTTCCTGGTGGCTTACGCCCTGGCACTGGGCGCCAACAGTCTGCAAATCGGTATTTTGGCAGCGCTGCCGTTCCTGATGCAAATACTACAGCTACCCGCCATTTCTTTTGTGGAAAAATTCAGACAACGCAAGGCGATCGCTGTAATAAGCTGGTTTATCGCCC
>JAQUOC010000024.1 GCA_028717305.1 Dehalococcoidales bacterium | reverse complement strand
CTGTACTGCTATTCCGGGAATGATGGAGTTTGAGAACATACAGATACAGTTGATTGATACTCCGCCCTTTGGAGAACAGCCCGTTGAATGGTGGCTGCGTCATCTGATTATCCGGGCTGATGCCCTGATTCTGGTGATAGACTTGGCCGGTAATCCTCTGGCTCA
This sequence comes from Dehalococcoidales bacterium, assembly GCA_028717305.1. GTDB lineage: Bacteria > Chloroflexota > Dehalococcoidia > Dehalococcoidales > UBA5760 > UBA5760. Next base: position 14,452 of record JAQUOC010000024.1, on the reverse strand, counting down.
GGCGGAGAAGCTTACGAAACACCTTGCCCAAATGAGGATAGGCATTGGTAATCCAAAGCCGGTAGAAGGGGAGGATATTATTCTCTCGCATAAGAAGGCTCTGATCGTGGCTAATAAGATTGATCAGGATGGTACCGGTGACGCCTACCTGCGATTAAAAAAGAGGTATGCCGGAGAGCTGCCGGTCACCTCTATCTCGGCCAAAATTGGGACCAGTCTGGAAGAACTGCGCTACGAAGTGTACCGGATGCTTGATATCATCCGGGTGTATACCAAAGCCCCTGGACAGAAACCCGAGATGAACGACCCCATTGTCTTGGAGAAGGGGAGTACGCTCGCCGATGCTGCTGAGTCCGTGCATAAGGACTTCCGGGCTAAGTTGAAGTATGCCCGCATCTGGGGCTCGGGAAAGCACGACGGCGTTATGGCGAAACGGAACCATGTTCTCCAGGACGGTGACGTTATCGAACTTCACCTCTAATATGTTTCGGCAAGATCCTGAGCATGTTGTGGTGTCGTAAGCCGGTCTAGTATAATAGCTGGCAAAGGCTAGAGGAGTGTGGCGATTAGTATGCTTACGACAGTGATCGGAAGTTATCCCCTGCACTATTCCGGTTTGGGAAGGGACGCGATAGCTGGTTCGGTGAAAGACCAGCTTGATGCCGGTATACAGCTGGTCACTGATGGCCAGACAAGGTATGACATAGTAGAGTATTTTGCCAGGGCTATCGATGGCTATCGCTACGATACGGATAGCTCCCAGGGTTTTATCCAGGGTAAGATAGGTAAGGGAGACCCCGGGGTCTTCCTGGAAGACCTGGATATTACCCGGGGTATAGCCCCCCATGTAAAGGGAAATATCACCGGGCCGGTAACGCTGGTTTTCTCGTCAAGGATCGAGGGTTACTACCGGGGATATCAGGACAAGCAGGTTTATCTCGACACCGCTGAGGCCCTGCTCGGTATCGGCCGTGCCCTGGAGCAGAACGGCGTGGAGTGGATACAGATTGATGAGCCCTTCCTTTCTGTTGGCGCTCCGATGGATATTGCCAGGGAAGCGGTGCAGAGAATAGCTCTGGGGCTCAAAGTACCGGTAGCACTTCATGTCTGTGGAAACGTCAACCGGATATTCAAGGAGCTTCTGGAGTGGGATGGTATCAGGATGCTTTCCCATGCTTTTATGGGTGATGGTAGTCTTGAGATATTAGACTTTCCCGAGCTTCGGGATTCGGACAAGATGCTGGGATTGGGCTGTATCGACACCAAGAGCACCAGGGTGGAGGAGGTCGAAGAGATAGAGAAGCTGATCAGAAAGGCGCTGACAAGGGTACCGGCGGAGCGTCTTGCTCTTCACCCTGACTGCGGACTGCGCATTCTACCCAGAGAAGTCGCTTTTGAAAAGATGAAGAGGATGGTAATCGCGGCCGGAAGGGTCCTGTAATGGTGGCGTCTGGCTGGTTGACATAATGATGCAATTGTGTGCTTTCTTATCTTCCCGGTGCTACCGTTCGTTATAACGTTTTTACTGTAGCTACCGGCTGTTTGCCCTTTTTAAAGGAGGAAGCGTGATGGTCAAAGTCAGGATGGGAGCGCAGCCCCTGATTTACCCTATGCCTGTTTTGTTGGTTGGAGCTAATGTTGCTGGCCGGCCCAATTTTATGGCGGTTGCCTGGGGTGGCATTGCCAATGGTGAGCCGCCTATGGTGTCGGTTGCCGTACGGCACCAGCGCTACACGCATGATGGCATTAAGCAAAGCGGCACTTTTTCTGTAAATATTCCCTCGGCTGATCTGGTGAGGGAGGCAGACTACTGCGGTTTGGTCTCCGGTGCCAGGGTTGATAAAATGGCCGCCTGTAATTTTGATGTCTTCTACGGAAAACTGGGTAATGCCCCGCTTATTGAACAGTGTCCGGTTAATCTGGAGTGCCGGGTGGTGCATACTCTGGACCTGGGCAGCCATTCACTCTTTGTCGGCCGGATTGAGGAGACCCATATCTCAGAGGAATGTCTTACCGAGGGCAAGCCGGATGTTGGCAAGATCAAGCCTCTGGTTTATATTATCTCTCCGGCCGGTCAATATCGGGTTCTGGGAGAGGTCATCGCCATGGCATTCAGTTGTGGTAAGGAGATCAAGGTAAGAAAGCACCCGTAGGTATGGGAAAAGGGTGGAATGCCGAGGAAAAGGCGTGGTCGTAGATGCGGTATATACCATCACACCAGTTCTTAAGTTCCTGGATCTCCGGCCGCCGGTAGCCGGGCACGAGAAGTTCCTCGGGTCTTACCTGTTCTGCGGGACAAGCAATGTTATTGTTGATGTCGGACCTGCTGCGGCGATACCTAACCTGCTTCGCTTGATAAGTGGTCTTGGCATAAGCCGTGATGCCGTTGACTATATAGTACTGACTCATATCCATATCGATCACGCTGGTGGCATCGGTGCGCTGATTAAGGAACTGCCCCGAGCCAGGGTTGTTGCCCACCCCCGTGCCCGTCCCCACCTGATTAATCCTGAGACGCTCTGGATGGCTAGCTGTAAGACACTGGGCAGTCTGGCTGCTGAGTACGGCCGGATTGAACCGGTCCCTGATGAGAAGGTCGTGGATGCCAGGGATGGGATGGAACTCGATCTGGGTCAGGGTATGGTGCTGGAGCTGTATTTTACCCCGGGCCATGCCCCGCATCACCTGAGCCTTTATGATCGAGCAGGCGGCATACTGATTGCCGGAGAGGCGGCCGGCGTCTGTCTTAATGGGAATATCAGGCCGGCGACGCCGCCTCCCTTCCGGCTGTCGGAGGCTCTGGATTCAATAGATAAGCTGACGGCGCTCAAGCCACGGCGGATATGCTACGGCCACTTCGGTTGCTATGATAATGCACCGGAGAGGCTAACCTTTATCCGTAACCAGATTCTTGAGTGGAACAGGATTATCAGCGCAGAAGCCAGGGCAGGGAGGGGGCCGGAGGATATACTCTCCATACTCCGAAAGAAGGATAGCAGCCTGGACTACCTGGATAGTCTGGACGGTGAAAGTTATAAAGTGCAATACCAACTGCTTATCAACAGCATCAAAGGCCTTTCCCAGTCCGTTGCCAGTTAAAGGTCGGCCTGCGGGACAGGCGATGCTACAGCAGAAATTCTCCCACTGCTGCCGCCAGGCCGTTGTGCTCGATATCTAGTGTTATCCCGTCGGCGATTGCCTTGACTTCATCAGGGGCGTTACCCATTGCGATGCCCAGACCGGCCGAAGCGATGAGGGGAATGTCATTTTCTCCGTCTCCGATTGCCATAACCTCGCTTAAGCTTATGCCCAGATATCCAGCTAATGCTTCCAGTGCTTTCCCCTTCGATACTCCGGGAGCAACTATGTTGATGAAATCGACCCCGGGATAGCTTGGCGTTCTGACCCGGGAAAAGTGGAGGCTGGAGTTGAACCTGGTGCGGATAGCTCGTACTTGAGCTGTTTCTTGAGGAGAGGTGGCGACCATTCCTCCCTTGATGATTCTTTCCCTATCCCAGATGCCATTGAATTCGGTTATCGTCGGCTCAATACCAAAGAACTTGTTGTGAATATCTGATGACCAGCTTTCCCTTTCGATAAAGTAGTGGCTCGCTGAATACAGGTCGAGATTGATATCATTTTCGTGGGCGAACTCAACTGCCTGTTTAACCGTTTCCCGGCAGAGCGGATTAGCAAAGACCTCTTTATCGTGATCGGGAGTGCTCACCAGAGCACCGTCAAAGAAGATGTGGTAGCCGTCCAACTCCAGTTGACTGATCAGGCTGAGACAGGCTCGAATGGCACGCCCGGTGGATAGGGAAATCATTATCCCCAGGCCGCTGACCCTGGCCAAAGCTTCTCTGTTCTCAAGCGTAATGGTGCCGTTTTTATCGACCAGGGTGCCGTCGATATCTATGACTAAAAGCCGGTAGGGTTTGTCTGCCAATACTTCTCCTCGATACTGAGTTCAAACGGGAGATCATACTCAAATAACAAGGGAATAATCCTCCTGTTCCGGATAGGATTCTATTCCGCCCACCAGCTCAGAACGCGGGTGCCCAGACCGGTATGGATCGTAACCAGGGGGCCGATATTGCTGATAAATACCTCTTCGCACCGGAACTGTGCTAAGAGCTCTTCCTTCATCTGCTCAGCTTCAGCCAGAGCATCGGCATGATTAATGGCGAAGTGTAATCTGCTATCAGAATGGTTGCCCCTTACCATGTCGAACAGTGTCTTCAGTGTTTCACCTTTGGTCCTGCACCTGGCGATAGGACTGGTCTTTCCTTCTGTAGAAGCATCGAGCTTCAGGAGGGCGGTATTGCTGACCTTGGAGTTCGCCCATGGCCGTGCTTTGTGTATTCTGCCACCCTTCGCCAGATAATAAAGATTGTCTGATAAGATAATGAGATTTACCTTTTTTATCATATCATCGGCCAACACCAGTAATTCCTTTAGGGTGCTTCCGGCAGCATTAGCCCGGGTAAGTTCCAGTGTTATCATCATTTGGGCTCCACCCCAGCTCTTTGAGTCAATAATCTCTATCTTAGTTTTGGATAATTCATCTTTCACCAGTTCCTTTGCCAGAAGAGCTGACTTTACCGCCATACCGAGATGTTCACTATAGCCAATATATATTATAGATTCGTGTTCCTTGCTCAACTTGCGGTATGCGCTGACAAAATCGTCAGGGGAGGGAGATGAAGTTGTCGGCAGCTTTTCCTCTTCTTTCCATTTCGGTATCTTCTTGTAGAATTGTACCAGGTCTATCTCATTCTCCGGGTACGACTCACCATCCATGAGGATGTGAACAGGTGCTTGCAGGATTTTGTATTTACTGGCGATTTCTGCAGGACAATAACTCACGGTATCCGTCATAACAGCAATATCTGGCATTTTCTCCCTCCTATAATGGATCCCGAAAATTCAGTGTGGATTGCTTGTTGTCTCACTAAAGAAAAAGTTGGCTCGGTGATTTTTTCTCTAGTATAGCATAAGCTGAGTGATATGGTTCATCGCGAAGATAGCCGGCCAGGTGGAGCAGGCACTGTCCGAAGGGATGCTTTACGGGTCATCTGGATCGGTTAGGCACCCGGGTTTATCACACGGCCGATAAATAGTATCGCCCCGGTCTCAATGTCGCGGATCAGGAAAACGAAGGGATGATTAATGTTGACATTGATCGGCATATCCGGAGCCGCGGTCAACTGCATCACTACGGCGGTAGCGGCGGCTGCTTCTGTCCCGGCTTCATCTACAGAGACGAATGCCTTGTGCACCACGTCTGCAATGAACAGGTCACGTTTGCCCGTCATGCCGGAGAAGTCTGCGTCTGCCGAGAAGGCAACCGGCATTCCCAGCGCTGTGAGGGTCTTCTTGAGACTAAAGTCCGACTCGAATTCAAATCTGGGCATCGTCAGGTTTATTTCTCTTTGTTCCAGACTGCCCAGGATGGCGTCTGCTTGCAGTGCGTCTAACGAGGCTTCGAATGATTCGAAATTATCCCGTGCCGGAAGTAAGATTACCATCGAGAGTTCATGTCCATCATATGGCAGTTCGATCGCCTGATAGCCATCACCTTCGGCGTAGCCTAAAGATTCGGTCTGCCTCATCATCGGCACAGTGATTTCGTTGCCCTCGAGAAGATAGAAGGTGCCGTCGCCGGTCGCCTCTTCTGCAAAGGGATACTGCCATGCCGCGTTGAAGTAGATGGCATTGGTAAGGACAAGTCGGGTCAGTGCGTTGATCAGGCCCTGTGGAATCAGGTCTTCGATTCGCCCTTCCGTCTGGTCACTGATCCAGTCATTGATAATGGTGCGTGATTCTTCCGGTGCGCCCGCGAAATCAAGAATTCTCAAACCAGCACCGTAGTTTTCAGCTAATAAATCAAGGAACCGGTCAAGAAACTGGTAGTCATTCTGTCCCCAGATGGCATTGACAATGTTCAGCCGAAAGCCGTCGCCATCCTTGCCCTGGCTGCCTTCACCACGTTGAGCTAGCTCGATATCCAGACTGTTGAAGGCTGGGTGCAGGCGATCTTGGAGAAGACTGAAGCGGAGGGCATCCGACATCTGTTGCGCGGTTTCACTGCGAGCGCCGGCATATGTCATCGCCAGTGCCAGCGATATGCTGTAGGGAGAATAAAAAAGATTATCGTCACCACCACTTAGTTCCTGGTACAGATCGAAAGCAAAGGCGCTGTTACCGTTGACTAGTGCTGCCAGTTCGGCCTGGCTCGCATCCGGCGAAGTTGACCGCGGCTTCTCCGACTGAATTACCTCACCTGATGCCGGCTGCGTACAGGCGGTCAAACCGAGTATTACGACCAGTATCGCTGCGAAAACCGAATTTTTCTTCATTGCCATCTACCTCAAGCTAGTATCTCGGGTTGGGTTACGCTTGATATTTATAACGGCCGGATCGAATTTTTGTTAGGCCTGCTAACAGCCGGAACCTGACGGTACCACTCAGCGGATATCCCTCAGTCTGAATTACGGCATCACCGCTATCTTTATCCAGGCTCCAGAAGTGAAAAACCGGTCTTCGTGTCTCTGACCCGTGTTGCCTTCGCCCCGAGAATCTCATACAGGATGACCTCTCCCACCAGCCAGGTCTCAACGCCGGGCCTCAGGCATCCGCTCATAGTATGCCCCGACCGACCCAGCGCAGCGTGTATGTGCAGTACCGGTTTTCCGTTCTCATCGGGGGCAAGTACGCCAACACCTGCCACCTCGTGTGCTCCGTCAACAGGCAGGAACATAGGCTGAGGGGGCATCTCCCGTGAGCAACGCGGACCAACAACGATTTCACCGCCTCCGATACCGCCGACCAGAACGGCCTGGCCTACCGACACCCCGTTTTCTTCAGCAAAGCGCTCGATGCACTCGGGTACCACATCGCCGTCCTCCAGCCTAATTACAAAGACCCTGCCCAGCTTTCCCTGAACTGACTTCATCGTAAACCTCCTCGCTTGAAACCGGTGGAAATTGCCTCCCGGTACCCTGACCATTAACAGGGAACACAGGAGCAACAGATTCGGGCCGGTAGATAAAACTCTAGTTTAGCCCTGTGGTTTTGTCAAGGCTAATGGCTGCCGTTCTAAATCGTTGACTTTTAATTTTATTGGCTGATAGAATAACTGAGACAAAGGTTAATTTTTCACTCACTACGTTCGGAATTGTATAGCTAGCTGCGCCGGGCGCTCTTTCTAACAGGTCTCGGTTCCGGGTTCATTCCAGGACAGGATCTTCAATATTTCCCTCACCCGGAAGGGATAAATCCGGTATCCAGTTTAAGTAATCTCATCGAGGAGAATACAGGAATAGGGCTGGTCAGGTGATGGCCCTCTGCAAACCAACCTTTGTTCTTGGTGCCAGCCTCTTGAGTAACCGGGAGGGGAGTGATATCTATTGGTCTCTGCTTCCGGCTGTTTTGATTACTGATGGTTCTTTATGGCAGTATAACATCGGAGTTAGATGAAGGAAGGTAGCGCTTACAAGAAGGTCAAGGTTCGTTTTGAGCCCGATAACGTTAGCATTGTCGTAGAGAGAGGGGCTAACCTGCTCCAGGCGGCTATCGATGCCGGCGTGCGTGTCATCGCCTCTTGCGGCGGAACCGGTGTCTGTGGTACCTGTAAGGTCCGCATTGAAAGCGGTGACGTTGAGAGCAGTCGTAGCGAGAAGCTCTCTCCGCAGGAGTGGCGGCAGGGTATCCGGCAGGCTTGCCGGAGCAGAGTGCTCACCGATTTGATTGTTACCGTTCCGGTAGAGTCAAGGCTGGAGACGGCAGTAGTAAACCGGGAGGCAAAGATAACGGGGGGTAGCGTTGATCCTGCTGAAGCGATAGCTACCGGTTGGAGGTTTAGTCCACCCCTGAGCAAGTGTTATCTTGAACTGCCGCCGCCGACATCGGCGGATAATACCTCGGACCTGTCCCGGTTGTTAAGAGGTTTAAAGAAGCAGTGCGGCCTTAATCATACCGTAGTAGCTCTTGATGTGGTAAAGAAACTACCTTCGGTTCTGCGTAAGAAAGACTGCCGTGTTACTGTGACAACTCTGGTCAAAGCGGTCAAGACTAAAGCCGATAAGCGTGAGCCTGCGATAATAAATATAGAACCGGGAAACACCAGCCAGAGGCACTTTGCACTGGCGTTTGACATCGGGACGACTACCGTCTGCGGGCAGCTGCTGGATCTGAACCGGGGCGAGGTCATTGCCGAAGGTGTGGCCTACAACGGGCAGGTGGACTACGGGGCAGATGTTATTACCCGTATCTCCTATTGCCTGAAACCGGGCGGGCTTAAGAAGCTGCAGCGGGCTGCGGTGGCTACCATCAACCAGATTATCGATGATCTTTTGTTCCGGAGCCAGGTCAGGGTGGAAGACATCGGGCATGTGACCATCGCCGGTAATACCACCATGACCCATATCCTGCTCGGCATTAATCCTAAATATATCAGGTTGGCCCCTTACACCCCGGCGGCCAGCTTTTTCCCTCCGGTAACGGCCAGATCACTGGGTATTAATGCGGCCAAGCATGTCCATGTTTTTGTTTTCCCCTCGGTAGCCAGCTATGTCGGTGGTGATATTGTCTCGGGAGTGGTGGCGGTCGGGATGCACCAGCGGGAGAGGCTTACTCTCTATATGGATATCGGTACCAATGGTGAAATAGTGGTTGGTAATTCGGAATGGATGGTCACCGCCGCTTGCTCGGCCGGTCCTGCCTTCGAAGGCGGTGGTATTAAGCACGGTATGATAGCCACCACCGGAGCGATTGAGGAATTTGCCATCAGCCTGCCGGATCTGGAGCCGGAGATACATACTATCGGCGGAGTAAAACCGAAGGGAATCTGCGGTTCGGGCTTGCTGAATATTGTTGCCGGTCTGCTTGAAGCTGGAGTAATTGGCCGCAACGGTAAATTCAACACCGACCTGGTTACCAATAGAATTAGAAAAGGAAGTGATGGCTACGAATACGTTCTTTCCTGGGGAGTGGAGACCCAGACCGGTAGGGATATCGTTATCACCGAGGTGGATATTGATAATCTCATCCGGGCCAAGGCGGCGATGTATGCTGGCTGTCAGACACTGACCGGTAGTGTCGGGATTACCTGCGCCGACCTGGAACAGATAATTATCGCCGGTGCTTTCGGCAGTCATATTGATATCGAGAAGAGTATTACCATTGGCCTCCTTCCCGATGTTCCCCGGAATAGGTTTATCTTTGTTGGCAACGGTTCTCTGTCCGGGAGCAGGCTGGTTTCTTACTCTACCGACTTGCTTGATGACGCCAGGCGAGTAGCCATGATGATGACCGGTTTTGAACTCGGCGAAAGCCCTGATTTTATGCACCACTACGTCGCTGCTCTCTTCTTACCCCATACCAATGCCGCTGAGTTTCCCAATGTAAGCAAGAGAATGTCCGGACTGGCGGGCGGGAAAGCTAAAGGGAGGTTAGCGGTTTGACTCTTTCGGTAGCTCTGGCCGGGAAAGGCGGTAGCGGTAAGACATCGATAGCCAGTCTGATTATCCGTTACCTTAAGGAGAATGGTTCCGGGTCGATACTGGCTATTGATGCTGATCCTAATGCCAACCTGGGTGAGAGTCTGGGTCTTGAGGTTAAACAGACGGTCGGTATGATTCTCGATCAGTTCCAGAGGGACAAGATAGAAATTCCTCCGGGAATGACTAAAGAGGCCTACCTGGAGTACCGGCTGAACGGGGTTATCGTCGAGGACGATAAGCTTGACCTGGTGACGATGGGTAGGGGGGAGGGATCCGGGTGCTACTGTTATCCCAACCTTGTCTTACGGAAATTTGTGGATAGACTGGTCGAAAATTATGCCTATCTGGTTATGGATAATGAGGCGGGATTGGAGCACCTGTCACGGAGAACCACCCAGGATGTCGATGAATTGCTTATCATCGCTAACCCGACGGTTAAGGGGGTGCGGACTGTCGCACGTATCAGGGATATTGTCGCCCAGCTAAAGCTCAGGGTAAAGAGGCAGTCGGTAATCCTCAACCCCGCTCCCCCCCGGTTACCCCCTATCGTCGAGCAGGAGTTACTCCGGCTGGAAATCGAACCGGCGGCCTTGATACCTCTGGACGAAGAGTTGTGTCAGTACGATGTTGAGTTAAGGCCGTTGCTCGATTTGCCCGGCACTTCCAGGGCGGTTAGGGCGGTTAATGATTTGATGGCCAAGCTCATCTCCTGAGCTGCTGGAGTAGGGGAAGATATCTAATCGCAGGGAGCAGAAGAACATTAAGGGAACTGTGAGTTTAGGCGAAAGGCAACAGGACAAAAAATGACGGCACGGATTATCAACGGACAGGAGATCGCGGCCCGGATACGGGAGGAGCTAATACCCCGTGTAGAGAAGCTGGGAGAGAAAGGGGTATGCCCCGGCCTGGCCGTAGTTCTGGTTGGGGAAGACCCGGCCTCCCTGTCCTATCTGCGGGGTATTGCCAGAGGGTGCGAGAAGGTGGGCATATTCACGGAGACGGTAGGTCTGCCTCCGGATGTTACCCATGGGAAACTGGCGGCCAGGGTTAAGGAGCTTAACAATGATGCCAGGTTCCACGGCATTATTATTCAGCGCCCCCTGCCCGGGCAGATAGACGAAAGCGCTATCCTGAAGCTGCTGGCGGTGGAGAAAGATGTCGATTGTCTCAACCCGGTAAGCATGGCCGGGTTGATGACCCGTGAGGCAGGTTTCTTTGCTCCCTGTACCCCGTCGGCTGTTATCGAGATGCTCGACCGCTGCGGAGTTGAAATTGAAGGTAAACGGGCGGTCATTGTCGGTGGGGCCGGGGGTATCGGCAGGGCCACCGGCATCATGCTATTAAATCGGTGGGCCACCGTAATCATGTGCGATTACAAAACGCTGGATCCTGCTGCCGAGTACCGCAGGGCTGAGATTCTGGTCAGTGCCGTAGGTAGAGCCAGGATGATCAGGAAAGATATGGTAGGCCCCGGAGCGGTGGTCATTGACGTCGGTGTCAGTGTGGCCGAGGATGGTAAGCTGAGCGGGGATGTCGACTTTGATCCAGTGAGCCAGGTGGCCGGGATGATTACCCCGGTGCCGGGCGGAGTTGGTGCCGTAACCACGACAATACTGCTGGCCCATACCGTTGAGGCTGCGGAAGGGTTAAGTAAATAAGAATGGCTACCATACTTGACGGCAGGAAGATATCAGCCGAGATAAGGGAAGAGCTTAAACAGCAAACGAAAAGACTCAGGGAAAAGGGAGTAACTCCGGGCATCGCCGGGGTCCTTGTCGGTGAAAGGCCGGAGTCGGCCGGTTACCTCCGGCTCAAGGAGAATGTGGCCACCGAACTGGGCATCCGCATGGAAATGGTGAGCCTTGCCGAAAACACGCCCGCACCGGACCTGCTCGGGGAGATTGAGCGGCTTAATGCGGATGACGAGATCCACGGCATCTTCATTCAGCTCCCTCTACCGGAACACATCGACGAAAATATGGTATTGAGTGTCATCTCACCCGGTAAGGATGTAGATGGATTTCACCCGCTTAATGTGGGCAGAGCCTGGCTGGGGCAGCCGGTGTTTCTGCCTGCGACCGCTATGGCTATCCATGAGTTGCTGGTGCGTTATGGCTATGCCGACCTTGCCGGAAAGAACGTGGTGATTGTGAATACAGACAATCTGGTCGGGAAGCCGCTGGCCTCAATCTGGGCTCAGGATAGGATAGGGGCCAACGTGACTCTCTGTCACCCTTTGGCACCGGACCTGGCGGATTATACCCGCCGGGCGGACATACTGGTGGTAGCTGTAAACAGATTGAAGTTCATTACTGCGGATATGGTCAAGAAGGGCGTAATAGCCATCGATTTCGGTGCCAGCTACGTAGAGGATCCTGCCTGCGGCAGGCAAAAGCTGGTCGGTGATCTGGACTTCGATCTGATTAAGGAGAAGGCCGAGGCGATTACCCCGGTGCCCGGTGGGGTCGGTCCGATGACGGTAACTATGCTCATGCGCAGTGCGGTCACCGCAGCCAGACTGGCCAGTGGCCTCTGATAAATAAGCGAGGGGGAAGCTATGGAATACAAGGTTGTGGAGAGGGCGGCTCCTGGTAGAGAGCAGGTAGAAGTGCTCGGGGAGACCTATGAGGAGGGCAAACCTGATAGTGATGACCTCGGCCGGTGGCGGCAAAAGCTGACCGGTAGGAAAGAGAGGCTTAAATATCTACAGACCGGCGAGCGCTATTTTTATGGAAAAGACTGGTATGGCAGTGAGAAGAGAAAGAGGCCGGCCTGAAGAAAGGAGTTAGTCGATGGCTCTCGAAATTCCGCAAACAAAATACAACGGTAAGATAAGGGAATTAACGCTCGGTAAGGGGGCGGATCAGGTGGTTGTTGGCGGCGAGACCGCTTACCCTTTCTACCTTTTCGAAGGCGAGATGCCGAGGCTGCCCCGAATAGCCATGGAGGTTTACGATACGCCGCCGCGGGATTGGGCCGAGGCTGCCCTGGAGCCCTTCGAAGGAGTGACCGGTGACCCGGTGGCCTGGGCGAAAAAATGCGTCGATGATTATGGAGCGGAGCTGGTTGCCCTGCAACTGGAAAGCACCGATCCCAACGGCCTGGATCGCGGCGCTGATGAAGCGGCGGAGGTGGTGAAAAGGGTGGCTGATGCCGTTGATGTTCCCTTGATTGTATGGGGTACCGCCAATCTGGAGAAGGATACTGAGGTGTTGAGAAAAGTGGCTGAGGTCTGCCAGGGTAAGAACCTGATCATCGGACCGGTCGAGGAAGGTAACCATAAGAAGATTGGCGCTCAGGCTATTGCTTATAAGCATACCCTGATCGCATCGTCGCCCATCGATATCAACCTGGCCAAGCAGCTCAATATCCTCTTGGGGAATCTCGGTGTTCCCAACGAGCAGATTATTATGGATCCTACCGCCAGCGGTGTCGGCTACGGCATCGAGTACAGCTACTCGGTAATGGAGAGAATGCGGGTGGCGGGATTGGCTCAGCAGGATGACAAGCTGCAGTTCCCCATCATCTGTAATCTGGCTAAAGAGGTGTGGAAGACCAGAGAGGTTCACGCCCCCGATGAAGAAGCTTCGGCACTGGGTAATGCTAAAAAGAGGGGGATCTTGATGGAGGCAATATCGGCGATGGTATTGCTCCTGGCCGGTGGCGATGTGATAATTATGAGACACCCCGAGGCGATCAGGTTGGTTCGGGAGATGATAACTGAGCTTACCATATCATAATTGTGAGGCGGAAAATATTGGAAAAAGAAAACAAAGCGAACGCCGAAGCCGCTGCCGCCGGTAATTTTGCCCGTATGGTCGCCGGCGGTGCGACTACCCATGGTAATCATGCCCGTAGTGTTACCGAGATGTTCCTTGCTGCGGCAAGAGGTGAGGTACCGGGCTATGGCATAAAGGATGAGCAGAAGCTGCTGCAGCTGGCTCTGGAACTCGGTGTGGAGATCGGCGAGCGCAGCAGTGAAGCAATTGCCATTGATGTTGGCGAAGCTGTCTTGAGGGCGTTTGACGGACCGGCGGCAGAAGCCATGTTTCTCAAGCGAGCGCCACTCAGGCGGCAGGAGCTCTGGTGCAAACATGTGGTTGCCCCGCGCGGCACAGACCGGGAAGTAGCGGAGACGATTCACTCTACTGATGCGGGGGCTGACCAGGATTTCAGATGCTTGCTGAGACAGGCGGTTCGGACTTCGCTTGCTGATGGCTGGGGCGGCAGTATGATTGCTGCCGAGCTAAAGGATGTCATCTTCGGTACCCCGGCCCCTTTTCTGGCCGGGGTAAAACCCGACGTCCTGAAGAAGAATACCGTTAATCTGCTGATTAATGGGCACGATCCCGAGCTTGCTGCGATGCTGGCAGCGGTAATTAAGGAGCCTGATATTGTCGCATACGCCAGGTCCCGGGGGGCCCGGGGCATAAACCTGGCTGGTATCGGCGGCATCGCCGGCGAGGTGTTGGTACGTTTTGGTATACCTCCTGCCGGTAGTGTGTTGCAGCAGGAACTGGCTGTTCTGAGCGGATTACTGGATGCTGTAGTAGTCGATGCCGGGTGTATTATGCAGGGTCTGGCCGATGTAGCCCGGTGCTACCGGACCAGGGTGATAACTACCGATCCCCGGGCTCGTTTTGAAGGCGCTGTGCACATTGAATTTAGTGGACATAACGCCGCCGAATCGGCGCGGGAAATTGTCCGGACGGCCATTGATAACTTTCCCAACCGGGATGCTGGTATACCGGGGCCAGGAGGAGAAGTGGATCTCATTGCCGGCTTCAGCCACGAGACCATCAATTACCTTCTGGGCGGTCTGTTCCGGGCATCTTATCGTCCTTTGAATGAGAATATTATCAACGGCAGGATAAGGGGAGTAGCCGGTGTTGTCGGCGGTGATAGCGTCAGGGTTACTCCCGATGGCGCTCATGTCGTTCTGGTTAAGG
>JAQUOC010000023.1 GCA_028717305.1 Dehalococcoidales bacterium | reverse complement strand
GTCCTATCTTATCGATCCTTACCGCACGCGCCAGCGGGTGTTTCTTCAATTTTTCTATCAGTTCTTTCCGACCGGCAACAATGCCAGCTTGAGGACCACCGAGGAGCTTATCAGCGGAGAAGAAGACCAGGTCGACAGCGGCGGCAATGCTTTGCTGTACCGTTGGTTCCGGGTCAAGCCCGAACTGGGTGGTATCCAGCAGACATCCGCTGCCGAGGTCATCGAGGACGGGGAGGTTATGGTCTTCGCCCAGCGCCACTAATTCCTCAAGAGTAACCGAATGGGTGAAGCCCGTCATCCTGAAATTGCTCAGGTGGATGCGCATCAGCGCCGCTGTCCGCGGGCTGATTGCCTGTTCATAATCGACAGCATAGGTGCAGTTGGTGGTACCCACCTCGACCAGCTTGGCTCCGCTCTGGCGCATTACGTCGGGAATGCGAAAGCCGCCGCCGATCTGTACTGCCTGGCCCCGGGAAACGAGCACCTCTTTCCTCCTGGTCAGTGCACTGAGAGCGAGCAGCACCGCTGAGGTATTATTGTTGACCACCAGTGCCGCCTCGGCTCCGGTGAGCTGGCACAATGACTGCTCGATGTGGCTGTTACGTGATCCCCGCCGGCCGCTGTCAAGATCGAACTCCAGATTAGAGTAGGTGCTGGCGACTGCGTTCATCGCGGCGGCAGCTTCCTCGCTGAGCGGAGCACGGCCCAGATTGGTGTGCAGTATGATGCCGGTGGCGTTGACTACCGGGCGCAGCCCCGGCTTTATCAGGGCATAGCCCCGGGCGACAATAGCTTCTACTATATCGTCAGGAGAAGGGCAGGGGTTGCCGGCAGCGATATCCAGCCGGGTTTGCTCGAGGTGGTTGCGTATCAACTCCACCAAGGATGTGTGGCAAAGCTCCTCCCCGAGCTGCCGCAAGCGCTCGTCGGAGGTTAGCTTATCCACTCCGGGCAGATGACGAAATTCCTTGTCCATCATTCTCCGCTCTATTCTAATACATATCGTCCTCTTTTCAAAGGCGTTTTAGATGCTTTTGGCCCTAATAGTTGACAAGTCCTTTTTGTTGCGTTATATTGACGAGTATTGTGATAATAAAATTAAGAACAGCCTTGGTAGAGCTGTGAAACTCTCGACCAAGGGACGTTATGCGGTGCGTGCCATGATTGATCTGGCGGTCCAATCGGGGGACGGTCCGACTCTAATCAAGGACATCTCGGCGCGGCAGCAGATATCATGCCTGTATCTGGAGCAGCTCTTTACCCGGCTCAAGGCAGCCGGTCTGGTCAGGAGTGTGCGCGGACCCCGAGGCGGGTTCATACTGGCCAGGCCGCCGCGGGAGATAAGATTTATTGATATTGTGCAGGTAATGGAGGGGTCGATGGCGCCGGTAGAGTGTGTTGATAATGCGATGCTCTGCTCGCGTGCCGGTTCCTGCGTGACCCGCCGGGTGTGGACCGAGGTGAAAGAAGCGGTAGACGGCGTACTCTCTGATATTACTCTGGAGGATCTGGTCGAGCGGCAGGGACGGAGTGGGGGTTGAGGATCACAAGCAAAAGGTGTAAGCTGTACCCTGTAAGGAGTTGAGAAGGGTGAAAAAGGGGTTGTTGGGAATAGCGTTGCCCTGTCTGGCGGCGGCACTAGTGGTACCGCTGGCAGCGGCGGTGTTTATCGCCAAGCCGGCTTATGGCTGAGGGCCTAGCTGTTCGTCGTTGACGATCAAGGTGGATATCAGCCCGAGCGGCGGCGGCACTGTTGAGATAAACGGGGATGCTCCACCTGAATACCCCGCTTATTTTTCAGTCGGGAGTCGTACCACCGTCAAGATAGAGGCGATTCCGGAAGACGGCTACCGCTTTGTTAACTACGTTGCCGTTGAGCAATCATTGCCGGAAAAAATCATCTTCGATCACATGTTCTCCGTTGAGGATGTAATACGGAATTGGAGTATCATCGCTTACTTTGCCCCTGATTCCGTTGAGTACATTTCTCGGGACGGGATGCTCAGTGTTACTATTCCTTACGGAGTTACCGCTCTGGATGGTGAGGGCAACCCGCTGACCGAGGTGGAGTTTGCTGTTATCAAGAACGCACCTGATCCACCCGAAGGTTATGATCTTATCGGGTTGCCCTATCAACTGGAACCCTCGGGGACTACCTTTGATCGGCCGGTAATGCTGACCTGGCGATATGATGCTGACGACATCCCTCGGGGGATAACGGAGGAAGAACTGATAATCACTCGTTGCGACAACTTCGGCGACGGTTTGCCGGATCTGGATTTTGAGATTGACGTCGCTAACGATACCATTAGTGCCTATATTGAGCACTTCTCTTGCTTTACCGTGCTTGCCTTGGCCGATTTGTCCCCGGATAATCCGGCAGCTCCTTCGCTACCCGTTTCCCCGGTGACGCCGGTTGCTTT
Organism: Dehalococcoidales bacterium; assembly: GCA_028717305.1. GTDB lineage: Bacteria > Chloroflexota > Dehalococcoidia > Dehalococcoidales > UBA5760 > UBA5760. The sequence goes on along the minus strand of JAQUOC010000023.1, from coordinate 12,525 downwards.
TACCTCAAGCTCGCTGAGCGTTACACCGCCTGAGGTCAGGCCCGGTGCGGCAGTGACTATCAGCGCTTTGCTGACAAACCCCGGTGAGACAGAAGGCAGTGATACCGTAACCCTCAAGATAAACGGTATAGTGGCAGAAACAAGGGAAGTCAGTCTTGCCGGTAAGGCCTTTCAAATGGTAACCTTTACTACCTCTCAGAGTGCGGCAGGCACCTACGAAGTAGAGGTCAACGGCCTGACCGGTTCCTTTACCGTCAATGAGGGAGCTTCATCCGCTGTCACTGCGTTTTCGTCTCCACCAACCGGGCAGAACCGGTGGCCTACCATTGCCGTTATCATCGCTATCGCTGCCGCTATCTCCATCCCACTGGGGATAAGGTGGTGGCGTAGAAGGAGTGACCTCGGCTCGCTCGGCGACTATATCTCGATGAGATAGGCACAGTACCGGCCTGGTCTTTCGCATTTCAGTTCGGGTGCTATCCCCCTCACTATCGGGTAGGGTAATTCGGGTGTGTTTGGCTGTCATGGAAGTCTGGAGGCTGTTCAGCCATAATCAGCTTAAGGTCTTTCTGTATCAGGCTGGCAGTAATCTTTGGCCTGAAGTCTCTCTTAATGTTGTAATTTCCCGGGCTGTTTGGCACCCATCGCCTTAACCAGATTCCCCCCTGATTTCCGGACAAATAGTGGTTGACAAACACTATATATTGTGGTAATGTATATGTCTTGCACTATATAGTGTGGAGCATGCTCATGAATTGTCCTTATTGCGGCAATCTGGAGACCAGGGTTATCGATTCCCGTGACGTTGATGATGGTGTCCGCCGCCGGCGCCAGTGTTCCGGTTGTAGCGCTCGTTTTACCACCTACGAGCGATTGCAGGCGGCCAGTCTGTTTGTGATTAAGAAGGACAAACGCCGCGAGGAATTCAGTCGGGAGAAGCTTATGTCCGGAATCCGTAAGGCCTGCGAAAAGCGGCCGCTGCCTACCGGAGCTATCGACAAGCTTGTTGATGATATCGAAGCCGAGCTTTACCGGCTGGGCAAATCAGAGATACCAGGTGCTGTTATCGGCGATATGGTGATGAAGGGCCTGAGGGGGCTGGACCATATCGCCTACATTCGCTTTGCCAGCGTCTATCGGGAGTTCGCCGATATTACTGCCTTGAAGCAGGAATTGGACACTCTGATCGGCGATGAGGTAGCGAAAAAATCCCGGCCGGTGAGCCAACTGCCTTTGCTTCCGGTTGAGTCTTCACTGGCGCTGGCTGGAGGTCATCGGAGGCGTCGCAAATGAATACTAACAATGGAACGGAGAAGAGCACGCACTGGCTGGACCGTACCCGGGTGGCCCGGGTTGTCTTCGCTGCCGCTGAGTCGATGGGAATTGCTGACCGGAAATTGGTCGAGCAGCTCACCGCGCAGGTAATCGGGCGTCTGGAGCAGTCGAGGCCCGTCTCCGCTGCGGAGCAGCCGCTGCCCGGCATGGAAGACCTGGTGCTCCGCTCTCAGCGTAGGCTGCCGCGCCTGCCCAGCGGTCCTGAAATTCGGGCCGTGGTGGAGGAAATCCTGGCCAGTAAGGAACTGGAAGATAAAGGGAAAGAGTCAATGTCCAAGGAGGAGGTCACGCCCGAAATGAAAGCTGATACGGTTAAGCCGGAGATCAAGTCGTTGAGCGGGGTCAGTCTTACCGAGAATGCCCTCCGTGTTCTGGAGAAAAGGTACTTGAAGAAAGATGCCAAGGGCCGGGTTGTTGAGACCCCGGAGAATATGTTTCACCGGGTAGCCGGTGCGATTGCTTCGGCTGAGCTTGTCTATAATCCTGAGGCTGATGTCAAGGTAGTAGAGGAAGAGTTCTACCGATTGATGTCCAGCCTCCAGTTCCTGCCTAATTCCCCTACCCTGATGAATGCCGGGCGGGAGCTGGGCCAGCTCTCGGCGTGCTTCGTCCTCCCCGTCGAGGACTCGATGGAGTCCATCTTTGATGCCGTGAAAAATACCGCCCTGATTCATAAGAGTGGCGGCGGGACTGGTTTTTCCTTTTCCAGACTCAGGCCGGAGGATGATAGGGTGGGTTCTACTGGGGGCGTCGCTAGCGGCCCGGTCTCCTTTATCCGTGCCTTTGATGTCGCTACGGATGTTATCAAACAGGGTGGAATGCGCCGCGGGGCGAATATGGGTATTCTCAGTATTGACCACCCCGATATTATGAGGTTCATTACGGCTAAAGAAGACCTTGCCTCGCTGACCAACTTTAATATCTCGGTAGCGGTGACCGGTGAATTCATGGAGGCGGTCAAGGCCGGCACCGACTATAACCTGGTCAATCCGCATACCAGAGAGGTATCCGGTAAGCTCAATGCCAAAGAAGTGTTCGACAAGCTGGTTAGTATGGCCTGGAAGACAGGAGACCCGGGCGTTGTCTTCATTGACCGTATTAATGATGACAACCCTACCCCGCAGCTGGGCAGGATTGAGAGCACCAACCCCTGTGGCGAACAGCCCCTGCTCCCTTACGAATCATGTAATCTGGGCTCGATTAACCTGTCCCGGATGGTAATTCTCCAGGACGGGTCCTACCGGATTGATTATCCCCACCTGAAGGAGGTAATCAGGACGGCAGTACGCTTTCTGGACAATGTCATTGAGGTCAACAAGTTCCCCCTGCCCGCAATAGAGGAAATGACCAAAAAGACGAGGAAGATCGGTCTTGGAGTAATGGGCTTTGCCGATATGTTGATTAAGCTCGATATCCCCTATGATTCGGAAGAGGCGTTGAAGGTTGCCTCTGATATCATGCAGTTTGTCACCGAGCAGTCGGCAAAGGCCTCGGAAGAGCTGGCCGTGGAGCGGGGGGTCTTCCCCGCCTTTGCCGGTAGTATTTATGATGTCCCCTCCGGGCCCAGGTTAAGAAACGCTTCCTGTACTACCATCGCCCCCACCGGTACACTGAGTATTATCGCCGGGTGCTCGAGCGGTATCGAGCCTCTTTTTGCCCTGAGCTACAAGCGTAACATTCTGGATGGTGAGCAGTTTATCGAAGTGAACCCGTACTTTGAGGAGGTGGCCAAGAAGGGGGGCTTCTATTCCGAGGAGCTTATGCGCAAACTGGCCGATGGGGTCAGCCTCCGTGGTATTGAGGGTGTCCCTGATGATATCAAGAAGACCTTTGTTACCGCTCACGACATAAAGGCCGGATGGCACGTTAAGATGCAGGCTGCTTTTCAAAGGTTCACTCACAATGCGGTATCCAAAACGGTCAATTTTCCCAAAGAAGCTCCTGTTGATGATATCGCCAGTGTCTATAAAATGGCCTATGAGGAAGGGCTGAAGGGGATAACCATCTACCGTGACGGCAGCCGGGAGGGGCAGGTATTGACCACGGGCAAGACGAAGAAGGTCGAAAGTACGGTACTGGTACCCAGAAAGCGGACCAAGACGACCTCAGGAGTCACTGAGAAGGTGACCACAGGCTGTGGCAACCTCTATGTCACGGTTAACTCTGATGACGAAGGTATCTGTGAGGTCTTCTCCAGCCTTGGTAAGACCGGAGGCTGTGCCTCAGCGCAGCTTGAGGCCATCTGTCGGCTCATTTCCCTGGCCCTGCGCTCCGGTGTCGATGTAGCCTCGATAGTAAGGCAGCTGCGTGGCATTCGCTGTCCGTCCATTGCCTGGGAGCAGGGCAAATCTATTCTTTCCTGTGCCGATGCCATTGCCAGCGTGCTGGAGAAGCATACCACCGGCTACGATGGTAAGCCCAGGTTGGAAGACTACGGATTGGTCAAGAACCTGGCCGGGCAGTGCCCGGACTGCGGCAACCTGCTCGTCTATCAGGAGGGCTGCTTCGTCTGCCCGAGCTGCGGCTATACCAAGTGTTAAAATATGAAGTCCTATCACCATAAGGAGATGCGGTATGGATGAAAAGGCTAACAAGCAGCAGATTAAGATTGCCTTTCCGGAGGCCCTGCGGGGTGGGGTGTATGCCAACAACATGTTCGTTACCCACACCAGAGAGGAATTCATTCTGGATTTTATGATGGTGACCCCTCCGGCCGGTTCGGTGACGGCGCGGGTGGTCATCAGTCCCGGCCATATGAAAAGGATGGTCTCCGCTCTTAAAGATAACCTGAACAAATACGAGGCTAAGTTCGGCAAGCTGACCGAAGCCGTCGAGCCCAACAAGCCGCAGATTGGTTTCCACCCTTCGGCGGAGTAGGGGAGCAGTAAAGAGAAAGCCCCGTTTACTTAGTAGCTGCTGGAAGGAATCAAACCTGGTAAGTAGCTTTATGAGTTGGGATGAGATCAAAAAGGCAAGAAGCCGGCTTGCCCGGGAAGAGGGTGCCGTTATCAGGGATTGGGGTGGCAGGGTTCCTATCGCTCTCGTCTATCCCAACTCCTACTATGTTGCCATGTCATGCCTGGGGCTGCATGCCCTCTATCGTCTCCTCAATAGCTACAGTGGATTCGTCTGTGAGAGGGTCTTTTGGGAAAGAGAGCATCAGGCCCGCCGGTCGTCTCCCCTGAGTCTGGAATCGCAGCGGCCGCTGACCGATTTCGCCGTGCTTGCTTTTTCCATCAGCTATGAGGTCGATTATATCAATGTGGTGGAGATTCTTAAGGCGAGCGGGATACCGCTCTATGCTGGCGACCGCGATGGAAGACACCCCCTGGTTATTGCTGGAGGGCCCTGCGTCACGGCTAACCCGCTGCCCCTATCGCCGTTCTTTGATCTGTTATGTATCGGCGAGGGGGAGCCGATTGTGCCCACCTTGCTGCCGGTTCTGGCTGACGGTATCGGTGGCGAGCGGAGTGAGCTGCTTAGGGCGTTATCCTCGTTACCGGGCGTCTATGTACCGCAGTGCCAGCCGGTAAAGCCGGTGGTCCGCCAGTGGGCAAACGATCTGGATAGTCTCCCGGTCGCTTCTACCATAGTTACAGGAGATACCGAACTGGGTGATTTATACTTGATTGAGGTAGAGCGGGGTTGCAACTGGGGGTGTCGTTTTTGTATGGTCAGCAGTACCTTTAGCCCCGTACGGTTTCGCTCTATGGACAGCGTGATAGCCCAGGCGGAGGAAGGACTTAAATACAGGAGACGTTTGGGGCTGGTTGGACCGGCTGTGGCCGACCATCCGCAAATAGAAGAGATAGCGGTCAGATTGCGACAAATGGGGGCCGGATTGTCAGTGAGCTCGCTGCGAATGAAGCCTCTCTCCCGCGTACTGTTGAGAGAACTGGCCGGTGGGGAAGCACAGACGATAGCCTTTGCTCCTGAGGCCGGTTCTATGCGCCTGCGCCAGTTGATCAAAAAAGGAATTTCCGAAGACGATATTCTGAAAGCGATAGATATGGTTGCCGGGACGGGGGTAAAACAGCTCAAGCTCTACTTTATGATTGGTCTGCCCTCGGAGACCGACGAGGATATTGAAGAGATTATAAGACTCGTCATCAGAGGTAAAGGAATTCTTGACCGCAAGCAAAGCGGCGCTCGTGTTATTGTAAAGGCTGCTCCTTTTGTGCCCAAGGCAAGCACGCCCCTGCAGTGGTTGCCGATGGCTCCACTGGCTGTCTTGAATCATCGGCTGTCTCGGCTCAAGAACAGCCTGCAGCCAAGGGGTATTAAGGTCAATAGCGAAAGCCCGGCATGGAGCGAGGTCCAGGCGGTCTTCGCCCGTGGCGGTGCCGATGTAGCCGGGGTGCTGGCCGCTCTGGAAGAGGTATCGTTATCCGGCTGGCGCAGGGCGGTGGCAAGGTGCCGGCCGGATGTTGATTTCTATGCTCACCAGACATGGCATACCGGCCAGAGATTGCCCTGGGCGATAATCGACTCCGGCATTGAAAAGGGCCGCCTGGAGCTTGAGTTGAACAGAGCTCTCTCGGGGTAATTTGCTGCCTCGATAACAAGGCGGCAGAAAAGTCAGTGAATAAACACGTCTTTCCGGTTTCCGTACGTAAGTGCTGCTGTGAAAATGGAATCGGGCAACTGATGAAGCGGATCTCTCTATATACCCTTAGCCCACTTGACGGCGTTGAGGAAGACAGGCAGGCCGTCCCCGTCCTTCCCGACTCCCTCTCTGGTCCAGCGCGGATGCTGGGTGCCGCGAATGTGGCGCTCGGGGTGTGGCATCAGGGCAAAGATGCGTCCTGATGCGTCACAGATGCCGGCGATATGCCCTTCGGAGCCGCTGGGGTCGTCGGGATATCCGGGGTCGTTGTTTCCGTATTGATCGCTGTAGGTAAGAACTATGCTCGAATCCGGCAGTGCTTTTCCGCCGGTGACGACCTTACCTTCTCCGTTAGCCACCGGCAGGTACATACGGTCAATACCTTCGGTGAAAATGCAGGGGCTGCTCTCATTCACCTTGAGGTATACCCAGCGGCACTCGAATCTGCCGGAATCGTTAGTGCTCAGGGTTATTGGCTGCTCTCTGCCGTCTCCGCCGGGTAAAAAACCGGCCTTAACCAGAACCTGAAAACCGTTACAGATACCGAGTATCAATCCCCCCCTGTCGATAAAACTGCGGATATCCTGTCCCAGTTTTAGTTTAAGCTCATTGGCCAGCACCTTGCCGGCGCTGATATCGTCGCCGTAGGTGAAGCCGCCGGTAATAACAAAGATCTGGTAGTCGGAAAGCGGAACTTCACGGCGGATCAGCTGATTGATGTGGGCCGAGGTCACATCAGCCCCCGCCCGCTGAAAGGCGAAGGCTGTTTCAGCGTCGCAGTTGGTTCCGGGGCCCCGTAGTATCAACGTTCTTACCTTAGTCATTTTCTGTTACCACCGGATCGGCTTTTGCCAGGCCTCCTTTAGTTCGCTGATTTTCTGCTCAAGAACCGGTTTACCATCCAGACCGTAGATCTCCAGGGTCTCAGAGTCGGAAACCTGACCGATAGAGGCCAGGTTGACGCCCTCCTTCATAACCTCGATAAACTGCTCTTCATCCTCGGGTGCTACCTCGACCAGAAACCGGCTGTTCGATTCCGAGAACAGGATGAAATCGTCCCGATCCACCGGCTCACCCAGGGGCACATGCTTCAGGTGGACCAACGCGCCCAGCCCTCCGGCAAACGCCATCTCGGCAACGGCTACTCCGATGCCGCCTTCACTACAGTCGTGGCAGGCCCTGACCAGTCCTTTTGCGGTGGCCGTGGCGAGACGCTCCATCAGCCATTTTGCCTGATGCGGTCTTACCCGGGGCACGCTGTTTCCGGTAAGATGATAGAGCCTCAGGTATTCCGAGCCACCCATCTCGTTCCAGGTGGTGCCGACAATGTAAATCAGGTTGCCGGGCTTTTTGAAGTCCATTGATACTGCCCGGTTAACATCGTCCATCACGCTGATTGCTGAGATGAGCAGGGTGTGGGGGATAGAGATAACCTTACCCTCATCTTCAAACTCATTATAGAGGCTATCCTTTCCGGAGATGAAGGGGGTCTCGTAGACTATGGCCATATCATAGCAGGCCTGGGCTGCTCTGACCAGGGCGCCGAGGATATCCGGTTGCTGGACATTACCCCAGCAGAAGTTATCCAGCAGGGCTACCCGGGACAGGTTACCTCCCACGGAGATAATCTGACGTAGGGCTTCGTCAATAGCCGAGGCTGCCATCCAGTAGGGGTCTATTTCTCCGTACCTCGGGTTTATCCCGCAGGAGACGATGGCACCCTTGTCCGAATCCAGTATCGGTCGGATTATCGCGGCATCACCCGGGCCGTTATTGTCCTTACCCACCAGGGGTTTGAGAACGTTGGCCCCCTGTACCTCATGGTCATACTGGCGAATTACCCATTCCTTACTGCAGACATTCCACGTACCGAGAATCTTAAGCAGTGCTTCACCCAGGTCCTGGGGACAGTCAAAATCAGGCTCGGCATGTGACGGCTGCTGCCAGTCTGCTACCCGCTCAACCTGGGGGATGCCCTGGTGAAGGAATTCCATTTCAAGGTCGCATACCAGATTCCCCTGGTAGAAGAGCTGGAGTCTGTGGTCATCGGTAAACTCACCAATAATTACCGCCTCGACATCTTCGCTGGCGAAAATGGCCATCAGTTCTTCGATGCACTCCGGCGGGACCGCCAGCAACATCCGCTCCTGTGACTCTGAAATCCAGATTTCGGAGTAAGAGAGTCCGGCATATTTCAAGGGTACCTTGTCCAGGTAAACCTTTACTCCGGTGTCGGCTCCCATCTCGCCTATCGCAGAGGAAAGCCCGCCGCCCCCGCAGTCGGTTATCCGAGAGTACAGATGTCGGTCTCTGGCTTGAAGCAGGGTGTCGATAACTTTTTTCTCTACGATGGGGTTGCCGATCTGGACGGCGCTTAAGGAGGTGGCGCTGGATTCCTGGGTAAGCTGTTCCGAGGCAAAGGTCACCCCGTGTATGCCATCACGCCCTGTCCTGCCGCCGACCACAACAACCAGATCACCGGGCTGTTGCTGGCCCCTATTGGAGTACTCCCGGGGCATAATCCCCAGCGTGCCGCAGTATACCAGAGGGTTGGCAACATAGCGTTCGTCGAAAAGCACCGCACCATTAAGGGTGGGTATCCCCAGACGGTTGCCGTAGTCGGCTACACCGGCACGAACACCCTTGAAGATGCGCCGTGGATGAAGGACGCCCTGGGGCAGCTTTTCGTAGGGGAAATCGGGGGGAGCGAAGCAGAAAACGTCTGTGTTTAATATCGGCCTGGCGCCCAGTCCGGTGCCGAGCGGGTCGCGGACTACCCCGCCGATCCCGGTCGCAGCGCCTCCGTATGGTTCGATTGCCGACGGGTGATTATGGGTTTCTACCTTGAAGCACAGCGCCTGGCGGCCGTCGAAATCAATCACCCCGGCATTATCGGCAAAAACGGAGAGGCACCATGGTTTCTCCAGTTCCCTGGTTGCCTTGATAATAGTATTCTTAATCAGGTTATCTATGGTCTTCTCGCCCAGCCTTATTCTGGCCTTGAATGTCTTATGGACACAGTGCTCGGACCAGGTCTGAGCCAGGGTCTCCATCTCGGCATCGGTGGGGTTGCGTCCCTGCTTGAGGAAGTAGGCGGTGATGGCCTTAAGCTCATCGTCGCTAAAGCCGAACTGCTGTACCGCCTGGTTTAGTTCTATCTCTTTCCGGACGAATCGGTAGCGGGGGTTTTCCGGAAACCCTGATGGCTCATCGCTGACTGTGTGCTGAATAATCGGGTTTACCAGCAGCTTGCTGCTGATAGCCTCTAGCTGTGAAATGTCCAGCCGCCCGTCGATCAGGTATCTTCGGGCGGTCTTAATTGCCCTGACCCCGGTTACCCCCAGGTCGTTGAGCGCTTTGCGGATGGTAGCCTCAATCGGGTCGGTAACCCCGGCGTTGTAGGCGACCTCAATGCTGTGCTGATTGGGACCAATCTCGCCCTCGAGGTGGAGGGACTCTCCATACCAGTATTCCTGAGTCACCGGATCGGCGAGTAAACGGGAGCAGATGAGCTCCAGCTGGTCCCGGGTAAGCTCGGCGTCCAGCCAGTAGATGTCAGCCACACGGACATAGGAGACCGAGGTTATGCCCAGGTCATGGATGTCCTTGACCAGCCCCAGACCCCTGGCGTCAGGCTGGTGTTTTTTCAAACGGACCTCGACTCTATGCATCAGGTTAACCTACTGTGATATTGAGAAGTATCTAGAGCGACGATTGTGCCCCGCCGGTATCGCCGGAAGAGCATCCCTCTTGAATGAAGTGAGAGACATACTATTCAGTTAGTAGCCCGGTTACTATCTCGTTTATCTCCCGTCCGTCTGCTTTTCCTTTAAGACGGGCCATAATTATGGGCATCACCTTGCCCTTATCGCGGGGTCCCTGCGCACCTGCTTCTTCAATAACCTGACGGGCCTCAGCGATAATCTCGTCCCGGGATAATTGCCGGGGTAAATACTCCTTGAGGATGGCCAGCTCAGCCTCTTCCTGGGCTACCAGGTCCGGGCGGGCTCCCAGCTTGAAGGCTTCGATGCTCTCATTGCGCTGCTTGATCTCTTTGGCGACAACGCCCAGGATATCCGGGTTGTCTAGACTGCCCCGTTTGGCAATCTCAGCATTCTTAACGGCGGCCAGGAGCAGACGGAGTGTAGAACGCCTGACATTATCCCGGTCCTTCATTGACTGCCACAGGTCGGCTTCCAGCTTTTCTTTAAGGTTCGCTTCCATTTCTAAACCTCATGCCCGCTGACTCAAAAGACACCGATCAGACGATAAAGGAAGTGATGCTGGTAAGGCGTAACGTAGGATTGATTATTCAGTCCTATTTTAGTTGGCACGGGCTACCCTGTCAAGGACGGGAAGGGTTCTTACCCACGGAGAGTGATGGTTTTTGTCTGGAAATTTTTCCAGTATAAGATGGTGTTAGCGGTGGTATCTCTTAAGTATCTCACGGGCGGCTATCACTCCTGAGGCCGACGCCTGGATTAGACCTCGGCTGACCCCGGCACCATCTCCGGCGGCAAAAAGGTTGCTTACCTCGGTCTCAAGGCCGGGGCTTAAGTGGGGTCGGAAGGAGTAGAATTTGACTTCGACCCCGTAGAGCAGGGTACTTTTGTCAGCTACTCCCGGCGCCAGTTTGTCCATTGCTTCGAGCATCTCTATGATCCCGGTAAGGTGGCGGTAGGGAAGAACAAAGCTGAGGTCACCTGGAGTAGCCTCCTTCAGTGTGGGTTGTACGATACCCCGCTCGATACGGGCGGTTGTGGAGCGGCGACCTCCCATCAGGTCGCCCAGACGCTGCACCAGTACTCCGCCGCTGAGAATATTGGCCAGTCTGGCCAGATACTTGCCGTAGGCAATCGGTTCCCGGAACGGCTCGGTGAAGTCTGTGCTGACCAGCAGAGCGAAGTTGGTGTTACTGCTATTAAGATTGGCATAGCTGTGGCCGTTGACTGTAGTTACGGGGTTGGTACCGCCGGTGGTCTCCATAGTGACCTCGCCAGCCGGACACATACAAAAGGTTCGGATACGGTCGTCAAAGCTTGTCGAGAAAAACTCCAGTTTTGCCTCGTACAGTACGCTGGTCAGTTCTTCCATTACGGCGACCGGTACCTCTACCCTGACCCCGACATCAACCGGGTTATTATGTACCGTTAGATTAAGCAGTTTTGCCTGTGTTAGTAGCCAGTCAGATCCTTCCCGGCCGGGAGCCAGAATCAGATAGTCGCAGTCAACTCTCTCTCCGCCGGTGGTCTCAATCCCTTTGATTTTACCGTTATCTACGATGATGGAGGCTGCTGCTGTTTCGAGTTTAAACTCCAGGCGTGAAATCAGGTGGTTTCGCATCTCTCTGAGTACTGACCGGCAGCGCTCGGTACCCATATGGCGGAGTGGTACCGGTATCAGGTGCAGTCCGGCTAAAGACGCCTGGCGGCCTAGCCGGGCAATATCATCGCCTACGCCGTATAACCGGTCAGGAGCACCGAACTTGAGGTATATCTCATCGACGTATTTAATCAGGGCCTGGTTATCATCCTCACCAAGGTATTCCCTGAGGTGTCCTCCCACCTGTGATGAGAGTGTCAACTTGCCGTCGCTGTAGGCACCGGCCCCGCCCAGACCACAGACCAGGTTACCGCGCTTGTCGATATCACTCCCCTTCTCAATGAGCAGGATACTGGGGCGTGATGACTGCGAGAGCTCTAAAGCGGCGAATATTCCTGCCGGTCCGCCGCCGACCACGATAATATCGTATTTCTTGGTCATCTTACTTAAGCAGTGATATTTTATAACCGGTGGCTTGAGCCGTCAAGGAATGAGGTTCGTCTGCCCGGTCGGTTAAGGTGGCTGATACTTGGCGCCATTAATTGAGCACGGTATAATGGTGATATTTGGATGGTTAGACGGCCCGGTATTGCGAGAGGAGGACGGAGGAAAAACTTGTCAGTAGATGTGGGCTCGTTGCGTAAGATTCTTAATCTTGAGCAGCAGAGGGGGTACCCGGATTCATCAGTAATCGGTGGCCTGGATCAGTTTCTCCACCGCTGGATGGGACAGGCAGGAGGGTCGCTTGGTTTTTCCAGGCTCCTCACGCGCTCCAGCGGGCTTAATCTGGTCAATTTCAGCTATGCCTCTCTAAATCAAGGCCAGCGTGCTCAGTGGGTAGATGGTATGCTGGCCCTGCTGTCTGAGCTTGAGGAACAGGAGGGACAGAAGGGGGAACCCGGAGTGCTTCCCCTGGCAAGGCGTGCTGCGGTGAGTTCGAAAAAGAAGATGGTGACTGCCGGAAAGTCCGTGGATTTACCGGTTACCGTGGTTAAGGGTGTTAGCTCAGGCCTGGCTGCCAAGTTTAAAAAGCTGGGTATCAGTACGGTACGTGACCTTCTCTATTTCTTTCCCAACCGACATGTTGATTACACCCAGGGGAAACATATCTCACAGCTTACCGAAGGTGAAGAAGCAACGGTAGTTGCCAATGTCTGGCAGGCCCAGGAGGTCAGACTGGGCGGGCGGCGCAGTACGGAGGCCGTTGTCGGTGACGAGACGGGTAATGTCCGGGTGGTATGGTTCAACAACCCCTACCTGGC
>JAQUOC010000022.1 GCA_028717305.1 Dehalococcoidales bacterium | reverse complement strand
GGGACTTTGGTGAAAGAAGCTACCTAGACTTTGGTGAGGGAATGGTGATTGTTGCCCTCGTAGATTTATGCTAGTATATGGTATATCGGGGTGTAGCGCAGCCAGGTAGCGCACCTGAATGGGGTTCAGGTGGTCGACGGTTCGAATCCGTCCACCCCGACCATTCCTTTTAGTAAGGTTCCTCTCAAGCAGACTGCCAGGGTTGTCGATAAGCACTTCCCGAGTATTGCAGAGACACTCTATGCCGTCATACCGCAATTGACCTCATCCCAAAAGATATCAACGACTATTTGTCCTCTTTGGTCAGTTGGAAATGCCAGACTGAATCACTACCCAGGGACCAAAATCTAGCTGGGTTTATTCCCCTTTTCTTCAATAAGCAGAATTTAAGGATTGAGCGGCAGCAGCAGGGTGGGGCCCGGCTTCCGCATCAGATATGACCTGGTGTACTCGGTGGGGTGAGAGTAAGCTACCTGCACTTTGGGGTATTCCAGCCAGAAGAGGAACAGTCCGACAACCTGGGGCTTGGTTCCGAAGGGGCCGGCGATGATATTGTATGAATCGCCCAGCTCGTCACATATTTCTTCGAGCACCTTCTTGACGGCGTAGGGATCGTCGGCAGGAACATCCCTTACTTCCACGGAGGGTTGCGAGAGCAGGCAGGCGTTGTTCTTCTCCGCGTACTTTAAATAGTTCAGGTTCTCGCTGCGCGGCGGGTTGGTTATCAATGCGATGGTCTTGACCGGGCTGACGTGCTTCCATACCGTCAGCGCCCGTTCCGCTTCAAACCCCAGAAACAGGATGAGGACCTTTTCCCTTTCGACATTGAAGGAGCCGAAGAAGCTGGGCACGGTGGTTATCTGCGCCACTCCGGTCGTGAGCTTGTTGGGCAGATATGTCTGCGTCGTATGCAGTATCCGGGGCAGTCCCAGCTTCAACTCGACAACCAGATAGTGGAGCAGCTGCAGTAGATATATCTTGGTGAAACTGCTGATGTCGATGGTGATAAAGGAGCTTTCACTGTCCTTGGGCCGGCATTGCCCCCAGATTTTTTTGAGCTGGCCGATCCCCTCGCTGGGGCTGTCACGCCCGCAGGAGATAACGAAGATGCCCTTGGAACTCCTTGTACCCAGCATGCCCTTCAGTCTGTTCAGGTTAGTATCGGCCTGTTTCTTGTCCGGGGAATCCTCGATGACGAAGATGATGGAGTAGTTGGTCCTGTAATTGGCACTCATCTTGAGTACACTGGAAAGGCACCGCTGTTCAAAGCTGGCACAGCATATGAAAAGGTCGTCGGGACCGTATTCGTTGATCCTGGTTAGATGGTCTATTTCCACCCTGGGCCGCTCGATAGTCATACTACCCGCCAGTTCTATAATCTATTATTCGTGGTTATTATAGCACAAATCGTCCGGCGTAAATCACTCTGAGGGTGCGGCCGGTAGCGAGTTCGTCAGGACAGGTAGCTTTACCGGTTGGTGCCGGAGCCTTTTTCGTAGACCCTGAGGTAGCAGGGTAATAATCTGCCGTAGATATTTACCTGCCATCCCCTGCCTTCCAGCGTCTTTAACTCCTTTTTCGAGAAGTCCCTCAAGTAGCTGAAAATCCCACCGTTCAGTACCACTGGAAAGCGCCAGAGGAAGGTGCTCTCTATCATAATCCCCGGGATATTATATACGTCATCAAGCTCCATAAACTTCGGTGCCAGATGGATGGTAAGCTTGTCCAGCCGGTCACGCTCTTCGAGGCTAAGGTGATGTCTCAAGCGCGTGTGATAGACCAGGTCGAAGGAGTTTTCGGGAAGGGCCTGCAGCTCGAAGGCATCGGTGTTAAAGAGTACTATCGAGAATCTCCGCCCTTTTGCTCTCTCCTTCATCTTGTTCAGATCGTCGGCTCCCAGGCGAGAGGCGGTCTCTATCTCCAGCATCCCTTTGGAGACGAGGTTGGCGAACTTTCTGGAGATGACGTCTTTAATGGCGGGAGAGTAATCGACGCCGATGACAAGCAGCGGAAAGTTGAAGCGGCTCCTCAGCAGCTGGTAGAGGATCTGTCTCTCCAGTTCCATCCCCCCGCAGCCGAAGCTGGCTATCACGATCGGTTCTTTCTTGATTTTCCTCAGTCTTTCCAGCTCCCGGATAATTTCCTGCCGGATCGGTCTCAGTATTCTGCCCATCCATATCTCAAACCAGGAGAGCGTCTCCAGAAGCTCGTCCTGCCATCCGGGAAAGGGCAGGTCGGCAAGCTCTCTTATCCTGAGCCGCTCTCTCCTCAGCCGGGGTGCCCGGAACATTAACCACCACAGGTAGCTCAAAGGGAAGCGGAGCACCCGGAAGAACTCGATGTTGATGTTTACTGCGTCCTGGTAATCCGGGTGGTCTCTTAAGGCTTCCAGGTCGGCGAGGATTGCTTTAATCTGCCGGTATCTTTTGAAGTTCCTCTTGTAGGGAACCGCGTAGCTAAGGCCTATCAGACAGCCGATAACAGCCAGCACCACGATCGCGATAATTATCTCTCCGTACCCCCTGTTCCTTGGCTGTCCGGCTGCCCTTTGCCGCGGCGCTGCACCGTAGTGTCAAGGGTATCGAGAACTACCCGGTATATAAGTTCTACGGCGGTGGCATAGCCCGGCAGGTGCTGTGGTTTACACTCCACATTGGTTCCCGGTTCGAATGGCGACGTTTCGGAGTCCGGGACGGGAATGGCACAGCCCCAGGTAATAATAGCTCAGGCGTAAATTTGCTGTCAACAGCAGGGATAGGGGGCGACCGGCCTGAAGCGGTCTTTTGCCATCCGGGATGCGAGGGTTTATAATCTTGCGTAAGCCGGTGACCGGGATTTCCCCGGCCCTGCCGCCGGATTCGAGAGGGTTTGCGCTGGTGTTACTGCAGTTAAGGGTCAAAGCTATCGGCATCATCGAAGACATAAACTGGGCCCTGGGCCCCGGGCTGAATGTCATTACCGGTGAGACCGGAGTGGGGAAGTCCCTGATAATCGATGCCGTGGAGGCGCTGCTGGCCGGGAGGGTGGAAGAAGACCTGATCCGCCATGGCGCCGACAGGGCTTACCTGGAGGGGGTTTTTACCCTTCCTCAAGACGATGCCGTTTCCCCTCTTAGGGAGCTCCTGGCCGATAAAGGGCTGAACGCCGATGAGGAGACCCTGGTTATCAACTGCGAACCCCGCCGTCAGGGTCGCGGCATTATCCGGGTGAATGGATACGCGGTAACCAGGGGAGTACTGAACCAGATCGGCAGCCTGCTGGTTGATATCCACGGTCAGAGCGAGCACCTTTCCCTGCTCGATAAGAGCTACCATCGCTACCTTCTTGATTGCTACGGTCATACCCTGGACCTCGGCCGCAGTTTCGGCGCCAGGGCCCAGGAGCTCCGTAAGGCGGAAGAAGAGCTCCGTGTCCTGGTCGATGAGGAAAAAGAACGCGCCCGCCGTGAGGAATTCCTGCGCTTTCAACTGGATGAGATCAAGCGGGCGGAGCTACACGAGGGTGAGGAAGAAGCGCTGCAGGGGGAGCGGAATATCCTGGCTGCCAGCGAGCAGCTAAAGGCGCTCTCCTTCGAGGCCTGTCAGACATTGTGTGGCGAAGGTGCCGCCGGCTCTTCCGCACCGGTTCTGGAGAAGCTGAGCGAGGCGGTCAGGACGGTAAAGAAGCTCGTCGGTCTGGACCCTGCTCTGAAGAAGCAGCTTGATTTCCTGGAGGAGAGCCTATACGGGCTTGAGGAGACGGCCCGGGACATCCGTGCTTATGGCGAGCGCCTGGAATATGACCCGAAGCGGCTGGAAGAGATAGAAACGAGGCTGGAGCTGATCCGGGGCCTGAAGCGAAAGTACGGGCAGTCTGTTCCGGAGATACTGGATTACCTGGAGAAAGCGGGGCGGGAGATGGCAGAAATATCTCACTCCGGGGAAAGGAAGGCCGCTCTTATCGAGACCTGCTCTCGTCTCAGGGAGGAGTTGGGGCGGATGGCTGCCGAGCTTTCTCAGCAACGCTGCCGGGCGGCGAAGCAGTTGCTGACCGAGGTAGAAAGGGAACTTGGGGATTTGAATATGTCGCAGGTCAAATTCGAGGTAGCTATCACCCGGGAACCTGATCCGGAGGGGATTCCTTCTCCTGAGGGGGGTAGCTACGCCTACAGTAATAGCGGGGTAGATATCGTAGAGTTCCTCGCCGCGACCAATCCCGGAGAGCCCCTGAAGCCGCTGATCAAGATTGCTTCCACCGGGGAAATCTCCCGCTTCGCCCTGGCTTTGAAGAGCGCCCTTACCGGTGCCGACAACATCCCGGTGCTTATCTTCGATGAAATCGATATCGGCGTCGGCGGTAGAAGCGGCGAGGTAATCGGCAAAAAGCTCTGGAACCTGGCCCGCAATCACCAGGTGATTTGTGTTACCCACCTTCCCCAGATAGCCGCTTTTGCCGATGCTCACTACAGTGTTCACAAGGATGTTTCCGGAGCCCGGACCCTGAGCAGATTGGACGTTCTTGAAGGTAATGCGCGGATCGAGGAGCTTGCCGCTATGCTGGCCGGGCCTCAGTACAGCGAAACCGCCCGGGAAAACGCCCGTGAACTGATACAAAGGGCGGTGCTCTGGAAAGAGCATCCCGGCAAGAAGACCTGAGCTAACCGCACCACCGGCTGATTGGCCTTGTCCCGAAGCAGAATGTGCCTGGCATCACCGGCCTTCTGAACCGGCAGGTCAAATTGACTTCCCCCCGGTGCGCTGGTAACATTGAATAGAAATGTTATCAAGATTACCTCTGTTTCCCATCAGCTCTCAAATAAATGAGGCGGGCCATCTCTCGATTGGTGGTTGTGACACCGTCGGGCTGGCTGCTGAATTCGGTACGCCTCTCTATCTCTTCGATGAATCCAACCTGCGCTCCAGTTGCGCTGAGTTCAGGAACGGGTTCGGCCGGTTTTATCCGGATAGCAAGGTCGTCTATGCCTGCAAGGCCTTCATCAACAGGGCTCTGGCGGCTATCTTCGCCGGGGAGGGTTTGGGGCTGGATGTGGTCTCCGCCGGCGAGCTGGCGATTGCCCGGTCGGCGGACTTTCCTATGGAAAGGATCTATTTTCACGGCAACAATAAGTCGGCTGAGGAGCTCGAGCAGGCGCTCGAGCTGGGTATCGGCCGCATCGTGGTAGACAACTTGCATGAGCTCAAGATGCTTGAGGAGATCGCCGGAAGGCGGGGCCTGAAGCCCGATATACTGCTGCGGCTGCTGCCCGGCGTCGACCCCCATACTCACCGGTACATTTCCACCGGTATCATTGACAGCAAGTTCGGCTTCCCCTTGCCTAGAGCGGAAGAGGCGGTGGCGCAGGCGATGTTATCGTCCAGCCTTAACCTTGTCGGCCTGCACTCTCATATCGGATCTCTTATCTTTGAGGTTGATCCGTACCTTCGGGCTGTCGACGTCGTCCTTGACTTCGCGGTTGCAATGGGGGAGAGGTATGGCTTTAAAATCAGCGAACTGAATATCGGGGGAGGATATGCTATCCGCTATACCATGGATACGCCGGCTCCGCCGGTCTCGAATTACGCCGAGGCGATATCTTCCAGGATTACTACCCGGTGCCGTAAGCTGGGTCTGGCGTTGCCCCGGCTTATCGTTGAGCCGGGTAGGGCTATCGTGGGCAGGTCCGGAGTGGCGCTGTATAAGGTCGGCGCCGTTAAGGATATCCCCGGTATCAGGCGCTATGTTGCGGTGGATGGCGGGATGGGGGACAATATCCGCCCCGCCCTCTATGAGGCCAGGTATGAAGCGGTGGCGGCTAATCGGATGAATGCCGAAGAATCCGGCAAGGTTACTATCGCCGGCAAGTTTTGCGAGTCAGGCGATGTATTGATCCGGGATATCGTGATGCCCGCCCTCTCGAGCGGCGATATTGTTGCTTTACCCTGCTGCGGAGCTTATTGTCTGCCGATGGCCAGCAACTATAATGCCTCGCTTAAGCCGGCCGTTGTTCTGGTCGGGGAAGGCAAAGCCCGTCTAATCCGGCGGCGGGAGACTTTCGACGACCTGACCGGCTGTGATTTGGACTGGAAGGCAGGGTGAAATTGCGAAATGTGGCAGATAGTTGGTCAGGATAATGCCGTCTCCCTGCTTGAGAGAAGTCTGGATAAGAAGGCCCTGGCGCATGCCTATCTTCTGGTGGGTCCTCCCCATGTCGGTAAAATGACACTGGCTCTGGATCTGGCTAAGGCAATGAATTGTGATGCAACTGCCGTCCCCTGCGGAGAATGTACTTCCTGCCTGAGAATAGCCTCGGGCAAGCATGCCGATGTGCAGATCATCGGCTTAGCCGGAGATGGCGACCCGGCAGAGGCCAGGTCTCAGACGGAAATCGGTATCGACCGGATTCGAGATATGCAGCACTCGGCCTGTCTGCCGCCCTTCGAAGGCAGGTATAAAGTGTTTATTATGGAGGGGGCCGAGCTGCTGTCGAATGAAGCCGCCAACTGTCTTTTGAAGACACTGGAGGAACCGCAGGAGAATGTGGTATTTCTCCTGCTGACCAGCCGGGAGGAGCTACTGCCGGCTACCATTATTTCCCGCTGCCAGCGATTGGAGTTGTTCCCGCTGGCGGTTGGTGCAGCGGAGACAGTACTCAGCAGCCGCTGGGCCGTTGAGAAAGAGAAGGCCAGACTGCTGGCCCGGCTTTGTCATGGCTGTCTGGGCTGGGCGTTGCTGGCTGCCCCCGATGATGTCTGGCTGAAAGAACGGTCGGAAAGGATATCGCAGATGCTCGGTGTTATCGATGCGGCCGGTTATGGGGGACGCCTTGAGTATGCCGCCCGCCTGGCATCTCAGTACGGAAAAGATAAAAGGGCGGTTCAGGATGTTCTGGATTTCTGGCTTGACTGGTGGCATGATATGCTTCTGGTCAAGATTGGCTGTGCCGAGGCTGTTACTAATGTCGACCTTTCTTCTATACTTGAGCAAAGGGCTGAGGACTACAGCCTGGCTGAAATAAAGGGCTTTATTACCGCCGTTCAGTCGGCCGGCCGGCAGCTCAAGCAGAATGCTAATCCGCAACTGGTATTTGAGGTGTTGATGCTAGCTATACCGGGAAGGGGAGTATGAGGATGGCTGATGTTGTTGGAATACGTTTTAAGAGGACCGGGAAGATGTACTATTTCGACCCGTCCGGCATTGATCTGGATGTAAACGACTACGTTGTGGTCAAGACGGCTCGCGGCATGGAGATGGGCCAGGTAGTTGTTGCTCCCCGGCAGGTGCTGGATAGTGAAGTTAAGGAGCCGCTCAAGCCGGTGGTCCGTAAGGCAGAGCCGGAGGATATTAAACATGCCGAGGAATTGGAGCAAAAGACCGCGGAAGCTCTGGCCGAATGCGGCAAGTGGATCGAGAAGCTGGAGCTGCCTATGAAGTTGCTCGCTGCCGAGTACAGCCTTACCGGTAACCGTCTTACCTTTTTCTTCAGTGCTTCGGAGCGGGTTGATTTCCGCGAGCTAGTCAAGGAGTTGTCCAGCCGGCTGAAGGTACGGGTGGAGCTGCGGCAGGTGGGACCCAGAGACGGGGCCAAGCTGATTGGTGGCTATGGTCGATGCGGACGCCAACTTTGTTGCTGCAGTTTTTTAACCGAATTTGAACCTGTTTCGATCAGGATGGCCAAGGATCAGGACCTGCCCCTTAATCCGATGAAAATATCGGGTATTTGCGGCCGTTTGATGTGTTGTTTGGGCTACGAGGGTGAGCTCTACCGCGCCATGCGGGAGAAACTGCCCAAAAAGGGCCAGCGGGTAATGACCAATAGCGGTGCTGCCGTTGTTACCGGCAACAACCCGCTCAAGCAGACGGTACTGGTGGAACTAAAGAGCGGGGCGATTGTGGAACTGCTTGCCGATGAGGTGACTATCGAAGCGGAACAACCGCCTAAACAGCAGAAGAAAAAGGGTTGAGGTTAGCCCGCAGGTTTTACCGTCTTACTGCGGAAGGTATTTCTGCCACTGGGCCTGGGCTTTCAGGGACAGAGGGATGTAGAAGGGGAGGCGGTCCTGGGGGGGGTGGGGAGAGTTGATCAGACTCATACAGGCTTCTTTGGGGGTTTGACCTGCCTTGCGCCGGTTGCACGGAATACAGGCGCTGACCACATTTTCCCAGGTCTGCTCGCCGCCACGGTAGCGGGGAATAACGTGGTCCAGAGTAAGCTGCTGGGTCTTCTTACCGCAATACTGACAGGTGTATCGGTCACGGTTAAAGATTTCCAGACGGGTCAGCCTTCTTTTCGGTCGGGGACGTTTGATGATATAGGATAACCGGATTACTGAGGGCAGGGAAATTTCGCGATCGATTGAGTGGATAAAACCGGTGCCGTCTTCCAGCATTTCAGCCTTGCCTTCATAAACCAGCACTATTGCCCGCCGGACTCGGCATATATTGAGTGGCTCGTAATTCTGATTAAGTACCAGGACTGGCCAGTTTATCATAGCTCGAGGCTTCTTTCCACAGATGGGCTTCCTTATTGTAATAAAAAAGCCTCCGGTGATACAAGCCTGTCTACGGAACAGGGTTCTTAGCCCCAGCGTTCCTTCCTGACGACGCGGGGTCTCGCCTTCGGGCCGGGCTGGCGGTCACTCCGGTAATCGGGGACGGTAATAATAAACGGCGTGCTGAGCTTGGCATCTACCAGGCGTGAGCTAATCGGACTGTCGATTTCATCCATAGTGTGACGGGTGGTGATTACGGTCGATAGCTTGGCGTTATAGCGGTAGTTGATAACCTGGTACAGCTTTTCTTGTGCCCATGGTGTGGTTGTCTGTTCGCCGAAGTCGTCCAGGACGAGCAGCGGCGCTGTTTTTACCTTTTCGAACAACTGATCGTAGGAAACCCTGCTCTCCGGATTGAAGGCGGAACGCAGGTGGTCGAGAAACTCGGGTACCACTACGAACAGGGCCGGTTTTTTAGCCTGGTAGCAGTAGTTAACCACGGCTGCTGCCAGGTGGGTCTTGCCGCAGCCGTTGGCCCCTTGAAGTATCAGCCACCCCTCCGGCGATTGGGCGAATCGAAAGACTCCCTCGAAGACGTGTTTCAGGTTCTCGCGTTGCTCCCGGGGCAGGTTAAGCCGCTCGTGGTCGAATGTCTCGAAGGTCATGCTCTTTTGCAGCTCAAACTCGGGGCCCCAGCTGTATTCCGACGGGGTTTCCTTTTCCTCGATGCCGTACGTCCGGCACAAATCGGGGTCGGTGAGACGGGTGCGTATCCGGTCGTTGAGCTGTTCGATAGCGATGATAGGAATAATCACGGTGGGCAGCTCGCTGTTGAAGCGGTAATTCAGCAACTGCTCCAGTTTTTCTTTGGCCCAGGGGGTGCTGGTCTGCGCACCCAGATCGTCCAGGATCAGCAGCGGCGCATTACGCACCTGGTCGAAGAACTCGTCATAAGGCATTTCGCTGTCGGGATTGAAGGCGGAACGCAGGCGGTCAAGGAGGTCAGGGGTGGAAATGAAGAAGGCAGGGTGTCCCTGGCTGATACGCTCATTAACGATCGCCGCCGCCAGGTGGGTCTTGCCGCAGCCGCTGGGACCGGTCAGGATCAGCCATCCCCTGGGTTCACTAGCAAAGGTACGGGCGGCCTGGTAGGCCTGGGCGAATTGCTCCTGGTTGGCCGGATTACCGCTCCTGCCTTCGGGGAGAAGGGTGCTGAAGGTGAAGCGGGTTAGTGCCCCCAGGTTGCTGTACTTTATCAGGTGGGTCTGGCGCTCTCTGGTCAATGATTCTTGTACGCAGCGGCAGGGAATGACCCGGCTGAAGTCCGGTCTTCCCGAGGAGAGAATCGGGTGAACAAAACCGGCACCTTTGCATACAGGGCAGTTTGAGCCTGGTTCGGCTTCCGCTTCTTCAGCGCCGGAACATGTGTCCGTATTTCTGCTTGACGTATCTGTCCAGGTCTGTTTTCTTAGAATCTTGCCCAGGTGTTCCATCGCTCCTTCCTTCCTGACGCCAGCGCTCCAGAATTCGTGAGATGTACCGCCAGCTCCGTTTGTTAAGGGAGGCGGCTTCTTTGATAGCATCCGTTATCCATCCGGCAGGGTATAGCTTCTCTGCCTGGCTCAGCTCTTCGGAAATCAAGGGGGTGAGCATGCCGATGTTCTCTTCATACAGGGTGAAGATGTCGGGCTGTTCCGTAATCAGGACATCGCTGTTTCCTATGGGGCTAAGATTGCCCAGAGAGATGTCACCGTTCTTAATCATGTTTATCGTCTTTCTATCGGACTCAGTATTAAGGAAATAGATATCCTCGGTTACTCCGTCTTTATCCAGTGCCATATGAAGGATAGTCTCTCTTCTGATTGCCATCGCCAGTGCCCTGCGTAGTACCTCTGCAGGCGGTTCGGCGGTGCCGGTAAGGCTATGCATCAGGCTGGGGATGGCCGCCAGCTCCCGGTAACTTACGCAGCGGGGGTAGCCCTTCTTACGGTATAGAGCGGCGAAAATATGGAGGGTCGTCTTAAGCTCCGTCATATCACTGATCTGGGGTAGAAGAGTACTGAAGAAAAGGTTGGGTACCGGGGTGTACTGCATTCTGGAGGGAAAACCGGTAAACTGTTTCATAACAGGCTCGGCTCGGCGCTGGTAATATTTTCGGGAATATTCTCGAACTTGGCCAGCCGGGGGACGAAGCGCAGGTTTATCTGTCCGGTAGGGCCGTTACGGTGCTTGGCAATGATAACCTCAGCCGGAGGGGGGTATTTTTCTCCGGGATGTTCTGCTTCCCACTCCTGCTGGCTGGAATAGCGTACCTCGTCCCGGTAGATGAAGAGGACGACATCGGCATCCTGCTCGATACTGCCGCTCTCTCGCAGGTCGGATAGCTGGGGTCTATGTGAAGTGCGCCATTCCACCGCCCGGCTGAGCTGGGATGCCGCTATTACCGGCACATTGAGCTCACGGGCTATTCCCTTCAGATACCGTGTGATATAGCTGATTTCCTGGACCCTGTTTTCCCTTTTGCCTTCCCCCTGGATTAGCTGCAGGTAGTCGATGATAACGAGGTCAACGCCTCGATCATGATAGAGCTGCCGCAACTTGCTCCTTATCTCCACTACCCGGAGCTGCGGGGAATCATCGATGTAGATCGGCGCCTCGGCCAGGATGCCTGTAGCGTCCATAACCTTTCTTTCCTCCGCCTCGCCGTGCAGCCCGAAACGGACCCGGCTCAGGTTTACCCCCGACTCGCTGGAGAGCAAGCGGAGTACCAGCGACTCTCGTGACATCTCCAGACTGAAGATGGCCACGCAGGCTCCCTGCTCGACGGCGGCATTTCGAGCGATGTTCAGGACCAGGCTGGTCTTACCCATGCTGGGTCTGCCGGCAGCAATTATCAGATCGGAGCGCTGGAACCCGCTGAGAAAATCGTCCAGCCCGGTGAAGCTCGATTTGATATAGGGTATGTATTCAGGCTGTCCTTCTGTGGCTGCATCCGGTACAGTGGCCTCAAAGTATTTGTCCAGCACCTGACGGATAGGAATCAGATCCCGGGTGTCCTGGCCCTGGCGTATCTTGAACAGGACCTCCTCGGCACGGCTGATGCTGGCGTCAACATCGGGGTCAGCCTCATAGCCGATGGCTGCAATCCGGTTACTGGCATCTATCAGGCGGCGCATTATCGACAGCCGGTAGACGATTTGAGCGTAGTGTTCGATATCCAGCGAAGTAGGTACTATCGATATCAGGTGACTTAAGTAGGCGCTGCCGCCGCAGGCCTCCAGCTTGTCCTGGCGGTCGAGTTCCTGGGCTACTGTAATCTGGTTTATCGCTTCGCTGCGCTGGTATAGCGACAGGCAGGCCTCGTATATCTGCGAGTTTCTGTCGCTATAAAAGTCCGACGGCTTGACCAAAACGGCGATCTTATAGATTGCTGCGCCGTCTATTAACAGTGAGCCGATTACTGCTTCCTCGGCATCGGTATCACGGGGCGGTAGTTTTTCGCCGTTCACTCTATGCTGGCTCCCCTTCCTATGTTTCCTCCCCTGCCTCTACCTCTTCCTCTTCCTTCTCTTCCCCGGTTTTCTCCTCCGTCTTCTTCTCCGTCTTCTCCTCCGCCTTCTCTTCCGCTTTCTCCTTCACCTTCTTCTCTGTTTTCGCCTCTGCCCCGTCCTCGATCTTCTCTTCTATCACGTTAACCTTTATTTTGGGAGTGATCTCCTTGCCCAATCTAACGGTTATCTCGTAGCTGCCGAGCTGGTGGATGTTTTCCTCCAGGTCTATCTTTCTTTTGTCGATGACTATCCCTTCGTTCTTCTCCATCTCGACAGCGATATCGGCACTGGTAATCGAGCCATACAGGCGATCCTTGCTTCCCACTCGTGCTTTCAGGGTGATTTCTTTACCGTCTATCTGCCGGGCAAGTTCTTGTAGTTCGGCTTCGGTCTCAGCCTGCTGTCTGGCCTTGGCACGGCATCGTGCTTCCGCCAGTTTTATGGCAGCCGCATCGGCTACCAGCGCCAGTTTCTTCGGGATAAGGAAGTTTCTGGCGTAGCCGTCAGCTACCTCCTTGATATCGCCGGACCGGGCTACGCGGGGTACATCCTCCAGGAAAATAACCTTCATATTCTTCCCTTTCTAATTGAATTGCATTCGCTTTAGTAATTATACTTCACCCGGCAGTAAAGTAGAAACATTGCTCATTCCTCAGCTCAGGAATTTTTCTACATTTATCGCTGCGGTTGCTCCGTCGCCGGCAGCTGTTATTGCCTGCCACTCTGTCTTTTGACGAATGTCTCCGGCGGCAAAGATGCCGGCGACTCCTGTTTCCATCCTGTTGTTGGTAATGATAGAGCCATCGTTAGCCAGGGGCAGAATACCCTTCAGGTAACCGGTATTGGGGATAAAACCGATCGAGATGAAAACGCCGGATACCTCCAGCGTAGACCGCTCCCCGGTCTTTATCTGGTGCAGCTTGATCATTTGCACCGCATCTTTACCCTCGATGCTTTCTACGATACTATCCAACCGGAAATCTATTTTAGGCTCGGCAAAGGCTTTCTCCTGTAGAATAGGCGTGGCACGTAGCTGGTTGCGGCGGTGTATTACGGTAACCCTCGAAGCAGACTTCGCCAGGTGCAAAGCTTCCGAAATTGCCGAGTTACCGCCGCCGATTAAAGCTACCGGCAGCCCTCTAAAAAAGGCGGCATCACAGGTGGCACAGTAGGAGACCCCTTTACCGGTAAACTGCTCCTCTCCCGGCACTCCCAGCTTTCGCCGGTTGGAACCGCCGGTTATAATCACTGCCTTAGCCGTGAAGTTGCCGCCGGTGGTCTCGATTATTTTCGCTTCTCCCTTGAGCTTTAGGCCGGTAACCTCGGCGATAACAGTCTCCAGGCCGTATTTTGTCGCTTGCTTGAGCATTAGATCGGCCAGTTCGAATCCGCTGATGCCATCCGGGAACCCGGGGTAGTTGTCCAGCCGCGCGGCATTTATCATCTGGCCCCCGAAAGCCCCTTTTTCTATCAGCAGGCTGCTGATTCTGGCCCTTGACGTGTAAAGTCCGGCAGTGAGTCCCGCCGGGCCGCCGCCGATAATAATCACTTCATAGCTATTCGGATCTGAATTGCCCATATTATTTCTCCTCCCGGCAAAATTCCGCTTTAACTTCGTCTACCTTGGCCGGATTTGCCAGTAGATCGACAGCGGTCATCGCCAGTGCCTTGGCGCCGTCAAGGATAGCCCGGCTCCCTTCATCGGAAGCAGCGGCCGAGGCAAACCGGGGAGAATGAAGCGATGTTTCCTCCGGAGCTATGGCTATCATGGGGTGAATACTCGGTACCTGTTGGCTGACATTACCCATATCGGTGCTGAAAGCGGCATCGCTTGAGCCGGTTTTTCCCATCTTGCGTCCCAGGGACTCCATGTTCTGCTGAAATAATCGGGCCAGGGTCAGATTGTTGCGCATGGGGGCGTAGGGGTTATCCTGCCAGTGATATTTCAGGCGGGCGCCGCTGGCGGTGGCTGCTCCGACAAAGCAGTTGATTAGCTTCTGCTTCAGTTCATTCAGGTAGGTATCATCCTCTGCCCTCACGATGAACGTAGCGGCACTGTGCTCGGGGACGATGTTGGCTGCCTGCCCGCCGTCGGTAATAATGCCGTGGATGCGGGCCTTGTCCCTGATGTGCTGCCGCAGTGAATTAATGGCGGTGAAGGACTGTAGCATTGCCTCCAGGGCGTTGATGCCTGCTTCCGGCCTGGCGGCGGCGTGAGCCGCCTTGCCCTGGAATTCAACCTCCAGCACCTGGCAGGCGAGGGTTTGGGTAATGGCGGAGTTATGTACTTCCGGGTGTACCATCATGGCAATATCCACATCGGCGAAGGCTCCTTGCCTGGCCATAATTATTTTACCCCCGCCCGTCTCTTCCGCCGGCGTACCGATAACGATGATTTTTCCTCCCAACCGGTCGATGGCCGGCCGGACGGCAACCGCGGCTCCGACAGCACAGGCAGCGATGATATTATGACCACAGGCATGCCCGAGTCCGGGCAGCGCATCGTATTCAGCCAGCAAGGCGATGGCCGGTTGCCCCTGCCCGTAACCTGCGCGGAATGCGGTCGGCAGCCCGCAGGCCCCTTTTTCTATCGAGAAGCCGTTTTCCGTAAGGTACTTGATCAGCCAGGCGGCCGCTTTTGTTTCCTTGAAGCATGTTTCTGGATGGGCGTGAATACTTGAGCTGAGCCCGTTGAGCTGGCTGCTGTGGGCTTCTACCTGACTGATAACCAGAGCCTTTAGTTCTTCTGCTTTCACAGCTTTTTCCTTTTTCTAAGTGTATAAGGATAGCGTTCTGATTGCTTGAGCCAGTGATTATTATAGCCCAGTGTGGTCAGGATTTCTAGGTTCTACGCTTTATCGAGCGCCGGATATGTAGTATAATTTTTCTCCATATAATGATATAGTGATGGGTAGATTTCTTCTAAAAACCAAGGCATTAATCGGACTATCGGAGTTTAAGGGGAAATGGTAGAACAGCCAAATGATGAACAGATAAAGGGTGAGTTGCTTGCCGACCTCAAAGAGCGGAGGCGGAAGATTGAGGAGATGGGGGGGAGCAAGAATGTTGAGAAGCAGA
>JAQUOC010000021.1 GCA_028717305.1 Dehalococcoidales bacterium | reverse complement strand
GCTCGGCCGGCGCGGTTTTGATAGTGCTGGCATCGAAGCGGCGATTACCCGCCTCAAGGAGCAAGGGCTGGTGGATGATACAGATTTTGCCCGGTTTTGGAGGGATAACCGACAGTCATTTAGCCCGCGCAGCCGCTGGTTGACCGGACTTGAACTGAGGCGTAAAGGAGTCGCCGAGGAGGTAATTGACCGGGTGGTTGGTGAAGTCAATGATGACGATAGCGCTTATCGTGCCGCCTTAAGCAGGGCGCATCGATTAACAGCGTCTGACTACCAGAGCTTTCGCCACCTCCTGGCCGAGTATCTCAGGCGGCGTGGCTTTGGCTATCGGGTGATAAATAACACTGTGGAGCAGTTGTGGCAGGAAATACGGGACTAGCACCAGGGAGTCTCAACATGATGCCGTTTCGTTATGGTGGCAGTAGTGGATCTGTGGTGGGTAGTTTTTTGTTATATGCCGAGCTGTAACCAGAAAAGAGGTAGGAAATGCTAACAAACGCAGGAGCACTAAACATATTAACCGTTTTATTTAGTTTCATCATCGGGGCGGTGGCTGGGGCGGCCTTTGTTTTCTTCTTCCGGAGGTTCCGGCTGAGTCGAGAAATGCGTCTTGCCGAGAGGAAAGCGGCTAAGATACAGACTGATGCTGAACATAAGGCCAGAGACATGGTTGGCGAGGCTAAGACGGAGGCGGCGAAACTAAAGTCGGCGGCTGAAGCAGAGTGCCGTGAGCGGCGCTCCGAACTGCAGCGTAATGAGAATCGTCTGGTGCAGAAGGAAGGGACGCTTGAGCGTAAATTGGAAGATTTAGAGCGTCGCGCGCGCGATATGACTAATAAGGAAGAGAAGATGGAGTCTATTCGTGAACAGCTTGAGGAGGCCAGAGGTAAGCAGTTAAAGCAGCTGGAGATTATATCAGGTATGTCTACCGATGAGGCTAAGAAGTCGCTGCTTGATTCTGTGGAGGTTGAGATTCGGGATGATACCTCACGGCGCCTACGGGAGTGGGAGAACGAACTTAGAGCAGAGGAGAATAAAAAGGCGCAGGAGATTCTGTCACTGGCTATCCAGCGCTGTGCTTCTGACGTTGTCGCGGAGGCAACGGTATCCATTGTTGCTATTCCCAGTGATGATATGAAAGGCCGGCTTATTGGGCGAGAAGGGCGCAACATCAGGGCCCTGGAGCAAGCGACTGGGGTTGACCTCATTATTGATGATACCCCTGAGGCGGTAACCCTATCCAGCTTTGACCCTGTGCGGCGGGAGGTGGCTCGTCTGGCTTTAACCAAGCTTATTCTTGACGGGCGTATCCATCCCGCTCGTATTGAAGAGGTGGTGGCCAAGTCTAAGGAAGAGGTAGAGGCTGCTATCTATAGCGCCGGTGAGCAGGCTGCCTGTGAGGTGGGTGTTACCGGTTTGCGTCCCGAGTTACTCCGGTTACTTGGCCGCCTCAAGTTTCGTACCAGCTACGGACAGAATGTCCTGGTTCATAGTATTGAAGTGGCGCACATATCCGGCATGATTGCCAGCGAGTTAGGGGCTAATGTAGCGATAGCTAAGAAAACCGGGCTGCTGCATGATATCGGTAAGGCGGTGGATCATGAGGTGGAAGGGACTCATGCCGCTATCGGCGCTGATCTGGTCAAGCAGTGGGATAAATCTTCCGAGGTGGTCCGGGGAATTGCTGAGCACCATGGCGAAACGGGGACTACCAGTGTCTGGGGCTTTATTGCCTCGGCGGCTGACGCTATCAGCAGCGCCAGGCCGGGAGCTCGGCGGGAGTCTTTGGAGGGCTATCTGCAGCGGTTAAAGGCTCTGGAGGATATTGCCACCGGCTTCAAGGGGGTGGAAAAGTCGTTTGCCATTCAGGCCGGCCGTGAGATACGTATCATGGTCAAGCCGGAAGAGATTGACGACCTGGGGGCGATGCGGCTCGCCCGGGACATCGTTAAGAAAATAGAGGAAGGGTTGCAATACCCTGGGCAGATAAAGGTTATCGTATTAAGAGAGACGAGAGCGGTAGACTACGCCAAGTAGAGCAGATTAGATACTTTTACCGGTGAAGGCATTCTGGGAGACCGGGTGCGGCTTGTCGCCGGTAAGGTAGGAGACGCTAATGATGGTACTGGTTATCGGCGATATCATTGGCCGGCCGGGGCGCCGGGCGGTAAGTCGGCTTCTGCCCGACATCAGCCGGGAGTACGGGGTGAACCTGGTCATTGCGAACGCTGAGAATGCTGCCGGTGGCATCGGGGTGACCGTAAATACGGCTAATGAGTTGCTTCGGGCCGGCGTCAATATCCTTACCTCGGGTAATCATATCTGGGCAGAGAAGGATATTATTCCTCACCTCGATGGAGAGATGCCTATCCTACGCCCGCTGAATTATCCTTGCGGCGTACCTGGCAGGGGCTATTTATTGACCGGGCGAGTTATGGTGGTCAATCTGATCGGGAGGACCTTTATGGGCAATTTTGACTGCCCATTCCGGGCTATGGACCAACTGCTTGCCGGGCTTCATCCACTACCGCCGGTGATTATTGTTGATTTTCATGCTGAGGCAACCTCAGAGAAGGTAGCCATGGGGCGCTATCTGGACGGGCGGGTCAGCGCTGTGCTCGGTACGCATACTCATGTCGGCACCACCGACGCGAAGCTGTTGCCTCGGGGCACGGCATATGTTACCGATATCGGTATGACCGGGCCGGTTGATTCGGTTATCGGTGATGATGTTGAGGCGGTCACCCGCCGTTTTCTGACCATGATTCCCCACCGCTTGTCCGTAGGTAGCGGGAAGGTGGTGCTTGATGCGGTACTGGTCGGGATAGATGAGGGTAGTGGTCGGGCGGTAAGTATTGAGCGAATCTCGCGGGAGATGGAGTGATGGTATCCCGGGTGGATCTTCACATACACTCCACTGCTTCTGACGGCCGGTTCAGCCCGGAGGATATTGTGGCGAAGGCCGCCGGACTGGGATTAGCCGTTATTGCTCTTACTGACCATGACACTACCGATGGGATCGCACCGGCCCAAGCAGCGGCCGCTGACTTCCCCGGGCTGAGGGTTATCCCCGGCGTTGAGCTCAGCGCCGATTTCGCTCAGGGAGAGGTCCATATTCTGGGCTACTTTGTTGACGATACCCATAAAGAGTTGAGGGCCGGACTTGAGGCGATGCGTAATTCCCGGAGCGAGAGGGCCCGGGAGATGATAGGCAAACTCGATAACCTCGGTATTCATATCGAGTGGCCGCGGGTACAGGAAATAGCCGGCAGCGGTTCGATTGGCCGGCCCCACCTGGCTCTGGCGATGCTGGAAAAGGGCTACGTCGGCTCTTTTAGAGAGGCGTTTACCAACTACATCGGTCGGGGGGCTCCTGCCTATGCCGAACGCCGGAAAGTGACGCCGTTAGAAGCGGTGGAGCTTATCTTACTGGCCGGCGGGCTGCCTGTACTGGCGCACCCGCTATTCATCAATGACTGGCGGGCAATGGTTGTTGAGCTAAAGGGGGCCGGTCTGGTCGGTATCGAGGCATACTACGATAGTTACACGCCCCAGGAGATAGATAGCCTGCTGGTGATGGCTGAGAAGCATGGTCTCATTACGACCGGCGGCAGTGATTTTCACGGTATTGATGCCGGAATTGAGACCGCACTCGGCGGCGTGAATGTACCGGTGGAGGTAGTAGAGAGTATGGTGGCCCTGGCGGAGCAGAGGGCGCTCCGGTCAGCCATGGCAATAAATAGCGAAGCATCTCCCTGTAAAAAGGGGGATAGGGAGTATCATTAGATCTTACTCAAGGTGGGATCGGTGGGTTTTGAGTTTGGAACGATGATAGCGGCCGGCTATCTCCTGGGCTCGGTGCCGACCTCGTACCTGGCAGCTAAGTGGTCTCGCGGCATAGACATCAGGGAATACGGCAGCGGTAATGTTGGGGCAAGCAATCTTTTGAGCGCGACCTCCAAGAGGGTGGCTGCTCCGGTATTTTTATTCGACTTGTTGAAGGGCTGGCTAATAGTGTGGGTGGCCTGGCGTCTGGGTATGGGTATTACCGAGCAGGTGGTGGTGGGATTGGCCACGATTGGCGGGCATAACTGGCCCGTTTTCCTCCGTTTCAGAGGGGGCAGAGGGGTTGTCACTACTATGGGGGTTGCCCTGATCATTCCCCTGTTAAATAATCTGGTCTCCTGGGGAGCGGTAATTCTTATCACGGTTATTCTGAATGCGGTAGTCTGGGTCAGCTCTTTCTTTAAGCAGGGCTCGCTGGGGGTATTCATCGCGGCGGCCGGGCTGCCCCTGGTGAGTTGGGTTTTTGCCGCGTCACCCCCCTTTACTCTGGGCTGCTTCGGGATGTTCCTGATGCTGGTCATCCGGCGCCTGACGGCTCCGCAGCCGGTTACCAGTTCTTCTCTGAGCCGGAGTCAGGTCTTGCTTAACCGCATCTTGTTCGATCGTGACATAAGGGAGAAGAACGTCTGGATGTCGCGGGTACGGGAGCAGGAAAAGAAGAAAGGGCCGACTGGTGATAATAAGAAATGAAATGTGCAGCTCATCCTGACATCGAGACTAAGCTAAGGTGTGGCAAGTGCGGTAAGCCGATATGCCCCCAGTGTCTGGTGCAGACGCCGGTAGGTGCCCGGTGTGCCGAATGCGCCAGGCTGCAGAAGCTGCCCACCTTTAGTATGACTAACCGGTATTACCTGAGGGCTATCGCTGCGGCTACCGGCATGGCTTTCGCCTGTGGAGCAGCCTGGTGGGCGATCGGGCACCTCGCTTATTTTAATTTCCTACTGGCGGCTGGTTTCGGCTATGGCATCGGGGAGGTAGTCGGCCTTTCCGTTAACCGTAAGCGCAGTCGGCGGCTGGCCATTATTGCCGGTGCCAGCGTGGTGGCCGGCTATCTGATTAGTGTCTTCCCTCCCTGGGGGGTCGGTTTCCGCTGGTTCAGCATTCCAGGTCTGGTTGTCGACCTTCTGGCGGTGGCGCTCGGTGTTTGGATTGCCGTCAGCCGGGTAAAGTAGGAGGGTATCTCCTGCCGTTCCCGGACTAATCCTGGATCCTTGTCATCAGCCGCTCGATTACCTTATCAATCAAATGGTCCTGCGCCAGCGGAGCCACAGGGCCCAGCCGGTTAGCGACAATGCGTACGCTGTTATGTAGAGCTCCAGTTGTACCGCGGTGAATACCCCTGCTGTCAGGACGACGACACCGTAGTTCAGGAAGCCGTGTAGGAATGAAGCCAGCAGGTAGTATTGCCACCCTTTGCCTCTGGCCAGGCCGTAACCGGCCAGCGCGGAAAAGGCCGTATGTGCTGCCACTACCGAGAATCTCTCCCAGAATCCGATTAGCGCTGACAGCCCGTAAGTCTGTAAGGCTCCCCAGATGTTGACCGAAGACAGGATAGCGTTGTGTGCCCACTGCGCCTCGAAGATTCCGAAGGCTGCTCCAGCCGCTGCCCCTATGGCTAAACCTATCTTGGGGTCAAGGCTCCTGTTCTCACTGCGCCAGTATAAAACCACCGGTACCAGCTTGGCCCCCTCCTGGACCAGTCCGCTTATTAATACCCCCGGTATTCCGAAAAGCAGCATCCGGCTTAGAATAACCTCTTGACTCCAGAAATTACCCATGGCCATCCCGGCCCAAAGCTGTAGCGGAATCTGGATGAAAGAGATGGCGGCCAGGGATAGGAAAGCGCTACCGGCCATGACCGCCCAAAGACGGCGGTCGCTGAAGAGGGGTGGCCAGTATGGTATCAGCCAGAAGGCGCCAAAGTATAACGCCAGACCGATTCCAAACGGATTGGGATTGGCGAAAAAAGAGAGGAACATCCCGGTCATATATTCAGCCATAAAGTCGCCTTGGCTGGTATCATAGTAATGTTATATCTAATATAGTGCCTGTCTACGCTGCTCTTGTCAACATTTCCTATCACCAAGCGTAACTAACCACATTGACATTTAATTCATTAGTGATATAATCATCAGAGATATAACAAACCGTAAAAGGGGAGTAAGGAGAGATGGGGGAAAGGTATTATGCTCATTGCACATACGTTGAGGATGGGGATACCTTCAAGACAGCAAGGGAACACCGGATACGCTTGGCGAATGTCTGTACACCCGAGAAGGAGCGGGACGGATATCACGAGGCAAAGAAAGCCCTTGCCGACTTAATACTGGACAAAGATATTGTCTATGAACCGGTCGGGACATCCTGTAACACCTGTAACAGAATAGTAGCAGAAGTGTGGGTTGGTGCAACCTATGTTAATCAGTATATGCGTAATCAGGGTTACACTTGCCGTTAATCTTATCCGCTGCTCTCCTTAATTCACTACCAACAGGAAAACCAATCTTATCAAACTGCCGAGTTAGACGCTCCATTATACTCTGGAGCAACATTGATCGATATTATGTTACTTGTCATTTCACCCCTCCCTCAACCGCTTGAGGTGATTACAAAATGAGACACTACCAAACCTCAAAATTACTTGACATCGCGACTGGCGTTGGTTAAATTAGCTTGATGCAGTTATTCGGTACCTCCGGAATAAGAAGGCTCTTCGATGAGAACCTGGTCAAGCTGGCCTTGCGGGTGGGAATGGCTCTCGGGAAGAGCTATGATAGCGTAGTAATCGCCAGCGATACTCGAACCTCCGCCGGTGTCTTGAAACATGCCCTTATCTCCGGTATTTTAAGTAGCGGTGCTCGCTGCTCCGACGGAGGAGTCCTCGCCACACCGACGCTCGCCTTCGCCGCCAGGAACTTCCGGGTGGGGGTAATGATTACTGCCTCGCACAACCCCCCGGAGTATAACGGCATCAAGCTGATAAATCCCGATGGTTCTGCCTTCGGCCCGGATCAGTGCCGGCAGGTGGAGGAACTGGTCCTCGGCGGCCTGCCCCGGGCTGCCTCCTGGCAGGAGGTTGGCTTAAGTAACGTAATTGGTGGCGCCGTTGCGGAACATTCCGAACGCATCCTTAAGGACCTTCCCTCGGGACTCGGGCTCAAGGTCGTGGTAGACTGTGGCTGTGGTCCGGCTTCGGGGATTACGCCCTATCTGCTCCGCAGGTTGGGCTGCCGGGTGGTGGGCCTGAATTGCTATCCCAGCGGTTTCTTTCCC
The DNA here is from genome assembly GCA_028717305.1 of Dehalococcoidales bacterium. Lineage (GTDB taxonomy): Bacteria > Chloroflexota > Dehalococcoidia > Dehalococcoidales > UBA5760 > UBA5760. The sequence goes on along the minus strand of JAQUOC010000021.1, from coordinate 8,189 downwards.
CGCAATTCCGAGCCGACCGAGGCAAGTCTGGGCGATTTGATTAAGGCGACTAAAGATTTTGACGCCGATTTGGGTATTGCTCACGATGGGGATGCCGACCGAATGATGGCCGTGGATGATAAGGGGCGGTTCGTCCCCGGTGATAAGCTCCTGGGGCTTTTTGCCCGTGAGGTCGGGGCAAAAGAGGTGGTTACTAACCTGGATGCCTCAATGGTCATTGAGGAGATGGGTTTTAAGGTTACCCGGACCAGGATAGGCGATACCGCTGTCTCAGAGGCGCTTAAATCGGCAGGGGATTTCGGCGGCGAGCCGTCGGGAAGCTGGGTCTTCCCCGGTGTCTCACTGTGTCCCGACGGTATCTATGCTGCCGGCCGGATAGCTGCAGTCGCCGGCAATAAGAAGCTGTCGGAATTGATTGATGAGATACCCGCTTACCCTATCTTGAGGGGAAGTGTCGGGGTCGAGGGGGTAGCCGTGTCGGAGCTGGAGCCGCGGCTGGCGGCGATGAATCCTCTGTCGCTAGACAAAAGGGATGGTTTCAGGCTCGGCTTTACTGACGGCTGGCTGCTTATCAGGGCTTCCGGTACCGAGCCGAAGGTGAGGATAACCGCCGAGGCCCGGAGCCGGGCGCGAGCCGAGGAGCTTTATGATTGCGGTATCAGGATAGTCAAGGAATGCAGTAAGGCCAACAGGGAGGAGAGTCTTTGAAGGCGGTTATGTTAGCGGCTGGTGAGGGGAGCCGGATGCGTCCCCTGACTTACACCAGGCCCAAGGTGATGATTCCCATCGCCAACCGGCCCATACTGGAGCATCTGGTCGTCGAGGCTAAAAAGGCGGGCATCGGAGAGTTTGTCTTTGTTGTCGGCTATCATGATGAGCAGGTGCGCGACTGCTTTGCCGACGGCAGCCGGTGGGGAGTTAGTATCGAATACTGTCGCCAGGGGCGGCAGCTGGGGACTGCCGATGCGCTCCGCATGGTTGAAGGGCTGCTTAGCGGCGACTTCCTTCTCCTGAACGGGGATATTATCGTTAAGCACCAAGATATTAGGCGGGTAATGGAGCAGGGGGGTAACGCCGTAAGCGTCTTTCCTGCCGAGGATCCCCAGGGCGTCGGTGTCCTTGAGTTGAGTGAGGGCAGGGTGGTCCGTATCCATGAAAAGACAGCCAGCCCTCCCTCCTGTATGGTGAATGCCGGCATCTACCGTCTTACCCCCGGTATCTTCAATGCCATATCCCGGACGGGAAAATCGCCGCGTGGAGAGTATGAGCTCACCGACTCCCTGCAGTTGATGATAGATAGCGGACAGGAGGTCTCTTATCAGGAGATTGGCTACTGGTTGAACCTGAGCTATCCCTGGGACCTGCTGGCGGCCAACCAGTCTTTGCTGGCGGAGATTGAGGCGGACAACCTGGGCGAAGTGGAAGAGAACGTGGTAATAAAGGGTGCAGTCGCTATCGGCAGGAATACGGTGGTAAGGTCGGGTTCGTATATCGTGGGGCCGGTGATAATCGGAGAAGGTTGTGACATCGGGCCCAACTGCTATATTCGTCCTCATACTGCAATCGGTGACGGCTGCCGTATCGGCGGCGCTACCGAGGTCAAGGCTTCCATCGTCATGACGGGGACCAGGATTCCCCACCATAATTACGTTGGTGACAGTGTTATCGGTGCCGGCTGCAACCTGGGTTCCGGAGCCAAGATTGCCAACCTGCGTCTGGACAAGAAGAATATAGTGGTGGATGGCATTGACAGCAAGAGGCGCAAGCTGGGGGCTATCATCGGGGACGGGGTTGAGGTCGGTATTAACGCCAGTATCAATACCGGTAGTGTCATTGGTAATAACGCTTATATCGCACCGGGAGCGGTGGTCAGCGGCGTCTTCCTGCCGGGGGCAAGGATATCCTGAGAGGTGAAACATGAAACAGGCGATAATCCTGGCAGCGGGTGAGGGGTGGCGGCTCAGGCCGTTTACAGTTAACCGGCCGAAGGTAATGCTTCCTGTAGCGGGCAAGCCGATCCTCCAGTATCTGGTTGAGACATTGGCGCAGAGCGGGGTTCGCAACATTGTAATAGTGGTGGGCTATAAGTGTGAGCAGATATTCGACTATATGGGTTCGGGAGAGCATCTCGGCGTCGATATCACCTATGTCACTCAGAAGGAACGCCTGGGCACCGCTCATGCCCTGGCCCAGGCCAGGGAAGTGGCCCAGGATGAGTTCCTTGTCCTCTCCGGCGATAAACTGATTGATGCCGCTACCATTGCCCGCTTTGTTACCGTTAAGCCGGCGGCCGTCCTGGTGAAAAGGGTGGAGCACCCGGAGAGGTACGGCGTGGCGAATATTGAGGACGGCGTGGTCAAGGATATCGTAGAGCAGCCTAAAGAAGCAGGCAGTAATACGGTTATGACCCGGATTTATGCTTTCGGTAGGGAGATTTTCGACTATATCGAGACCGAGCTGACTATCTCGGCTGTCCTCAACAAAATGATAGGCTGTGGTAAGACTATCTATGCCTGCGAGACGGATGGCCCCTGGCTTGAAGCTATCTATCCCTGGGATATGCTGGGGCTTAACAGCGTGGTAATTCTTAAGGCCAGGGCTGAGATGGGCGGCACTGTTGAGAAAGGGGTTTCCCTGAAAGGGCAGGTCTCGGTGGGGCGGGATGCCGTGATACGGGCAAACTCATCTGTGGTCGGTCCGGTGGTCATCGGAGATGGTTGTGATATCGGCCCCAATGTCTGTATCCTGCCGGCTACCAGTATCGGCGATAACGTTATCGTTTCGCCCTTCAGTGAAATCAAAAACAGCGTCATCGGCAGCGATGTTGCCATTGCTACCGGCAGTGTTATCCAGGACTCAGTGGTCGGTAACGGCTGTGCTATCGGGGGGCATTTCACTGCCTTGAGCGGTGAGGCTGAGGTTAAGGTTAACGATTCGTACCACTCGGTGAAGATGGGAGCGATGCTGGGTGAGGGCTGCACTATCGGAAGCGGCGTAGTCGCTCAGCCCGGCGCTATTTTGGGAAACTACAGTGAGGTGCAGGCGCTTAAGCTAATCAGGGGGCGGCTGCCCGATAAGAGCCTGGTGTTTTAACTATGTGCGGCATCGTTGGTTATGTCGGCTACCGCCAGGCCCAGCCCATCCTGTTTAACAGCCTGTTCAGGCTGGAGTACCGGGGCTATGATTCCTGCGGCATTGCGATAGCCGATAACGGCATTACAGTTTATAAGGACGCCGGCAAGGTTGGGAATCTGGAGAAGAGGGTTCCCCACCTTGAGGGAACGGCCGGCATCGGTCACACCAGATGGGCGACTCATGGTGAGCCGAATCAGATAAACGCCCACCCGCATTGTGATTGCTCGGGGCGGTTTGCCGTTGTGCACAACGGGATAATAGGCAATTACCGGTTGCTAAAAAAGCAGTTGATAGCCGAAGGGCACAGGTTCATCTCCGAGACGGATAGCGAGGTGATCCCGCATCTTATTGAGAAATACTACCGGGGCGACCTGGAGGGGGCGGTGGCGACTGCTCTTAAGGATGTGGAGGGCTGCTATGCCATAATCGTATTGGCCGCCGGTGAGTCTGATTTAGTTGCTGCCAGGAAGGGCAACCCGTTGATTATCGGTATCGGTGATCGGGAAAACTTTGTCGCTTCCGACGTGCCGGCGGTGCTGGATGATACCAACCGGGTTGTCTATTTGGAGGATGGCGACCTCGGGGTGATTAGTACTGCGGGCATCAGGATTATGCGAGATGGCAGAGAGGTTGCCTGGGAAGAGAAGAAGATTCTCTGGAGTGTCGAAGATGCCCAGAGAGCGGGTTATGAACACTTTATGCTTAAAGAGATTCATGAGCAACCCCGGGTGATACGGGATACCCTTATCGGATGGTTGTCATCGGATGAGTCATCAGGGGAATCACTGGTTGATTTAACCAAAATGCAGGGTGATATCAGGCCGTTGACCCTCCTGGCCTGCGGCACCTCCTATCATGCGGCGCTGGTGGGCAGGTATATTATCGAGAAGGTGCTCGGTATTCCGGTCAGAGTGGAGCTGGCCTCTGAGGTTAATTACTACGATCGGCCTCCGGACGGGGCGGTTGCAATTGCTATTACTCAGTCCGGTGAGACGGCGGACACGCTCAGGGCCATGAAGAGGGCAAAAGCGGCCGGATGCCTGTTGCTGGCCATTACCAACGTGATGGATAGCAGCGCCAGCCGGATTGCCGATGAAGTAGTCTATACCCGGGCTGGCCCTGAGATAGGGGTGGCGGCAACCAAGAGCTTCGCCGTTCAGCTTATTATCCTTTACTCGCTGGCAATCTTGAGCTATAAGGTCGATGCCAGAAGGCTGGCAGACCTGGTTATGGAGTTAAGACAGCTACCGGAGAAGCTGGAGCGGTTGTTGAGCGACAAGGACGGCATTAAGGAATGTGCCGGATATCTTGCCGGGTACGAGAGCGTATTCTTCATCGGTAGGGGGATAAACTACCCGATAGCTCTGGAGGGGGCGCTTAAGTTAAAGGAAATTTCCTATATTCATGCCGAAGGCTATGCCGCCGGGGAGCTGAAGCACGGCTCCTTTGCTCTGCTTGGTGAGAATACGCCGGTGGTCGCTATTCTGGCGCGTGATAATACCTACCAGGCGATGCTGTCCAATATCAAAGAGGTCAAGGCGAGAAAGGCGCCCGTGATAGCACTGGCCGAAGAGGGGGACGATAACGTCGGCGAGTTTGCTGACATGGTTATCTCTGTGCCTGCGGTTGATCTCCTGTTTTCTGCTGTGGTGAATGTGGTGGCCCTACAGCTGCTGGCCTACTATACCGCCCGGGAGAGGGGCTGCCCGATAGACACCCCGCGGAATCTGGCCAAGAGCGTGACCGTGGAGTAAGTGTCGGGTCCGGCGGAATAGTGAGATAATGTAATTAATGATTAGTAATTTCAGGGAGGTTTCAGTTGGATATTAAGGTTATTGCGGACAACATTGCCGAGATTGAGGCCGGCGCTATCGTGGTAGGAGTGTTCGACGGTACCGAGCCCCCTGGCGGTGATGTTGCTGCTATAGACAGTGCCCTGGACGGGGCTGTCTTGAGGCTTATCGCGCAGGGTGAGATTAAGGGTAAGCTGAACGAAATTACCCTGGTTCACAGCCTGGGCCGGTTGCCGGCAGACCGGGTAGCTGTGGTCGGCCTGGGTAAGCAATCGGAGCTCTCTATGGATAAGATTCGCGGCGCTGTCGCTGAGGTCTGCCGTCTGCTCAGGCAGAAGGGTTGTGTTAGTGTCGCTACCACCGCCCTGGGGGTGGGTGTGGCCGGTATTCCCCCGGAGACGGCAGCTCAGGCGGTGACCGAAGGTGCCCAGCTCGGTCTTTATTCGTTTCGCAGGCATATCACCAGGGAGGCCGAACATGGCGAGATCAGGGAGTTTACCATAGTGGCAGCCAGTGAAGCTGAGCGTGCTGTTCTGGAGCGGGGCTGCATTAAGGGCAGGATTATGGCCGAGGCGACCAGTCGTGCCCGTGATATGGCTAACGAACCGGCTAACTACATGACTCCCGCCATTATGGCGGAGACGGCAAGAGAACTGGCTGGGAAGTACGGGTTGGAGATTAACGTACTTGAACAGGAGCAGATGAAAGAGATGGGGATGGGGGCACTGCTGGGTGTGGCACAGGGAAGCCAGGAGCCGGCCCGGTTTATCATTCTTAACTACCGGTGTAGTGATGACGGCGGAGTTGATATCGCCCTGGTGGGTAAGGGGATAACCTTTGATTCCGGGGGTATCTCGATAAAGCCCTCGGAGAAGATGGAGGAGATGAAAGGGGATATGGCGGGGGGAGCTGCCGTTATGGCAGCGATGGGAGCACTCGCTCAGCTTAAGCCTGGCATTAATGTTATGGCGGTTATTCCGGCTACGGAAAACCTGCCCGGCGGCAGCGCCATCAAGCCGGGTGATGTGCTTACGGCGATGGGGGGTAAGACCATTGAGATTATCTCCACCGATGCCGAGGGGCGGCTTATCCTGGCTGACGCCTTGAGTTATGTCAAGAATGCCGGGGCTAAGCGTATCGTTGATGTCGCCACGCTCACCGGGGCCTGCCACGTCGCCCTGGGTGATTTCTGTAGCGGTGCTTTCGGCAATAGTCAGGAGCTTATCGACCGGGTAATCGCGGCCGGCAGCAAGGCGGGAGAACTTATCTGGCCGATGCCGATGTATGAGCAGTATAAGGAGCAGAACAAGAGCGATGTCGCCGATATCAAGAATTGCGGGAGCAGGTACGGCGGTGCGATTACGGCCGCCCAGTTCCTCGCCGAGTTTGTCGGAGATACCCCCTGGGTCCACCTGGATATCGCCGGTACTTTTATCAGCGACAAGGAGAAAGGCTACCTGACCAAGGGGGCTACCGGAGTCCCCGTGCGTACGCTGGTGAATCTCGTCCTCGACCTGGCTGATTAGCTGAAGAGATATCCACAGGAGGGTCTGCTTATGAAGGTCAAATGGCTGGGACATGCTTCTTTTCTGATTACCTCGGATGACGGTATTAGGATAATCACCGACCCCTACACCACCGGCGGCGACCTGAGCTATGCCGCCATAACGGAGACGGCCGATATCGTCACGGTAAGCCACGACCACTTCGACCATAATAACGTATCCTCCGTCCTGGGGAATCCCGAGGTAGTCAGGGGGAATACGGCAGAGGTCAAAGGGATCAGCTTCAGGGGAGTTTCTTCTTGCCATGATGGGGAGGGGGGCAGGCTGAGGGGTGGCAATACCGTATTCTGTTTTACCGTCAGCGGGGTGAGGGTCTGTCACCTCGGTGACCTGGGCCACCGGCTTAGCGATAAGCAGGCTACCGAGATAGGTCCGGTCGATGTGCTGCTCATTCCGGTGGGCGGTAATTTTACCATCGATGCCGGGGATGCCACCTCCGTCTGTAGTCAGCTGAAGCCCCGGGTGGTGATACCGATGCACTACCGGAACGAGCGGTGTGCCTTCCCTGTTGCCGGAGTGGACGAGTTCCTTCAGGGGAAGACAGATGTCAGCCGAGTGGATGCCAGCGAAGTTGAGTTCAAGGCCGGGGATCTGCCGGAGAGCACCCGGATTATAGTCCTCAAGCCGGCGCTTTAGCAGCCGTAGTCTGTTATCCGTCCATACCGGCGCAGGTAATTCCGGCGAGGTATTGCTGATAACCGGCGGAAGTGTCGCTACACCCCGGGACCGGTAGTCCTTTACCGGGGGCTGTAGTATAATCATACCAGGTTTGATGGTCAGGGGGCGGCTGAGTCCCGGTGGGCTTCGCGGACTTCAAATCCGTTGGGGGGCACTAGCCTGTCTCTGGTGGGTTCGACTCCCATGCGCCCCCGCCAGCTCTCTTGCTTAACAATTTGCTTAACTTCTTTCACCATCTAATCTTATCTATTCTGCCACAAACACCCCCCGTGCTTGACTTTTCTTTAATTGCCCTCCTTTTTAGCGAAAAAACAATGGTTACGGTCGATGTATTCCACCTGAATGCAGCAGTCTTGTATTGTGGTGCTTTCCAGACTGCTTGTGATGTCTCAGATATTGGCATATAATTATCCGAATCGGAGAGCTCTAGATTACAGGCTGCGTAGAGATAAGGGTGACAAAAAGTGAAAAACGACCAAGAAAAGATTCAGGGCTATTGCCAGAAAGCTATTAAGGCCGGGGCAGTAGACGCACTTATTACCAGCCCGAAATACATCGTTACCGCCCCCTGGGTACAGTGGAGGTGCCGGTTTGGCTGTCCGGATTATGGGAAATGGCATTGCTGCCCGCCTATGGTTCCTAATTATGAAGAGACGCGACGAGTGCTAGATAGCTACACCCGACTAATTCTGCTCCATTTTCAGTACCGTTTCGAATTGCCTAAGTGGCCGGCCAGCGGTACCGAGTACCGACGCTTTAAGCAAGATGTTGAATATGTTGTCGAACTGGAGAGGGAAATCTTTCTGGATGGTTTCTACCGTGCTTTTGCTATGCCGCATGAGCCGTGCCAGATATGCGAGCAGTGTGCACTTATCAAAAACAAGCCATGCAGTCTCCCTGAGAAAGCGCGCCCATCAATGGAGAGCGTTGGCATTGACGTATACCAGACTGCCTCAAACCATAACTTGCCCATACATCCAATACGAAGCGAGCAGGATACCTGCAACTGGTATGCACT
>JAQUOC010000020.1 GCA_028717305.1 Dehalococcoidales bacterium | reverse complement strand
GCCCGGTGGTGAGGCAGTAAGGCAGTACCAGCGTAGCGCATCGGCGCCATATTTGTCTATCATCGCCATCGGCTCGACCACATTTCCTTTTGCCTTACTCATCTTTTCACCATTATCATCCAGGATATGCCCCAGACAGATGACATTCCTGAAACTGGGCTGACCAAACAATAAGGTAGAGATGGCATGCAGGCTGTAGAACCAGCCCCGTGTCTGATCAACTGCTTCACAGATGTAATCGGCCGGAAATCGTCCGTCCTTCAATAGACCTTCGTTTTCAAACGGGTAGTGCCATTGAGCAATAGGCATTGCCCCGGAATCAAACCAGCAATCAATTACTTCTGGCTCCCGCTTCATTTGTGCCCCACACTGGTAACAGTTGAAGCTTATTTCATCAACAAAAGGACGATGCATGTCCAGGGGGGTCTTAAATCCACTCGCACCTGCTTTATTCTTTAACTCACTGATACTACCGATACACTCACAGTTGCCGCAGGATTCGCAGCGCCAAACCGGCAGTGGCGTACCCCAGTAGCGCTCACGGGAAAAAGCCCAGTCGATGTTGTTCTTGAGCCAGTCACCGAAACGACCGTACTTGATATGCTCGGGGTGCCAGTTTATCTCTTGGTTCCCCTTAATAAGCTCCTCTTTTACCGTAGTGGTCCGGATATACCAGGTCTGTTTGGCATAATAGAGCAAAGGTGCTTCACAACGCCAGCAGAAGGGGTAGGTATGGTGAATTGTCTCGCTACGGAATAAAAGTCCCCTTACCTTGAGGTCATCCAGAATAAGAGGGTCAGCCTCCTTGACAAACCTGCCTGAGAATGGGTAACTGCCGGTAATCTTACCCTCCAGGTTAACCGGGTGGACGAAATCAAGGACATTGTCCAGTCCTGCCTGGTAGTCGGCCTCACCGTAGGCGGGGGCAATGTGAACGATTCCGGTGCCGTCTTCCATAGTAACGAAATCGGTGGTAATCACCGGGTAGTTTAGGGTTCCTCCCTGCTTCCATATGATGTCTGCCGAAGGTCTACCTTTCTTATCCATTATTTCCATTGTCTGGACAGCTATTCCATAATCATTCGGGTTAAAAAGAGGCTCGTACCTCAGGTCGACCAAATCGATACCTTTCAGCTTGGCAATGGTGGACATATCATCTAACCCGACCTGCCCCATCCGGGCAGAAGCTAAAATGAGATATTCGTTATCAAGTTTCACAACGGAGTATTCGGCATCGGCGGAAACAGCAAGAGCGGTATTACCCGGCAGTGTCCATGGCGTTGTTGTCCAGGCTAATAGGTAAACAGACGTGCTTCCGGACAGATTGATGAGCCACTCGGCAAAATCTGCTGTCTTGTCGCCATAACCACCGCGCAGTTGCTCTAGGAACCCCGGCTTTTCATATAGTGACTTTGCAATTTTGAACTTTATGTAAACTGAAGGATCCTCAGTATCATCCTGATATCCCTGGGCAACCTCGTGGGAACTCAGGGAGGTACCACAGCGGGGGCAGTGTGGGGTAACCCGGTAGCCCTGATATACCAGTCCCTTATCCCACATCTGCTTGATCGACCACCAGACAGTCTCAATATAGTTATTGTCCATGGTAATATAGGGGTGATTGAGGTCAACCCAAAAACCAATGCGTTCGGTCATCGCGTTCCATTCCTTGAGATATTCCAGAACACTCTTACGGCAGAGGGCATTAAAACGGTCGATGCCGTATTCCTCGATCTGGGCTTTGCTGGAGAGATTCAGCTTCCTTTCCACTTCAAGCTCTACCGGTAGCCCGTGGGTATCCCAACCGGCGATACGGGGGGCATAATAGCCCTTCATTGTCTTGTAGCGGGGGATAACATCCTTAAAAACACGGGCCAGCACGTGGTGTATCCCGGGGCTGCCGTTTGCGGTGGGCGGTCCTTCATAGAAGACAAAGCGAGGTTCTCCTCGCCGGGTATCAACGCTTCGCTCAAAGATGTGGTTTTGCTGCCACCAGGTTAATATAGACTGCTCAATCTCTGGGAAAGAAACCCGGCTGGCTACGGTAAGGAACATAAATAGACCTTTCTACCAAAATAGTGTGCGATATAAAAATCCCGTCCTTCCGGACGGAACCGAGACGGTTGCGGTAGCTCCTGACCTGTCCGATCGGATGACTACCACACTAGTAATATAATCCCGGAAGAACTTCTACTGCTTCGGACGAATAACTACTTTACGGGCCTCACCCAGACCAATACTTTCAGTAGTAACATCGGGGTGGTCAGCTAGGGCCAGATGGATAACACGTCGCTCATATGCTGGCATCGGCTCCAGGGTAAATGGCTTTCTCCTGCTCTTGACCTGTTCAGCCAGACGACATGCCAGAGCCTGCAACTTTTCAAAGCGATTCTGCTTATAACCCTCGACGTCAACAACTATGGGCAGCCAGGTTTTCGTTTGATGGCCCACGATAAGCCTGAGGATGAATTGCAGGCAGGCCATGGTCTGTCCCCGCCGTCCGATTAAAATACCCAGGTCATCGCCTTCAATATCAAAGACAACCGGAGCGGGAGCATCTTCTTCGCCAATACCTTCATTAGCCTGAAGTACCACTGAAGCAGCCAACCCCAGCTTTTCTATCAGTGCTTCCAGAACACTTCTGGCTACGTCAGTAATATTAGTCTCTTCTCCGCTGATAGACACCGATGACTCCTTCCTAAATCTAGTTTACTTCCCCCTGCCCTAACTCTGCTTTACCTTCCTCTAGAACGACGCCCTTTGCTTCGTTTCGACTGATGCCGTATTGTTTTCGCCCCTCCCGGGTAGCTTATACCACGGAGCTTGTCCGGGGACGATTCGCCACCCGTTTTCTCTTCTGGAGTGCTGGCGGGTATAACAATGTCAGCCTCCATAGCTGTAATGCTGGCTGACTGCTCCGCCTGGGCAATACGTTTCTTAAGGTCACCGCTGCCCTTGCCAACGCTGGCCTTGATCACTGTCTTCCCGTCTTTAGCTCGGGACAGACCTCCCCATCCGCCGGTAATAAAGTATTGCATTATGATTGTAATGACATTAGATGCCACCCAGTAGAGAGCCAGACCGCTGGGGAAGCTCATGGCCAGAAAACCAAACATCAGTGGCATCATCCACAGCATCAACTGACTCTGCGAGCGTTGCTGCGGGTCGGTGGTATCAGGCGTTACCATCTTCTGTTGGAGCCACATGGTAACGCCAACCAGAACTGCCAGAGGTGTGTCGGGATTTTGTAGGCTGAACCAGAGAAAGCTGTTGTCTAAAGGAACCATCGTATAGACTACTGGCCATGACCAAAGGGATTTGGATAGGGTCAATAGATCCTCGGGAGTTACGGCTAAAAGCCGGATAATCGACTGGTAGAGGGCTATCCAGATAGGCATCTGGATTAGCATGGGTATCCCGCAACCAGCCGGGCTTATACCCGACTCCCGATATAGCTTCATCTGTTCTTCAGCCAGCCGCTGCTTATCCCTGGCATACTTTTTCTGGAGTTCGGCGATCTTCGGCTGAAGATCCTGCATCGCCTTAGTAGAACGAAGTTGCTTTACGGTAAGGGGATACATAGCGAAACGAATAATAATGGTCAAAATAATGATAGTCAGCCCCAGGCTGCCGAACAGGTAGCTGGACAACGCGACCAGCGAGTTTAGCATCAACGCTACTGGACCTGCATACCACCATTCCATTAGCTAAAGCTACCTCACTTACCTAACTTAGAGAGACGGGTACCCATATCTCTCTCCCCGTCTCGGCATCAACGGCGTAAAGAGTATCATTCTTCGGGGTCTGAGCATGAATATAGATGACTCCCTCGCTGGCAACCAGGGGAGCGAATATACCTTCGTCGTCGTTCTTTACCTTAAATATTGCGGTGGGGACCAGATTGCTGCCGGTATCCAGGGAAAACACCCTGCCCTCCTGAGAAGCAATAATAACCTTATCGCCAACCACTACCGGCGATGAGGTTATCGGGCTGTCCAGCTCGATGGGGGCAGCTAATTCGTAGCCGTTTTCGGCATTCAGTACATAGACCTTACCGTCAAGATTCGGGGCATAGATGACATTATCATAGGCCGCCGGTTGTGCCCAGAACCATTTGCCGGCTTCAATCTCAGAACGCCATCTCAGACTGCCGTCAGCAGCATCAACGGCATAAATATGCCTGTCGAAGGAGCCGAAATATACCGTATTGTTATAGACAAGGGGTGTCGAGGCAATGGCACCATCAGCTTCAAAGTGCCATTTTTCAGTGCCGTCGGCAGCATTCAGAGCGTAGACCTTTTTGTCAAAAGAGCTGATGTATATTGTCTCCCCGCTGATCACCGGAATGGACCAGATCTTATCTCCGGTCGAGAATTCCCACTCCTTACGGAGTTCAGCTGTATTGATGGCATAGACCTTACCGTCATTACAGCCAAAATAGACCTTCCCCTCGGATAAAAGTAGGCCGCCGATTATAGGCTCAAGATTCTCATCAGGAGGATATACCCAGCCCCGATATCCCGTGGTAGAACTGACGGTGTAGACCCTGCCATCATAGCCGCCGATATAGACCAGATCTCCTTCCGCTGCCGGGATACCGTAGAAAGCCGTTGTCCCTTTCGATGTCTCCAGAGAGCAATCTGGCCATAAGCGGTTACCATCCGATTTATTCAGGCCGACCAGTTCTCCTTCGAGAGAAGCGACAAAAAGAGTGTCGTTTGTTACTGTCACCCCTGACCAGCCTATCGGCTTTGACTTTACGGTGCAGCCGGAAAGTAGTAAGCCACCGAGAACCAGTATCACTGCGAGCAGGAGTAATAGCTTGCCCGGTAGTACCTTATCTTTAATCTGCACTTATCTACTCACACCCCACGAAAATATCATTTATTGGGCACCGGGTCATAACCACCCGGGTATAGAGGATGACATCGGGCTATTCTCTTTGCTCCCAGCCAGATTCCCTTGAAAACCCCGAACCTCTCAATAGCTTCGTAGGTATATTGAGAGCAGGTCGGGTAATAGCGACAGGATGGTGCCCGGGCCGGCGAGATGTATTCCTGGTAAAATCTGATCAATGCTAAAGCTAACTTTTTCATGCTCCTCTAGATCAGGGTAGCTAAGTACTAGCCTGCTTCTTTATCTTCATCCCCGGCAACGTATCTTTTTGACGAAACCTTCTCTTTAGCTGTCCTTAATAGACCGGCTCTCAACAATAAACCCTTTGAGGCTTTGCTGAGGCTATTATAATCGGCGGCGGCTGTTGCAGGACGAACGATGATAACAACATCCCACCCCGTTTCAATTGACTCTGCGCGTGATATTTCACGTAGCAGGCGTTTTACCCTGTTCCTGGTGACTGCTTTACCTATCCTTCGACTGACTGAAAAGCCGTACCGTGATAAAGCTAGTCCGTTAGGTATAACCTTTAGCACCAAGAGCTTGTTTGCCCACGACCTCCCCTCCCCGTAAACCGCAGCAAACTGTGCTGACTTTCTAAGCCATCCTTCACCCCTCATATCCCCGCTCCTCAATTCGCCAGGAAAGAGGCTATTCACGAAGATAATTTCGTACCCCTGTCCTATAAGAATCATTCCTTATCTATGCTTTTAGGGAAGTTATGGTAAGCTCAGGTTTCCCGGATAGCACTATTACCCCGAAGGCAATATTATTTTAGGTTCAGAGCAATAATGAGGATATGTTACAAGAAGAGGAACTAAAGGCATCTTGAGAGGTGATACATGTAGTATCATACTACAGTCAATCTCTTACGACCCTTAAGGCGTCTTGCTTTTAAAACAGCTCGCCCCCCCCGCGTGCTCATTCTCGCCAGAAAACCATGCTCACGCTTCCTCGGGATTTTCTTTGGCTGATAAGTCCTTTTTGGCACTTCGACTCCTACAGTAAGTTGAAGTAATTATACTTATCTTGCTCCTTACCTGTCAACTATGAACCATAAGCCCGAGCATCATTCCGGCAATGAAATAAGCAGCCGTCTGCCTTTTGCTACCGTTTTCTCTTGACAAACAAGTGCTGAAAATGGTAAATTTTAGCAGTAATTAGCAATCAAGAGTTTAGACTGCTAATTGGAGTAGCGGATACAAATGTTATCGATAAGAACGGAGACGATTCTCAAGTCTATAGTAGGACAGTATATTGTGAGGGCAATACCGGTGGCTTCACAGAGTATTGTCAGTGACCATGAGCTGAAGGTGAGCCCGGCTACCATTCGTAACGAAATGGTAAATCTGGAGCAGGAAGGCTACATCAAGCGTCAGCACCATTCGGCAGGAAGCATTCCTTCCGATAAGGGCTACCGCTACTATGTAGAATCACTGGGTGAGATTGAACTTCCTTTAACCGAGCAGCGGATGATAAGTCATCTGTTCCACCAGGTGGAAGGGGAACTGGAGGAGTGGTTGAAGTTAACCGCTAAACTTATCGCTCAACTGGCGCAGAATATGGCTATTGTCACACGCCCTCGGCCGGTTAACTGCCGATTCCAGTATTTGGAGATAGTTGCTCTTCAGGAGTTGCTGGCACTAGTGGTCCTGGTTCTGCGCGGCGCTAGAATAAGGCAACAGCTGGTAACCTTCGATCAGGCTATGTCCCAGTCTGAGCTTAGTACAATTGCCAGAAAACTGAATACTGAGTATTCTGGCCTGACCTGCTCACAGATTCAGGCGACAGAGATAGAGCTTTCCCCTGTTGAAGACCAACTGACCGGATGCCTGGTGAAGATGATGCAAACCGAGTGCCAGCAAGACTATGAGGAGCCATACCTTGACGGCCTGCATCTGATGATCAACCAGCCGGAGTTTGCTGACAGCCATCGGCTGCGGTCCTTGATGGAGCTTATTGATCAGAGAAGCATCCTCAAAAGTATTATCCCGGAGGGATTGGTTAACCAGGGAATACGGGTAATCATCGGTAGGGAAAATAAGGCGGCTGAGATTCAGGACTACAGCGTAGTAATCAGCCGGTATGGTTTACCAAATGAAGCGACTGGTGCTATCGGTATTATCGGGCCCACCAGAATGCCATACGCCCGTGCCATTTCTACCATAAGTTATCTTTCTTCGGTATTGAGCAGCCTGGCCGGTGAGTTGTATGGAGAGGAGTCCCGACGTTCCGCTGAGAATTGATAGAGAGGTAATTGATAATGGACCAGCAAGAGTCAGCAGAATTGAACAGCGAGTTGGCGCCGGAGTTTGCTGAAGTGGATGATATAGATTCACTGAAGCAGGCCCTGGCTGAAGAAAGAGATAAGTCGTCAGCTAATCTGGCTGGCTGGCAGAGGGCTCAGGCAGATCTGACTAACTATAAACGTCGTGTTGAGCAGGAGAAGGAGGAGATTGGTAGATTTGGGAATACTGCTATAATACTCAGTCTCTTGCCTATTCTGGATGATTTTGAGCGTGCTATTGCCTCTGTCCCCGATGGTCTGGTAAAACATAGCTGGGTAGATGGCATTATTCTGATCGAACGTAAACTCCAATCAAGCCTAAAAGCGCAGGGGCTTTGCCAGATCAAAGCGCTCGGCGAATTATTCGACCCCAATCTTCATGAAGCAGTAATGCAGGGTAAGGGAAAAGAGGGAATAGTGGTTGAAGAGATAGAAAAAGGCTATAAGCTAAACGGTAGACTCATTCGCCCATCCAAGGTAGTTGTGGGCGGTGGAGAAGAAAAGGAGGAATAAACAGACTATGGGAAAGGTTATCGGAATTGACTTAGGTACTACTTTTTCTTGTGTTGCGGTAATGGAAGGAGGGGAACCGAAGGTCATCCCTAATTCCGAGGGGGGACGTATTACCCCGTCGGTAGTGGCAGTAAGTAAGTCCGGCGAGCGTCTGGCGGGGCAGGTAGCCAGGCGCCAGGCTATCACCAACCCGGATAACACGATCTTCAGTATCAAGCGATTGATGGGACGCCGGTTCGATGAACCCAGCGTCGAGTATGATAAGAAGCTGCTACCGTATAAGATAACTAAAGCAGCCAACGGTGATGCTAATGTCAAGATGGGTGGAAAGGATTACAGTCCGGCGGAAATTTCAGCGATGATTCTACAAAAGCTCAAGGTTGATGCGGAAGCCTATCTTGGAGAAAAGGTTACTGAAGCAGTAATCACGGTGCCGGCCTATTTCAACGACAGCCAGCGTCAGGCAACCAAGGATGCCGGCAAGATAGCCGGACTGGATGTGCTCAGGATAATCAATGAGCCGACTGCAGCCGCTCTGGCCTACGGAATGGATAAGAAGGAAGATGAGACCATCGCCGTTTACGACCTTGGCGGTGGTACCTTTGATATATCCATCCTGGAATTGGGTGAGGGTACCTTCCACGTTAAGTCGACTAATGGTGACACTCACCTCGGCGGTGACGACTTTGACCAGAGAATAATTGACTGGTTGTGTAATGAGTTCAAGCGAGAGCAGGGGGTAGATCTCAGACAGGATAAAATGGCTCTTCAACGGCTGAAGGAGGCTGCCGAAAAGGCTAAGTGTGAGCTATCTACTCTCCAACAGACTGAGGTAAACCTTCCCTTTATCACTGCTGATGCCAATGGGCCCAAGCACCTTAGCATTAATCTCACCAGGGCTAAACTGGAGCAGCTGGTAATGGATCTGGTCGATAAGACTCTGGGCCCCTGTCGTCAGGCCCTTCAAGATGCCGAGAAGTCGGTATCCCAGATTGATGAAGTTGTTATGGTCGGCGGGCAGACTAGAATGCCTCTGGTCAACGATAAGGTGAAGCAATTCTTTGGTAAGGAACCGCATAAGGGGGTAAATCCTGATGAGGTGGTAGCTATCGGCGCCGCTATCCAGGCCGGAGTACTTAAAGGTGAGGTAAAGGATGTATTGTTGCTTGATGTCACTCCACTTACCCTCGGTATTGAGACTCTGGGTTCTGTAGCTACCCCGCTTATCCCGCGTAATACTACTATTCCGACTTCAAAGAGCCAGGTCTTCTCTACGGCAGCTGACAACCAGTCTACGGTAGAGATTCATGTCCTCCAGGGAGAGCGGCCAATGGCAAGCGACAACAGGACCCTGGGACGTTTTATTCTTGATGGTATTCTTCCGGCGCCAAGGGGAATACCCCAGATCGAGGTCACTTTTGATATTGATGCTAATGGTATCCTCAATGTCAAAGCTCATGATAAGGGTACCGGGCGGGAACAAAAGATCACCATTACTGCTTCCAGCGGTCTTTCTAAGGATGACGTGGAGCGGATGCAGAGGGATGCAGAAACACATGCCTCTGAGGATACCCGACGGCGAGAAGAAATAGAGGTGCGTAACAGTGCTGATACATTAGCATATAGTGCAGAAAAGACGCTACGGGAAAACAAGGACAAGGTACCTTCTGACCTGAATCAAGAGGTGGAAGCTAACATAGCCGCTGTCCGCTCAGCACTACAGGGGACTGATGTCGAGGCTATACGTCGGGCGACACAGGAGCTAAATAGCGTAATGCAGAAGATAGGGGCTGCCGTCTATCAACAGCAAACACCGCCACCGACTGGTGATCAGTCGCCCCCGCCCGACAGTGAGGCACCGCAGGGTAAAGGTGAAGACGAGGGTACTGTAGAAGGGGAATTCCGCGAGGTCTAACGTAGTCTAAATATCAAAATATTGGTATACAATTCCCCCATCTTCTTATGGAAGATGGGGGAAAGAGGTTTGTATTGTAATATGTCAACAAAGCGGGACTACTATGAAGTCCTTGGTGTCAACAGGGATGCTACCGATGAGGAGATACGAAAGGCTTTCCGTCAACTAGCCTTCAAGTATCACCCTGATCATAATCACAGTGATAGTGGCGCCGGTGATAAGTTCAAGGAGATTAATGAAGCCTATGAAGTCCTCTCGGATCGGGAAAAGCGCGCTGCCTATAACCGTTTCGGGCACGGTGCTACCGATGGTTTCTTCGGGCGTGGCTTTGAGGGGTTTGGCTTTAGCGGTTTCGGTGATATCTTCGATGCATTCTTCAGCGGAGCTACCACGACTACTCGCCAGGGACCCCAGCGCGGTGCTGACCTGAGCTACAATATTCCCGTCACCTTCGAAGAGGCTGCCTTCGGCTGTGAAAAGGATATTAGCGTTATGCGTACTGAGAGCTGCTCTCAGTGTCAGGGTACCGGTTGCAGGCCAGGCAGTCAGCCCTCCAGATGCCCTAATTGTAATGGCAGTGGTCAAGTTCGGCGTACCCAGCAAAGTATCTTTGGCAGCTTTACCAATATTGCTCCCTGTCTCCAATGTAATGGTGAGGGGAGAATCATTACCGATCCCTGTCCCCAGTGCCGGGGGCAGGGTAAGGAAAAACGACAGCGCAATATTGTAGTCAAGATTCCGGCCGGGGTTGATACCGGAACTCAAATACGCTTGAGCGGTGAAGGTGAGGTCGGGGAGAGGGGTGGTCGCCCCGGCGACCTTTACGTTACTCTAGCAGTTAGTCGGCATGAGTTCTTTATCCGTGATGGTGATGATGTGAAGTATGAGTTGCCGATCAATTTTGCTCATGCAGCCCTGGGTGCTGAAGTTGATGTGCCTACCCTTGAGGACAGGGTTACTATTAAGATCCCGGCAGGTAGCCAGACGGGTCAGGTCTTTAAGCTTAAAAACAAAGGGATTCCACACCTTCAACGGAGAGGACGCGGTGACCAGTTTGTCAAGCTGAAAGTAGTCACCCCTGATAAATTAACTAAGAAGCAACGTCAACTGTTCGAAGAGCTGGAGGAGACGTTTAAACCTCTTCCCGACAGACAGTGAGTAGGATATTCCCCTGGTATATCAAATTGTTTTGTCGGGTATCCCCGGTGAGTGGTTGAACATCAGGTGTGGTTACGGTGGTTGGAAAAGGAGAAAAGCTCCCAGTTACGCCCGTCTAACTCATGACTGGCTTCAACTGATACCACTTCAGCTACCACTTGGTTTGGAGCAGCTCCTTCGAATAATACCTGGTAGATCTTTTCTGTGACCGGCATCCCCAGACCGAGTTGCCGGGCCAGGTTTCTGGCGCCGATAGTGGTATTTATCCCCTCTGCTACAGCCGTCATTGATCTGGTTATCGCATCGAGCGAGTGCCCCTTAGCCAGTTCGACCCCGACATGGTGGTTACGGCTTAGTGTACTGGTGCAGGTTGCTATCAAATCCCCCAAACCGGCTAAGCCGGAAAAAGTAAGTGGATTGGCTCCGAGAGCAACGCCAAGAGCTGCTATTTCGGTAAGTCCCCGGGTGATGAAAGCCGCCCGGGTATTATCGCCAAGACCCAGGCCGTCAACCATACCTGCACCCAGAGCTATGATGTTCTTTAGGGCTCCACCCAGTTCGACGCCGATGACATCGGTGTTGGTATAAACACAAAAGTTGGGGCTGGTAAGCAGTAGGTGTGCTCGCGCGGCAATAGCTTCGCTTTCAGCAGCCACTACTGTGGCTGCCGGTAGGTTGCGGATAACCTCACGGGACAGGTTGGGTCCGGACAGTACACAAATATTAGTCCGTAAATCAGAGGGTATCTCCTCGGCAATTACCTGTGACATACGCTTGTTGGTGACCAGCTCCAGTCCTTTGGCAGCACTTACCACCAGCGTTGAACTGCTGAGATATTCTCCGGCCAGCCGGATGTTCTCTCTCATTTTTTGAGACGGTACGGCTAGTATTACTGCATCTGTACCGGTCAATGCCTCACTAAGAATACTGGTAATGGATACCCCGACGGGGAAGCTGCCATCGGGAAACAGGTCCGGGTTGGGCCCTTCGTTTTTGAGTCTAATGGCCTCCTGCTCGGTCCGCGCCCACAGACTGACCTCCAGTCCATTACTAGCCAGGATTACGCAAAGCGTTTTCCCCCAGGTAGTAGTACCGATAATAGCAATCCGGGACATGTTGTTACCCCTTGATTATTATTCTACAAACAGAAAAGTACTTGTATTACAAAAATATCAGGCAAAGGCTATTCCTTTGCCTTAAGTTAAGCCTTATCGCCCAGCTTGCGTTCCTTACCCGCCAGCAAACGGCTTATATTGCCCCGGTGCATTGCAATAATGACTATAGTGCCGGCTAATACATAAATGAGATACTCGATAGGGAACTTGTTGATAATGGTTAGGGGAATAAATACGCAATAGGTACTAACCGCGGCAGCAATAGAGGCTAGGGAAACAAACCTGGTTAGTCCAGCACCAATAATGAAGATTTCACCACCGATGAGGGCGGCCGGCGGAAAAAGGGCAACCAGCCCGCCGAAAAAGGTGGCCACGCCACGCCCCCCGCCACGAAATTTAAGAAAGACCGACCAGCTGTGCCCGACCATAGCTGATAATGCGGCAATAACCTGGGCAACCAGCATTCCCCAGGCAAAATTACCAATCACCAGATAGTCCCGGCCGAATATCAGCCCGGCGATTATTACTGCCAGTGACCCTTTCAACAGGTCGAGGCAGAAAACGATTGCCGCTGCTTTACGACCGGCGGTCCGCAGGACGTTGGTCGCTCCCAGTTTACCGCTGCCCCGGTTTCTAACGTCCACGCCGGTCATTTTTTTCGTCACCAGTAAACCAAACGGGATCGAACCCAGCAGATAACCGACTACTGCTACGATAATAAACTTGGTGATTACCATTATGCCCCTCTTGCTTTAAAGACAAAGCGGATCGGCGTGCCTATGAAGCCGAAAGACTGACGCAACTTGTTTTCAAGATAGCGTTGATACGAGAAATGTATTAGTTGAGGATCATTAACGAAAAAGACAAAAGTCGGCGGATTCACTTCAGCTTGAGTTACGTATAGAACCTTTAACTGGAGATTACCCTTATGGGGTAAGCTGTGGGCGGCGACTGCACGCTGAATAGTGCTGTTAACGACAGCGGTAGGTAACCTCTTCAGCCTCTCTTGATATATCTCAAGTAATTGTGGCATTATCTTATCTACACCCCATCCCAGCCGAGCTGAAGTATGAAGCACTGGCGCATAGTCCACAAACTTGAAACAGCCTTTTACATACTGGTTAAAATCTTTGGTACTCCCGGACTCAACCCTGTCCCATTTATTAACCAGCAGCATGATCCCCTTGCAAGCCTGGCGGATATATCCTGCAATATGCATATCCTGAGCCGTTACCAGTTCCGTAGCGTCAAGGACCAGCAGGGCAATATCGGCACGGTCAATAGCCCTCAGGGCACGGATTACGCTATACCGTTCTACCCCTCCCCCTATCCGCCCCCGGCGCCTGATACCACCTGTATCAATAAGTAGCACACTTGCCCCGTCTAAGTCAACCAGGGTGTCTATCGCGTCACGGGTGGTACCTGGAGTATCATCTACGATAGCCCGCTCACCACCCAGAATAGCATTAAGCAGTGTCGACTTGCCCACATTGGGGCGGCCGACAATGGCTACCTTAATCGCTTCCGGTGCTTCCGGCTCAGGCCCAACCGGCGACTGTGTCGGTAACAACCGGATAATCCTATCCAGCAGATCGGCTATGCCACGGCCATGATAGGCACTAATCGCCAGTGGTTCGCCTAAACCGAGCTGGTAGAACTCCACAACCCTGTCCTCGTATTTTGCATTGTCTGCCTTATTGGCCACCAGCAGTACCGGTTTACCAGTCTTACGCAGACTGTCCGCTATCTCCAGGTCGGTGGATATAACACCGTCTCTGCTATCCAGTAGTAAAATGATAACATCGGCTTCTTGAATAGCTGTTGCGACCTGTTCATTAACCTCTTTGGCCATAGCGGAATCAGGGCTTAGTTCCAGACCGCCGGTATCGACCATGATGAACTCACCACCTGGATGGGAGACACTGGCCAGTATCCGGTCACGCGTTGTCCCCGGGAAATCATCTACAATAGCTATCGGTCTGCCCGCCAGACGATTAAAGAGGGTAGACTTGCCCACGTTTTGTCTGCCGACAATAGCGACGACAGGCTTCCGAGTACTCATTTTGAGATAATTACCTCATCTCCCCTGTTAATATTGTCCCCCTCCCTTGCCTAAGAGAGGGGGACCGGTTGACGTTAATCGATAATGCCGTTGTCACTCCGCTAAGGGTAGCTCTTTGGCGAATCTCACACTGGGAGGCTCAATTTCAGTCCGGGTAATCTTCTTGAGGTGACTGATATTATCCCGGAACTCCTGTGCAAAGGCATTATATTCCATAACAAATCGATTGTACTGCTCCGTTGTCTCACGAGGCAGAATGACCTTCTCCGCTATCTCATAAAACTGCTCGGTAAATTCATGATAATGGTTATTCATCAACCACAACTCGTTGAGATAGGTGTGCAGGTAGGCTTCAAGCTGACCGCTTCGGAGATCGCTTTCAACCCTATCCTGAAAGCTCTTACACCAGGTGTTAAATATCCTCCGTGACATATCGCATGCCCGTGCCCAGTCCCATAACCGGGGGTTATCAACACTGAACAGGCTATCGATAATAGCAAAGATAGAAAGAGAGGACTCACCCATAAACCGGCGGCTGAAGTAGCCCGCTATCTGCCTCAATTTTAGTAAGGAAAGCTCCAGCTCCTTCTTTCTGGCCCCGCTGATGGATAATGTCAGCCCGATAACCAGAATGGTAATCAGCACCGGTGCTGCAGCTGATATTGGCCAGTCGTACCTGAGAGCAACCAGTGCCAGTACGGTGATGCTAATAGGACACCATATCCAGTTACTTATACTTCTTGGTACATTCATCATTCTGTTGTTCTCTTAACGTCAACCGGGCAGCGGCATCTCCTGAGCCCCCAGCATCATCGCCAGCAGTGCTTTCTGCATATGCATCCTGTTCTCAGCCTGGTCAAAGATAACCGACCGGGGGCTATCCGGAATACTCTCCGATACCTCCTCACCCCGGTGTAGCGGCAGGGGGTGCATGAATATGACGTCCTCCCTGGCTAGAGAAAGCAGTTTGTCGTTTACCTGATATCCTGAAAATGCTTTACGCCGCTCATCCGCCTCGTTCTCCTGTCCCATACTCGTCCAGACATCAGTATAAACGATGTCTGCCCCGCTTACCGCCTGCTGAGGCTCTTCGATACATAATACCTCTGCTCCGCTGTCGAGTGCATAACCCTGGGCCAGATATAAGATATCTTCATTGATCCGGTAACCGGGTGGGGAAGCAATTCTGAAGTTCATCCCTACCATCACGGCTGCCAGCATCAGGCTCTGAGATACATTATTACCATCACCAACAAAGGCCAGCGTCAAGCAACCCAGCGCCCCCTTCTTTTCATAGATGGTAAGCAGGTCGGTCAGTGCCTGACAGGGGTGCTCCAGATCCGACAGTGCGTTTATTACCGGTACGCCGGCGCAGCTGGCCAGAACCTCGAGTGTCCGGTGAGTATAGGTACGGGCGGTAATAACATCTACATAGCGACTGAGCACACGAGCCACGTCGGCTACCGACTCGCGTTTGCCCATACCGACCTCGGCCGGTGAGAGGTAGATGGCGTCACCGCCTAACTGTCGCATCGCCATCTCGAAGCTCACCCTTGTTCTTAATGACGGCTTCTCAAAAACGAGGGCCAGAGTCTTCCCGTTAAGTAAAGTAAGCCGGCCCCTGTTTTTCATATCGATAGCGTCACGAATCAGTGAATGAATATCTTCACTGCTGAGATCAGATACGGAGAGCAAATCTTTACCCTGCAAAACATCCTCCCATTTTCTATAATCGATAGTATACCACGAATGAGGATATTTTTTAAGATTGTTAAAATACATATTAAGTACATATTGACAAAATCGCTTGATGCTGTTAATATTCCAACGATAATTTATTTTATCTATCGTGAGATGTCCTGATGCAGACACATTCAGATGATTCGCCCAGCTGATAACGGTATTTGTTAAGTAGACACGTCCTTCGACGTCTCTTCTGTTTGAAACTCTGTAGATCCGTAGGGTACCTGGTTCTTGGTATAATATTGGTATAATAGATGTAATATTGAAAAACAATAAAAGACCAAGTAAGGAGGGTAAGAATGGTTTCCAAGCAAGAGTTAGTCAAGAAGGATCAGGCACACTGGTTCCACCCGCTGGGTATGCCGGCGGAAGCCCCCCACTTCA
>JAQUOC010000019.1 GCA_028717305.1 Dehalococcoidales bacterium | reverse complement strand
AAGAGCTAGGTCTAGATACCAGCCAGGTCAGGCGATTACTAGCTAAAGGTGAGATTAAAGGTGTTAAGCTAGCCAGGGATTGGGTAGTGCTGGACTTGAGTTACAAGAGGAAAAGAAAACTAAAAACTAAGAGGAAATTAGGTTAGTCATAGTAGCTACAGTCAGTCAAACCAAGGTCATAACAAGATACTGTATGACTAAAGACTAACTATATAAGGTTAAAACAAGGTAAAGCATTGTAAAAGTAAGGTAGTACAGGGGCTTACAGTCTCAATAATTTATGAGTGAAAGAGAGGTTATATAATGAGTAAGCTAAAGCAGAAGTCACTAAGGCAACTAGCACAAGAATTGGAGATTAGTCCTTCCTATTTGAGCATGATTCTTTCAGGGAAAAGGAATCCGAACAATGAGTTAAGGAATAAGCTCTGTTCACAAGGATTGTTGACAAATGAAGCTAATTACGGCTTGGGAAGCAAGCACTCTACCGCTGAGTTACACCCGCTCGCAGACACAAAGTGTTCACCGATCAGTTACGGAATGAGTTTATCATATCGAGATCGAAACGGACAAGCCCCGGGATAATTGCCGGCTGTCGGCAGCAGGTAACTTGACATAATTACCATTACTACCGGTGCGGTAGATAAAAACACCCTGCACCTGTTACGGCACAGCGTGACGGGAGTCGGTTAAGTTAGCCTGAAGTTATACAGGGCGAACTATTCCGGGTCGCTTGGATCCAGATCAATAATAGGGGTGTTCTTATATATTATCTTCATGCAGTTCCAGCACTGCCAGCCATCCTCATGGGTTACGATATATTTACTCTCATAACACTTGGGACATATCGTGGGTGGCTTGGGTAGATTCGTGTTTTTCAGTAGCGTGTCAGTAGTCATTTTAAAGTTGCTAAACCTCCATTAATCACACAAAAATAGAGCGTAACGAGTTACCTCCCGATAACTAGTCCATTACGCTCTTAAGATATTTTATGTCTCTATAAGCTTGGTGCTAATTCTCGTGGAAACCAAAAAGGGATTATAACCCTTTTCCAATTAATTGTCAATATCCAAAATACAGAGGGGGTGACGGGAAGGGCCGTTAGAGTGTATCATATTATAGAGCATTTGCTTGTACCTGTGTGCCTTGCGTTATTAAGAGATAGAGGAGGGTCGGGTGATGTCGAAGACGGATATGCTGTCTAAGGCGGTGATTCTGGTCGGCGGCCAGGGGACAAGACTCCAGCCGCTTACCTTCTATCTGCCCAAGCCGATGCTGCCGGTACTGAATCACCCCTTCCTGGAGCATACTATCTGCTATCTTAAGGGTTACGGGGTTGGTGATATTACCCTGGCGTTGAACTACCTCCCCGAGGCCATTCGGGACTGTCTTGGTAACGGCAGCCGGCTGGGGGTGTCGCTGAACTATGCGGTGGAGGATGACCCGCTGGGTACTGCCGGGGCGGTAAAGAATGCCGAGCGGTATCTGGACAGCACCTTTGCCGTCTTAAACGGAGACATTTTTACCGATCTCGATATCACCGGTATGTTTGCTTTCCACCGTAGCAGGAGAGCGAAGGTGACCATCGCCCTGTCATGGGTGGATGACCCCTCCGCCTTCGGAGTGGTTGAGACCGATAGTGACGGCAGGGTCAAGTGTTTTACCGAGAAACCCAGCCCGGATCGTATCACCAGCCACTGGATAAATGCCGGCACCTATATTGTCGAGCCAGAGGTCTTGGAGCATATTCCACCGAACCGCCGCTATATGTTTGAGAGGGGGCTCTTTCCGCTTCTCCTTGAGCTCGGTGAGCCGGTATACGGCTACCCCGATAGCGGCTACTGGCTTGATATGGGGACACCGGAAAAGTATCTACGCTTGAACTTTGATCTTTTGTTGAACAAGGTAAGCAGCTATCTTATGCCGGGTCTGGATGGGAAGAGCCTTTCCTGTGAGAAGGATGTGGCTATTTCCCCTTCGGCTGGAGTAACCGGACCGGTGGTAATCGGCAGCGGGGTCCGGATAGACCGGGGGGCATCTGTTACCGGGCCGGTTGTCATCGGCGCTGGATGCTGCCTCGGTGAGGGCGCCGTGGTCGAGCAGGCTGTCCTTTGGAATGGTGTCAACGTCGGCGTTGGTGCCGTGTTAAAGCGGTGCATCGTCGGCGCCGGCTGCACAATAGCGGATGGTGAGCAGGTCGCTGACTGTGTCGTAACTAAAGACGAGAACGGGCTGCTCGGCAAAAGAGATCTGACGGTTGATTGATCAGACCGGCTGATTTCATGTTTGTTTTGAGGAGGTTCATATGTCTGAAGAGCTTGGGCAGGTTGAGAAGCCACTGGTCGAGGAGTTTAAAGAGGGGAGAAAGCTGTACTTTGCGCCCCTCATTTACTGCGGCAAGGATTCTCCTGATGACTATCTCGACAAATTTAACCGGTACTGGAATCAGGTCGAGGACCAGTTGGGTGCCCTCGAGTTAAAGCTGGGTAAAATAAACAGAATATACCATGAGCTGGTACCGGTGGGCGGTGACGACGGGGTCAAGATGGTAAAGGACTTCAGTGACAAGAGCTATCAGGTGGTGAAGAACAGACTGGACAAAGGGGCGCAGATGGAAGCCGCAGAAGAGGACGGGCTTCTAACGGAGATGATGGACTGGAGCCGGTGTCTGGCCATCGGGCTGCAAAACCAGGGGGTATTCAACCGGGATTATCAGTCTTATACCGAGGTGAGCAAGAAGAGGAATGAATATATCGCCGGTCATATTGACGAGACGCTTAAGGCGGATGAGATCGGAATACTGTTTATGAGAGAAGGACACCAGATTCAATTTCCCCGGGATATCCAGGTGTTCTACGTATCTCCCCCGGCGCTTGACGAGATTGGACGCTGGCTTAGAGACCGCGAAACCCGCCTGGAGCGGAAAGCGGAGCCGGAGCAGGACAAAGAGAAAGAGCAGACACAAGAGCAGGACAAGGAGCAAACGCAGGATAAAGACACTTAGCCGGAGTCGTTTTGTATTCGGGACTTTGCCGTATTCCATAAAGAAGTGGAGGGTACTTTTTCCAGCACCCTCCACTTTGTAGTTTCCTTATTTCCGGACTTCACCACCCGGTCAATCCTCAAACCCAACTCACTTGCGGTTACCTTCGCCGCAGTGGTGCCTCTCTTTGAGGCTAACCCATTTCACTAGCTCAAGTCGAGTCTGAGTTCCGCCCGCCCCGCCTTAGCGGGGCACTATTTGTCAACCTGCCAAACTCCATATCTCCCATGAAGCCTCATAGCACACCTCCTTAGGTAAAATCCGTCAGGCTCTGCTTGGCCTCTACTTTCATATAATCAGATTATCCGTTGATTGTCAAGAGGGTGCTGCCAGCCGGACTGGAGGTGAGTTTACGATTAATCGGTGTTATAATAGGAGACGAAAATTTGTTATCCTTAATGCTAAAAATTCCCCTCTCTTAAGTAAGGTGTTTTTGTGTTTCCATTTCTGTCCAGTGTTGCTCTGGTCTCAATATCGGGGGTTATGATGCCCGGTCCTGCGTTTGCCGTCACTGTGGCCAGGAGTTACCGGTCCCAGTTTGTCGGCTTAAAGATAGCGCTGGGCCACGCGATTGTCGAAGTCCCCCTGATGCTGCTGATATACTTCGGCTTCGGGCGTTTTTTCGAAAGAGAGCCGGTCCAGATTGTCCTGTACCTGGTGGGTGGGGCTATCTTGATCTTGATGGGCATCAATATGTTCCGTAAAAGGGGCAGTGTGGTAGAACGGGACAGGGAGTTGCATCACCGCTCGGTGATAGCCGGGGTGGCTACCAGCCTGCTAAACCCACTTTTTTTCCTGTGGTGGGCGGCCGTGGGCAGCATGCTCATTATGAAGTCCCTGACTTTTGGTTTGATCGGGTTTGCCCTGCTGATTATCGTACACCTGCTGTGTGATTTCGGTTGGCTTGCTTTTGTTTCCGTTCTTGTCTATCGGACCAAATCACTCTGGGGGGGTAAGGTGCAGGCGGGCCTGATTACTGCCTGCAGCCTGTTGCTTATCGGCTTCGGCGGCTGGTTTCTCTCATCGGGCTTGAGGTTGTTAGCTTAGAAGTTAAATTATTATCTATGGGACAGATATCGGGAAATGGATTATGCGATGAAAGGTGGTAGTCATGAGTGTTGGTTATGTTTATGACCCTGTCTATCTGGAGCATGATACCGGCCAGCATGTTGAAAACGCCCAGCGGCTGGTAGCAATTATGACCTGTCTGGAAGAGAGCGGGATTAAGGAGCAGCTTGACTATATCAGGCCGCGGGCGGCTACCGCCGACGAGGTGGCCCTGGTACATTCGCCTGAACTTATTGCCTGTATTCAGATTATGGCGAAGCAGGGTGGGGGTTGGCTGGATCCCGATACTGTGATGTCGGCGGAATCCCACCGAGCGGCCCTCTATGCCGCCGGCGGTCTGATCAGGGCTACCGAGGTGGTCCTGGATCGGGGAGGCAGCGTATTTGCTCTGGTCAGGCCTCCGGGACATCATGCCACATCCAATCAGGCGATGGGCTTCTGTCTCTTTAACAATGTGGCTATTGCGACCCGGTATGCTCAGAGTAGATACGGCTTAGAACGTATCGCTATTATCGATTTCGATGTGCACCACGGTAACGGTACCCAGGATATCTTTTATGAAGAACCCCGTGTGCTCTATATCTCGGCTCACGAGTCTCCTCTCTATCCGGGAACAGGTACTATGGAAGAGACCGGTGGCGGGGATGGTAAGGGGACCACAATCAATATACCCCTGCCGGCAGGCAGCGGTGATCACGAGTACCTGTATGCTTTTGAGCAGGTAATAGTCCCTGCGGTCACGCGTTTTGCCCCCCAGCTTATTCTGGTTTCAGCGGGCTATGACCCGCACTGGTCGGAGCGACTGGCTATGATGGAGGTTAGTGTCACCGGCTTTGCCCGGATGACAGGTGTCATCAAAGGACTGGCTGATGAGCTATGTGACGGCCGGATCGTCTTTGCCCTGGAAGGGGGCTATCCCCTTGATTCTCTGGCAGCTTCGGTCAGGGCTACCTTTGATGTTCTCCTGGGAAACCCTGATATTAAAGACCCGCTGGGGCAGCCTCAACCCGGCTTTAAGATGCGCGGATTCAAGCCGCCGGATATTACCTCACTCATTACACAGATAAAACAGCTACATAACCTGCCGTAAAAAGTCGATGGGGGCAGCCCAGTTTTTTTAGGCTGTACTGAAGGGATTGCTTTGAAAGTTTATCCTGCTTCTCTTTGGCCTTAGCGTTTTCCTATTCGGAACATCTTGGTACCGCAGTTGGGGCACATTCCCTGGGTTGCCGGTCTCCCGTTCTTCATGGTTATCGCCCTGGCGTCCTTCATCTCCCGCTTGGCGCGGCACTTGACACAATAAGCCTGCATCTGTTCACCCCCTTTTTACTAAACAGGGTAACCTGTACGGTTGTACAAGTCAATCACCTGATAGTGGGATTTGCTGCTGCTATGAGAGGGGAAATCTGTGCTGAGTCAGCTCTCCCTGGCTTTAGTAGCCGGTTGCTGGTTCCGTTTGAAAAGGCTGCTCCACTTTCCTTCTTCCCAGACTACCAGCAGGTTGGGGGCGACGCAGACCGAGCTGAAGGTTCCTGCGATGACGCCGATTAGCATTACCACGGCAAAGTTTTGAATTGACGCTCCGACAAAAAGGATCATGGCCAGAATGACAAACAGTGTAGTCAGGCTGGTGTTCAGGGAGCGGCTTACGGTTTCGGCGATGCTGTTGTTCACTACTGTCTTGAAGTCCGTGCTGACTCTCCGGCTTAAATTCTCCCGTATTCTGTCAAAGACAACCACGGTATTGTTGACACTATAGCCGACGACAGCCAGGATACCGGTAATAAACATCAGGTTAACCTCCCAGCCGAACACGCCGCCGAGAACTGCGAAGACTCCCAGCGATATCAGGATATCGTGTCCCAGAGCCATTAGGGCGCAGACACCGTAGCGGAATGGTTTGGGCATTTTGCGGAATGCCCAGGTGATGTAGAGCAGTATCCCGACTGCGGCTACTGCGATGGCGATGCCAGCATTGCGTGTTGTCTCAGAGGCTACCATTGGTGATACCGAGTAGAACTCCGATTCTGTGGTTGCCCCGAATCTATTCTGTAGAGTCTCCTCCAGTGCTGTTTTTTCTTCGCTGGAGAGTTCTTCGGTACGGATAAGGAAGCCTCCCTCTCCGGTCTGTTGAATAAGAGCGCTGGAATAGCCGGCACTGGCCAGTTCTTCCTGCAATTCACTCTTGACTACCGTCTGCTCGAAGCTGACTGTCAGCATGGAACCACTACTGAGTTCGATACCTGGTTTGAGCCCGAAGTTAGCCAGAGAGATGATGCTGAAGAGAATAATTATCCCTGCGGTGACGAAGAACCAGAACCTTTTTCCTACAATATCAGTCATGTTCTTTCCCTGAATAAACTTTGAATAATGAACTCTTATGCGCCAGGCGGGTACCGGCAAATGCGCGCAGGAAGGTACGGGTAACCACGACCGCGCTGAACATGCTTACCGCCACCCCGATGGCAAGGGTTGTGGCGAAGCCCATCACCGGAGCGCTGGCGATAATGCTGCTGCCCAGCCAGTAGAGGATGCCGCAGACGATGAAGGTGGTTATGTTGCTGTCCCGAATTGCCGGCCAGGCTCGGCTGAAACCAGCCTCAATGGCAGACGCCAGTGGCCGACCCAGCCGCAGCTCCTCTTTCATCCGTTCGAAGATAAGAACATTGGCATCTACCGCCATACCTATGGACAGTATGAAGCCACCGATGCCGGCCAGAGTGAGGGTAACCGGTATCAACTTAAATATCGCCAGCACCGACGCCGCATAGAACAGTAAAGCACCGCTGGCGAGAGCACCCGGTACGCGGTAGTAGATCATCATGAATACCATAACCAGTATCAGGCCGATTATCCCTGCCTTAAGGCTCATATCGACAAAGTCGGCACCCAGGATGGGGGAGACCTTCTGTTCGTAGACGGGGATCAGCGGCACCGGAATGCGGCCGGCATTGAGCTGTTTGGATAATGTCATGGCCTCGTCGATGCTTAAACCTGTGATTACTCCGCTATCGGTAATTACGTTGCTGACGACAGGTGCGATCGGTCTGCCATCCTCTCCAGAACGGAGAGTGTCGTCGCCTTCGAATATACCCAGGCGCTTATTGAGCAGACGCGTAGTGATTATTTGGGACAGCTGGCTGCCTTCTTTATTCCATTGAAAGACCAGTTGTATTCTTCCCAGTTCATCCTGGGCTACATAGGTGTTTTCTCTAAAGAAGGCGCTGCTTAGCACTACCTCTGTACCGTCAATCTCGGCTGCCGCTGGTTTCCACTTGCCCAGTTCATTTTCCCATTTGGCTTCTTCTTCATCAGCGGCGAGTTCCCCGAACTCCAGTATGGCTGTACGTGAGAGCCTCTCCTTTTCTTTGTCGGTAATGTTGAGTCCGGGTAACTGGACTGCTACGCGGTTTTCGCCCAATTTTTGAATAACCGGCTCGGTTACTCCCAACGGATTGATTCGGTTGGTGAGAACGTCTATTACGCCATCGATAATACCGGATTCCTCACCCGGTTCCACCTGGGACAGGTCCGCCTCATATACCAGGTGTATGCCGCCCTGCAGGTCCAGCCCCAGCCGTAGCCCTTTCTGACCCAGCACACCCTTGTCAACGGGGATAACGACAAGCATGGCCAGGGTGAAGAGAATACCGATTATGATGAGGGGGATCCTATTCTTCCTGTTCATTCCTACTCCGCTTTATTCTCCAGGTGCTTCCGAATATAGGATAACGCTTCCTCTCTGGTCTTTAACTCGCCCGAGGCGTGAGCTTCCCGAATCAGTTCCAGTAGATTTCCTATTTCGGGTCCGGGGCTTAAGCTAAAGATATCGATCAGGTCGTTACCGTTGATCAGACCCGGTGTGGAGACCAGAGTCTCCTGCTTGGAGTGTTTGTTCAGTACATAGTCCACTATCCGGGTGTGCTCCCGCCAACCGTCCGGGCTGAGGTTAGGACCCCTGGTGGCCAAGTGGTCGGCAAGGCTCAGGAATAGTGTGTCGACGCCGGCATCACCGGTATCCCGGAAGTAGCGGTAGATGGCCCTTTGTGTGGGAAGGATACCGCTCTGGCTAATCTGGGTTGGTCTCAGGTGATGTTCCACCATGGTCTCTACCAGCTTAATCTCTTTGTTGCTGAACCTCAGCCTTTCCAGAATACTGTTGCTGGCGGTCGCTCCTTCCCTGGCGTGTCCCAGAAAGCGCATACGGCCGCTGCTATCAATAGCTTTAGTCTGTGGTTTGGCGATGTCGTGGAGAAGTGCCGCCATCTTGAGCATCAATCGCCTTGTGCTGCCGCTGCTTACGCCGGTGTTGAAGTGTTCTTCCAGCTTCACCGACCAGGGTACCAAGTTCAAAGCTTCTCTGCCGGCGTACTCCCAGCTTCCTTGGTGGAGGAGAAAGTCAACCGCAGCCACCGTCTTTAGGGAGTGCTCGAATACATCCCAGAAGTGTTCCGGGGGTTGTCTAACCCCCTTCTCCGGGGTTAGCTCCGGGACTATAGCGGTAAGCAAGCCCATACTGTCGAGATGTGTCAATACCGCTCCGGTCCGGGGGACAGCCAGGAGCAGGAGCATCTCTTCCCTGACCCTCTCACCGGCTATGCCAGCGATAAGGTGGCAGCTGCGTTTCATCAGTGCCTCGGTTTCGCCGTCAATCGTAAAGCCGAGTTCGTGAGCCAGGCGCATCGCCCTTAGAAGACGGACGGCGTCCGATTCGAATACAGATTGGGTAACTGCTCTGATGATACCCTGCTTGAGGTCGCGCTGACCTTGAAACGGATCGATGATGGTGAACCCGGCGCGGCTCTTTTCCAGCCGGCTGAGTTCAATCGCCATGGCGTCTATGGTGAAATCACGCCGCCGCAGATCTTCTTCAATGCTGCCCGAAAACGTGGAGAAATCAAGCTCGCATTGTCCACTGGCAAAGGGCGCCTCTTGATCGGCCAGTACTACCCGGCCTATCCCGTTTACCGTATCCAGCGGGATATATTTACCGTCCAGTGCGGTAGCTACCCGGCGGGCAATATCCAGAGCATCGGCGGATACGGCGATGTCGATATCGGCCGTATCCCTCTTGAGCAGCATGTCGCGGATGAAGCCGCCAACGATGTAGGAGGGCACCTGTCGCTCGGTAAGGAAACGGCTTAACCGGGTGAGTAATGGTAAGAATCTGGAATCAATCAACCTGTCGAAAAAGCCTCCGGGAGCTTTTTTAGTATTGTTCTTCTCGCTATCAGTACTTTTAATCTCCGCTAATAACTTCATTCTTGGTTTAAGTAGGTCAGCCCCCAGCCTTTCCTGTTTCTTTTCCGTATCTAAGGATAAACTATACTATACAATCTGTCCCTTTAGCAAGGCGAAGTTGTAGTATTCTATCATCCTCAGGCGAGCCCTGCCGGGTCGATATCGATTGTCCAGCCCTTTGGCAGCAGTATTTCGGCAAGGAAGCGAGATGGCTCTGCGCCGCGAATCATGAGCTGCCACCGGAATCTCCCCCGTAATCTGTGCAGAAATGCCGGTGCCGGTCCGATCAGGTCGATATTATCTATCCCTTTTGTCTCTATTTCATCGTTTAGACGCTGTTTCATTCTTTCTGCCTCCCGCTGGCAGATGGTGTCATTATTGTGGCTGTAGGTGAGACAGGCCAGCCGGGTGAAGGGTGGGTTACGGAGCTGGCGCCGGTAATTAATTTCCTGCTCGTAGAAGAGTTCATAATCGTGTCTGGATGCCGCTTGAATGGCGTAGTGTTCGGGGCAGTAGGTCTGGATGATGACCTTCCCGCCTGAAGCGCCCCGCCCGGCTCTTCCCATTACCTGGGACAGTAGTTGAAAGCTCCTTTCCCCGGCGCGGAAGTCGGGCAGGTTTAGGCTGAGGTCTGCGTTAACTATCCCGACCAGTGTGACCAGAGGGAGGTGTAATCCCTTGGCAATCATCTGTGTGCCGATGAGGATGTCGGCGCCGTGGCTGCGGAAGCAGTCCAGTATCTTATGGTGGGATGCCTTTCCCTTCGTGGTATCGCGGTCCCATCGTAGCAATCTGGCCTGGGGAAAAGTGAGGCTGGCTTCCTGTTCCAGTTTCTCGGTGCCGGCACCGAGAAATTTTATCAGGTGGCTTGAACACCGAGGACAAGTATGGGGGACAACTTCTCTGTAGTTACACTGGTGGCAGACCAGAGTGTCTTCGCTGAAGTGATAGGTGAGGGTAACCGCACATCGCCGGCAGCAGAGCACCAGGCCGCAGTTGCGGCATTGAACAAAGGTGGCCCCTCCCCTCCGGTTGAGAAACAGTATTACCTGCTCTTGACTGGCGACGGCCTTGGACACGTCCCGGAACAGGGGGCGGCTGAAGATACTCCGGTTGCCCGCCTTAAGCTCGCTTCTCATGTCCACTAATTCTACATCGGGTAGTGGGGAGCCCTGCTGGGGGACAACTCTCTCGGGCATCCGGAGCAGCCGGTAGACCCCTTTTTGAGTCTGGTAGAAGGTCTCGACATCCGGAGTAGCGCTGCCCAGGACAACCACTGCTCCGGTCAGCTCGGCCAGCTTTATCGCTACATCACGAGCCCGGTAGCGGGGTGTTGCATCGTGCTGTTTGTAGGTCCACTCATGCTCTTCATCAATGATGATCAGACCCAGATCGGGTTGGGGAGCGAAGATGGCGCTTCGCGAGCCGATAACCACATCGGCCCGCCCGTTTCTTATTTGATGCCATTCATCAAACTGTTCGCCCAGGGAAAGCCTGCTGTGCAGGACGGCTACCCGGTTGGGAAAACGGGAGACGAAGCGTTCTATGGTTTGAGCAGTAAGTGCAATCTCGGGAACCAGAACGATGCCACGCTTGCCCTGTTTCACCACCTCGGCAAGGGCTTGCATGTAGACCTCGGTCTTGCCGCTTCCGGTAACCCCGTGGAGTAGAAAAACATCCCGGTGGGGACGGTTCTCTCTCGCCTTGAGCAGGCTTGCTCTGATGGCCGCCAGAGCTAATTCCTGGTGGTTGGTGAGGGGCAGCGGCCGTGAGGGGGTAGTGTCGTGATATGGTAAGGTTTCCCGTCTTACCTCAACCTCCTGGAACCCGGCAAGCCCCTTGTCGATTAAGGCCCGGATCGCTGAATTCGAGTAGTTACTCCCCTTTTTGACTTCGGCAAGGGGTATCGGCCGGGACATTCCGGAGAGAAATTCGAGGAGCCATGCCTGCTGTTCCGCCCTCGTTTCCTGACGTAGTCTGGTTGCTTCCCTGATGGCTTCACCGGGGGTAATTAACAGGTGCAGGTGGCGGATCTTTCGTGGTCTTACCTTGACCCTTTCCAACTGGTGGCTCCCGGTTAGCAGTCCGTGGTTAATCAGTTGGGAGGTAATCAGTCTGGCTTTCCGAATGCCCAGCGCTTTTTCTATCTCTCTGAAGTCAATCCTACCCTTGCTCCGGATTAGATTAATCAGGTGTTTCTGCTCTTCGGTTAGCTCCGCAGTGGTATAGGTTTTCTCGGCGGCCGGAGTAGTGGATATGAAGGTAAGTGCTTTGCGTTTAAAACCCGGTGGCAGCATTAGGGATATTGCCTCGAAGAGGGGCGATAGGTAATACCCGCTTATCCAGCGGGCCAGAGATATCCGGGGTGGGGACAGCAGCGGAATATCCTCGATAACACCGGCTATTTCCCGTGTCTCTGTGACGGCAGGATAATCGGTTAGCTCCAGGACGATGCCCTGAAGCAACTTGCTGCCGAAAGGAACCCATACCGTCTGGCCGATCTCGATATTCAGGTCGGCAGGGATAGTGTAGCTGAACGTCCTGCGCTGAGCCGCTGGGGAGTTGACACTAACCTCGGCATATCCCATCCCTTGCTCCGGTGATTTGGCTTCGGGTTAGCTCTCTTCCTGGTTCTGCTCTTTATCTGCTCGCTTCCCCTTGATCCGGGCCGCTTTGCCGCTGCGCCCTCGCAGGTAATAGAGCTTGGCCCGGCGCACCTTTCCGTGTTGCACCACTGCTACCTTATCCACGAGAGGTGATTGGAACAGGAAGGTGCGCTCAACACCGATGCCATGGCTGACGCGCCTTACCGTGAAGTTTCCCCCATCGGTGCTCCGCCGAATCCTGATTACTACTCCCTGGAATACCTGAATGCGTTCCTTATCCCCTTCGATGACCTTTGTGCTGACCTTTACCGTATCGCCCGGGTTTAGCGTCGGAATATTGGGATTTGCTTTAACATCGATTAATTCAGTAATATTCATTTCTTAAGACCTCTCGTGATTTTTTGGTTTTTCCTTCCTTATTATATATCTTCTTATCCGGTGACTAGGATCCCTGAATCTTTTCTACAAGGGCTCTCTCCTCTGCTCCCAGGTCGGCTTTGTCGAGCAGGTCCGGGCGGCGTTCCAGAGTGCGTAGAATAGCCTGTTGACGTCGCCAACGGGCTATCTGGCCGTGGTTTCCCGAGAGCAGGACCTGGGGTACCGGCCAGTCTCGGTATATTTCGGGCCGGGTATATTGCGGATATTCCAGCAGTCCGGTAGAGTGGGAGTCATCCCGGGCCGAATCTTTCGAGCCGAGCGCCCCCGGTAACAGCCTGACTACGGTGTCTGTCAGTACCATTGCTGCCAGTTCACCGCCGCTGAGAACGTAATCACCGATACTGACCTCATCGGTGACCAGGTGTTCCCGTATCCGCTCGTCAATTCCCTCATAGTGCCCGCAGATGAGAATCAGATGGCTGTGCCCCGATAGCTCTTCCGCGATTTTCTGACGAAAAAGACGCCCCTGCGGTGTAAGCAGGATAACTGGCAGATCATCCCTGCCGTCTGAGTCAGGGTATACCTCTGATATTATTGACTCTACCGCTTCAAAAACTGGTTCGGCCTTAATTACCATGCCGATTCCTCCGCCGTAGGCATAGTCATCAACGGTGTGGTGTTTATCGTGAGTATAGTCCCGGATGTTGTGGATATTTACCATGACCAGTTCTTTATCAACCGCCCGCTGGAAGATGCTCTCGTTAAAAGGTCCCTGGAACATCCCGGGAAACAGGGTTAAGATATCAATTCGCACTTGTTTAAGCCTCGCTGTCCGGAGCTTTGTGCTCAGTTACCTCACCCTTGATAATCTCTATGGCGTGAGGAATAACCGGTATTATTATCCCGAGACATTCCCGGACTGCCTTGGGGCTGCCGGGCAGATTGATAATAAGGCATCTTCCTCTGACGCCGGCCGCGGCTCTGCTTAATATAGCCGATGGTGTTATCTTAAATGTTTCGGCTCTCATTGCTTCGGTGATGCCGGGGACAACCTTGTCCACTACGGAGAGGGTTGCTTCCGGGGTGACATCGCGCTGGGCCAGTCCGGTGCCACCGGTAGTCAAGATCATGTCTACGCTGCCTTCATCCGCCCACTCGATAAGCTTGCCGGCAATCATATCCGTCTCATCGGGGACAATCTCGTACTTGACGAAGTTATAGCCCTGTGACGACAGGCTGTCCTTGACTATCTGGCTGCTCTTATCCTGACGCTGGCCATACCAGCCTTTATCACTAACGGTAATAATCCCTGTATTGATCATAACACTGCTCCGGAGCATTTCATTTTACCATATCCAGGTCAGATAACAAAAATCAGCCTTCTCTTATGAAATTTAACAAATGGGGTATTGACAAGAATAAATTACTGTGTTATATAATGGTAAATCGTGGTAGAGAATGGTGGATTAGGGGAGAAATGTTTTTCGGAGAGTTTGAGTATCGGATCGATGAGAAGGGTAGGATACCTATCCCGCCCAAGTTCCGTAGAGAGCTGCGAGAGGGACTGGTACTGACTCCGGGCTTAGAGAAATGTGTCATCGCCTACCCTGTATCGGAATGGAAAAAACTGGCCGAGACCCTTACTACCGGTTCAATCACCCCCAGTAAATTAAGGAAGCTGAATCGTGCTATTTTTGCCACTGCCTTCAGCACTAATATTGACGGGCAGGGCAGGATAGCTTTACCCCATCCGCTGCGGGAACACGCTGCTATTGCCGCTGAGGCAATTATCACCGGGGCTAACAATTATTTTGAGTTGTGGAATAAAGAGCGGTGGGAAGAAGAGAAGGCTATCAGTCAGGAGCAGGCCTGGCAGATTATCGAAAGTCTGGAGAAACGTTGTTGAATTTGAATATGTCGGCACCCACGCATACTCCGGTCCTGCTTGATGAGGTTGTCAGTGCACTGGCGGTTCAGCCCGGGGGTCGTTACGTGGACTGTACTCTGGGAGGTGGGGGCCACGCCGCTGCTGTTCTGGAGAGAAGTGCACCCGGGGGACAGCTCTTGGGTATTGATGCTGATCCTGCGGCGATCAAGGTGGCCGGCGGCAAACTCGCGGCCCATCGTGATTCAATACTCTTGATTAATGCTAACTTCGCAAAATTACAGGCTATCTGCCTTGAATATGATTTCCAGCCGGTGCACGGTATCCTGTTTGATCTTGGGATTTCTTCACTTCAGCTTGATGGAGCGGACCGTGGTTTCAGTTTCCAGCACGATGCACCTCTGGATATGCGTTTCAACCCCGATCAGGAGGTTACCGTCGACGACATCGTTAACCGGTATTCCGAGGCTGAAATTGCCCGTATCATCAGGAACTATGGTGAGGAAAGTTATAGCCATCGCATAGCCCGCCATATTGTGAAAGAGCGTCCTGTAAAAACTACTTTAGAGCTTGCCCGGATGATAGAGAAGGCTGTCGGCGGCCGGAAGGGCAGAATTCACCCGGCTACCAAGACCTTTCAGGCATTACGGATAGCGGTTAACCATGAGCTTGAGAACCTTGAGTCGGCGCTAAGACAGGCGGTTGACCTTCTCGGCTATGGCGGCCGGTTGGTCGTCATCAGCTATCACTCTCTTGAGGACCGTATTGTTAAACAGTTTATGCAGAGGGAGGCAAGAGGCTGTATTTGTCCTCCTGGTATACCCGCCTGCGTTTGCGGACATACTGCCCGTCTGAGGGTATTGAATAAGAAGGTTATTACACCTTCCCTCCGGGAAGTCCAGCTTAATCCGCGTAGCCGTAGCGCCAGGTTGAGGGCTGCCGAATGTATTACAGTTGGTGGTGAATACCGTGAGGTCTCGGAAAGGTTATGCTGGCTGGTCGATGATAATGCTAACGGATGGAGGAGGCCGGCGTTACTGGCAAAGCTGCGAATGACATATCTGGCATCTTAGGTCGTATATGATACTCTACCGCCACGCTAAGGGGGACGGAAAATGTGAAAATGATAATAAATAGCAGCAATAAAAAGCGAAAAAGGGGGGTGACAGATGAAAAAGCAGGCTACATTAACCTCAATTGATGTTGGTACTACTAAGGTATGCACCATTATCTCTGAAGTTGACCCAGGTGGTGGTATCCGGGTTGTCGGAGTGGGTATTACTCCGTCTAAGGGGTTGCATAAGGGACTGGTAGTTAACATCAATGAGGCCAGAGAATCGATTCGTGAGTCGGTGAGAAAAGCGGAACAGTCCAGCGGTTATAAGGTTGAATCAGCCTACATCGGAGTAACGGGACGCCATATCACTTCGGTGAATAACCGGGGAGTGGTGGCGATTACCCGTAACGATCGCCTGGTGCGCCGGGACGATCTGAAACGGGTACTTGCGCAGTCTCAGAATATTAAGGTACCCAGTGAAAGAAGTCTGCTCCACGTTATTCCGAGGGGTTACGCCGTTGACGGACAGGTAGGGATTAAAAATCCGGTAGGTATGCATGGATTCCGGCTGGATGTGGAAACCCATATTATTACTGCTGCCGTAACTTCCGTTCAGAATCTGGTGAAGTGTATTCGTGGTATTGGCATAGAAATCGATGACCTGATTCTTGAGCCATTAGCCAGCAGCGAAGCTATTCTGACCGAGGATGAAAAACAGGTCGGCGTTATACTGGCTGATATCGGCGGCGGAACTACTGATATCGCTGTCTTCAAGGATGGTAGCATTTGGCATACTGCTATCCTGCCGGTGGCGGGCTATCAGCTTACCCGGGATGTTGCTATTGGCCTGGGGTTGCCGTTTGATGTGGCTGAGGAAATGAAGAAGCGCTACGGCAGTGTTATGCCGGTATATGAAGCTCAGTCCGAGACTACCAGTGCCATATCGGCTGATGGACATGGTGTTTCTTATCAGGACCTCTGCGATATCGTTAGAGCCCGGGTTGAGGAAATCATGCGGCTTATCCTGCTCGAGATGCCGCGCTCGGATTATGAGTCGCTGGTTCCTGCCGGACTGGTTCTTACCGGTGGCAGTTCTAACCTTTCCGGCATCGAAGTGCTGGGGCGCGATATACTGCGACTCCCGGTAAGGGTTGGCGTACCTATGGGTATGACCGGTATTACCGATGTCCTGCGTGATCCGGCTCATGCTACCAGCGTTGGCTTGTTGCTCTGGGGAGCGAAGCACGAAGGCAGGAAGATATGGAAAGCACAGGGTCCTTTCCGGCGGTTTGTCTCCCGAATAAGA
This sequence comes from Dehalococcoidales bacterium, assembly GCA_028717305.1. Taxonomy (GTDB): domain Bacteria; phylum Chloroflexota; class Dehalococcoidia; order Dehalococcoidales; family UBA5760; genus UBA5760. Next base: position 40 of record JAQUOC010000019.1, on the reverse strand, counting down.
AACCTGTTCCGTTAAATAGACGAAAAAGAAAATTAATGGT
>JAQUOC010000018.1 GCA_028717305.1 Dehalococcoidales bacterium | reverse complement strand
CATCCCGGTGATTCGTCACCGGGGGTAAGACCGCAAGTAGACTACTTGTTTGATAGGCGGCGTGTGTAATAGCAGTAATGTTTTTAGCTTAGCCGTACTAATGGTCGAGGGCTTGACCTGCTTCAGACTTGATATTAGTCGATTTAACCGAAAGTAAAGAGGGCTCAGGTATGTAATCTGGGCTCTTTATGTTTGAACAAGATCCATAACCAGTAATGCCAAACAGTAAATAAGCACGCTTGACATCAGGTACGTAACTCAGCTTATAATAATCTGAATTTGGTTCGGGTGGAGGTAGGATGTAATGCAGACCAACGTATCCGGGCTGCTTAAATCATCCATTGGGGCAACGCGAAATTACAGGGTAAGTGATACCGTTAATATCTCCGGCAGTGACAGCCTGGTCCAGGGTGATGTTTCCCTGGTACGCACCAACCGGGGCATTCTGGTTAAGGCAACACTAAATACCGGGGTTGAGGTCAGTTGCGGTCGCTGCTTGAACCAGTTTCGTGCTCCGCTGACGCTGGAAATCGAAGAGGAGTATTTCCCTGCCATCAATATAGATAGCGGTACTCCACAGTCTCCACCTGATGAACCGGGGTGCTTTACGATCAATGGAAGACATATTCTTGACCTGACCGAAGCGGTACGCCAATATGCCCTGCTGGCTATCCCGATGAAACTGCTCTGTCGTGAGGACTGTGCCGGGTTATGTCCGACCTGTGGCCACGACCTGAACGAGGGGCCCTGCCAATGTTTATCTCAAGAGACAGGGCACCGCTAGTCCAGGCTGAGCAATTAATTCTCGGTTAGCGATAACTCGGAAGCGAAAAGGAAAGGAACAAGTTAGATTATGGGAGCTTTACCAAAACGGAAATACGCCAAGGCGCGTCAGGGTAAAAGACGTGTTAATCTCAGGGTAATACCTGTAACTCAATTGGGTTCTTGTTCTCAATGCAACAGCCCCAAACTGCCCCACCACGTTTGCCCTACCTGCGGCACCTACGACGGCAGGGAAGTCATTGAAATCAAAAGCCCGCAAAAGAAAACCAGCTGAAGGAGAACTGCTCTATGCTTAAAACCGACATTTGCGACCTCTTTGGTATCGAGTACCCGATTATTCAGGGCGGAATGGCCCACCTTGCTACAGCCGAGCTTGCTGCCGCCGTTTCAAATGCCGGTGGTTTAGGCATTATCGGCGGCGGTGCTCCAGAACCGGATTGGGTCAGGGAACAGATACGCCTGACTAAGCAGAAAACGGATAAACCATTTGGAGCGAACATCGTCCTGATCGCCGCCAAAGCGGAAGAGATTATTTCGGTAATTCTGGAAGAGAAGGTAGCGGTAGTAACTACCGGCGCCGGCAATCCCGGACCCTACATCCCCAGATTTAAGGAAGCCGGAATAAGGGTAATGCCGGTAGTAGCCAGTGTTGCCCTGGCCAGGCGGCTGCAAAGAGCCGGCGTCGATGCCTTAGTAGCCGAAGGTATGGAATCGGGAGGAGAGACAGGCCAGACAACTACGATGGCCTTGGTACCCCAGGTAGTCGACGCGGTACAGATCCCGGTAGTGGCGGCCGGAGGGTTTGCCGACGGACGAGGTCTGGCAGCTGCGCTAGCACTCGGTGCTCAGGGTATTCAGATGGGAACCCGCTTTGTCTGCAGCGAGGAATGCATCGCACACCCCGACTACAAAAAGGCGCTCATCGACGCCAGTGACCGCTCCACAGTCCTTTCCGGGCAAAGCACCGGATATCCCTTGCGTGCTCTGGAGAACAAGTTCACACGGGAGTTCATGAACAAGGAGAGCGCCGGTATTCCGTTAGAAGAGCTGTTTCAGCTCGGAGTCGGTAAGATGCGACAGGGTATGATTGGCGGTGATATCGAAGGAGGTACACTCCTGGCAGGACAGATTTGCGGCATGATAAATGAAATCAAGCCGGTCAAGACTATCGTCGAAGAAATTGTCCGCGATGCCAAGGAGATAATAAAACGTCTCAATAATTCTGCGAAGGGCGGCTAAACTAGGATTATGAAGGTAGCCCATGTCTTCCCGGGGCAAGGTTCTCAGAAGGTAGGTATGGGGCGCGATCTCCATGACAATTTCCCTTCCGCCAGGGCAGTTTTCGAGCAGGCTGATGAGACCTTAGGCTTCCCCCTGTCACGGTTGTGCTTCGAGGGTCCGGAAGAAGAACTTCGCCTAACAATAAACGCTCAACCGGCGCTACTGACAACCAGCTATGCCTGCCTACAGGCTACCCGTGACTTGAAAAACAGCGGACTGCCGCCGCCAGCATTTGTTGCCGGTCACAGCCTGGGTGAGTATACCGCGCTGGCAGCCGCCGGGGTGCTTGATTTCGCCACCGCCGTCTATCTGGCTCGAGAGAGGGGACGACTGATGTATCAAGCCGGGCTGCTGCAACCGGGTGGTATGGTAGCAATAATCGGGTTTGACGAAGCACCACTGGCGGAAGTCTGTGATGAGACCGGTACCTGGCTGGCTAACATTAACTGTCCCAATCAGCTGGTCATCAGCGGGGCAGAGGAAAACCTGGTCAGAGCTGCAGAATTAGCCAAAGCCAGAGGAGCCAGGCGTGCCATTCCATTACCCGTCAGCGGCGCCTTTCATACTCCGCTGATGCAACAGGCAGCTCAGGGCATGTCCGAAATAATAGCTAACATCTCCTTCCGCAAGCCGATTATCCCTATTGTGGCCAATACTACAGCTGAGCCGATGACTACCGCCGAGCAGATCAAGGAAGAGCTGCTCAGACAGCTGTGCAATAGTGTTCAGTGGCAACGCTCCGTCGAATACATGATAACAGGCGGTATCTCCACCTTCATTGAGATAGGGCCGGGAGAAGTGCTCAGCGGCCTGATTAAAAGAATAGATAGCGATGCTGAGACCATCAATATAGGCGATGCACAAGCCATTAATAGCCTCGCTGATTAAACAGACTTCGGCCAGTCAATCCAACTACTATCTTCAGGTGCCGCCGCAGCATCAGCTCAGGCTAGGGGGTAATCATGTCGGGGGCACGGCGAAAAGCAAGAATGCTGGCTCTCCAGGCACTTTATGAAGCTGATTCCGCAGGACATAAAGCAGAACAGGCGATAACTCATCTCCTGGAAAATGCGAGGCTAAGTGAAGACAATAACACCTTTGCCTTTCGACTGGTCAGCGGGGTCATCAGCAACAAGAAGGAAATCGACCACAATATTCAACACTTTGCTCCCGCCTGGCCGCTGGAACAAATACCCATAGTCGACCGCAATATCCTGAGGATGGCAATATTCGAGATGCTGTTCGACGATGAGGTACCGATCAAGGTAGCGGTAAATGAGGCGGTTGAGCTAGCCAAGGAATTCGGCAGCGATAGTTCCCCCCGGTTCATCAACGGGGTTCTGGGCTCGGTCAGCACTCTCACCAGCAGGTAAAGGACTTGGCTTTGATTAACCCTGATCTGACCCGGCGCCCGATTTGAATTGCGCCCTGTAGATTCTCACGGCTCAGTAAGACCGTCCCGATGCCATCAGTACTTAAAGAGACCTGCCATCCAATGCCTCTAGCTGCCGGGCCAGCATGGTATCATCAATCTGTATCTTACTGACCTTCTCATAGACCTTACGGAAGTGAAAACCCTGGGCAGCCAGCGTGATCGAAAGTCCGAGAAGCCGCGGGTATTTCAGCAACGTGGTAAATATCAGCCGCCAGTAGTGCATTCTGGCTCCATCCTTAACACCCAGAACCAGAGCAGATTTGATCAGGCTTATTATGTGATGTAACTTAAGCCTGGACCGAGAGCCTAAGCTACCATTAGGTCGATACTCCTGAAAGAACGTCTGGATCCGATCATAATACTGCTTGGGGGAGTAGATCGTATGCAGGATTTGCTTGTAGCCATTAACCAGGACATCATACCTCATTTTAGGTATGAAGTTGGTAGTACCATCGGTGTTATCGCCGTTACCTCCCGGCAGGACACGGTTTTCCTTAATAAGACGATGCCAAAGTTTCGTCTTAGGAGGAGCATTGAGCAAGCCTACCATAGCGGTAACGATGCCGCTATTCTGGATGAAATTGATCTGGCTCTTGAAAATCGAGACCGGATCGCTATCAAAACCGACGATAAAACCTCCCATTACTTCAAAACCATAGTTCTGCAGCCTCTTTACAGAAGCTATCAGGTCGCGATTCTTGTTAGTGAACTTATGACACTCGGTCAGGCTTTCTTCATTCGGGCTTTCGATGCCGACAAATACCCGGGTAAAGCCGCTATCGGACATCAACTGCATCAACTCTTCGTCATCGGCAAGGTTAACCGATGCTTCGGTAAGGAACCGGAAAGGATAACCTTTGGCCTTCTGCCACTCAATTATGGCCGGCATAATTTCTGACTTAAGCTTCTTCCGGTTTCCGATAAAATTATCATCAACGATAAAGATGGTACCCCGGTAGCCCTGGGCATATATCGCTTCCAGCTCCCCAATTATCTGGGCTCTGGTCTTGGTACGGGGCTTATGCCCGTCCATAACGACAATATCGCAGAACTCGCAATCGAAAGGGCAACCGCGACAGTACTGGATAGTAACCTGCGCATATTTCCTGAGGTTAACCAGCGAGTAGAGGGGTATGGGAGTTTTATGCACATCAGCCTTCTCGTCAGACTTGTAGACGTGCTGGGGACAACCCTTTTCCAGATCCGCCAGGAAGAGAGGCAGGGTAACCTCCGCTTCATTAAGTATGATATGGTCGATTTCACTAAAATCAAATAACCCGTACCCGGTAGTATAGAAGGGCCCACCGGCCACAACTTTAGTATCGAAGCTCTTGCAGCGCTTAACGACCTCCTGGGCAGACCTTTGTTGTACCACCATAGCACTGATAAAGACGTAATCAGCCCACTTGATGTCCTTGTCGGTCAGTTTGTTTACATTCATGTCGACAAATTTTTTCTCCCAATCGTGGGGGAGCATGGCACCTACAGTCAACGGGCCCAGAGGAGTATTTAATGCCTTTCTCGGACCTAACTTCAAAGCATGCTTAAAGCTCCAGAAGGTATCTGGATACTGTGGATAGACTAGAAGTATTTTCAAATTACCGCTCCTTTTGCGTTTGAACTTTTCCATTGTTCAAATTTCTAGCATAAACGCTTCTCAAGCGAAAGTCAAATATCATATTGCAAATCCTGCCTCTACTCCACACCCGACCGGGAATCCTACGAATGGCAGGGGGCATGTTCTGAAAGACCGATAAACCGCCAGGATAATTCAATGAACGGGCTAAACTCTCTATTATTTTACCGGTTTCATACTGCCCATAACAGCGATATCGACAGCCTTTCCACAGTGAGGACAGGTTACATTAATAATCAGCGGCTGGTTCATTACACGTTCCACAACCGCGCTAACCACCGAGTCGATATTATCCAAACGCTGGTCTATCATATCAAGCTGTCGCTCAATATCTTTAGCGTCCAGCACATGCTCCTGACCCAATACCTTAGGTCTATGCTTCTCCGCCAAAGCCCCTCCTGACAGATATTATCAGGTTTATTATAGGTAACCAGCGGTAATGTGTCAAAGTCTTACCTCTAATCTAATATGGAATATCAATTTACTATAGTTATTGCACCGGAAATCAGTAAGTTAGTGTTGACAGTCAGGGGAAATGAACTATAATAAGTAGATTTATCATACCCGGTGTCCAGATATTCACAGGATGGGCTCGTGTCATGGAGACTCTATCGGAACAGTGATGTCATGAAGATTGTTATCGCCCCGCAGGGCTTCAAGGGAAATCTTACCGCTCTAGAGGTATCGCGGGCAATCAGCAGAGGGATAAAACAGGTAATTCCCGATGCGGTAAATGTAATTGTGCCGATGGCAGACGGTGGAGAGGGTACGATGCAAGCCCTGGTCGATGCCATCGGGGGAAACATCATATCAGTAGAGGTAACCGACCCGATCGGAGAGCGCATCACGGCTCGCTGGGCCATGTTAAGCGATGGGGTGACTGCCGTTATCGAGATGGCAGAGGCCTCCGGTCTTGACCTGGTCCCACCGGAGAAGCGTAATCCCCTGCTGACTACCACCTATGGCACTGGCGAATTGATCCGCGACGCACTTACCAGAGGCTGCCGGAAATTCATCATCGGTATCGGCGGGAGCGCTACCAATGACGGCGGTGCCGGAATGGCCCAGGCTCTTGGTATCAAACTAATCAACGCCAAGAGAACGGCCATCGCCCCGGGAGGAGCGGCGCTGATTGATCTGGCAGACATCGACGCAACAGCTATCGACCCGCGACTAGCCAACTGCGATATCCTCCTGGCCTCTGATGTTACCAATCCTCTCTGCGGCCCCGAGGGAGCCTCCTTTATCTACGGTCCGCAAAAGGGAGCTACTGCGGAAATGATGGTGCAACTTGACGAAGCATTAGCCCACTACGCGGATGTGATTCAAGAAAAACTCGGCGCCGACATCAGGGATATCCCCGGAGCCGGGGCAGCCGGCGGCCTGGGGGCCGGTTTAATCGCCTTTCTCAAAGCCAAGGTACTCCCTGGTATAGATATCGTCATTAAAGCGACCAGCCTCGCCGAAAATATGCGGGGTGCCACCCTGGTTTTTACCGGAGAGGGCAGAATAGACAGCCAAACCGCCAGTGGCAAGACACCGGTGGGAGTCGCCCGAAAGGCCAAGGAATTCGGTTTACCCGTCATTGCTATCACCGGTGAAATAGGCAACGGTTACTCTGCGGTTTATAGAGAAGGGATTGACACGGTCTTCAGTATTGCCCCCGGCCCTATCAGCCTCAGCCAGTCTACTGAGATGGCGGAGGAGCTAATTACTGATGTTACCGAACGTGCCATGCGGCTGTTTATCTGCAAAAGGCAGCCAGGTTACCGATAAGAGAAAACTTGAATTCCGGACCCCTGTCCAGGATCAGACTATTGATTCAAGCCTGGCAACTACATCATTTATGGTCTCTTCAGCCGCAGAAGTTCCACCGGTTATGCCTACACAGCTCTGGCCGCTGAACCAGGCGGAGTCAATCTCATCGGCCGTCTCAACAAGATAAGCTCTCGTAACCCGAGAACATAACCGGGCAAGACAGTTGGTATTGGCGCTGTTATGACCACCGATGACAAGCATCAAGTCCACCCTACCAGCCAGTTCAAGAGCAGATGCTTGCCGTTCCCTAATCTCGTGGCAGATGGTATCAATGACACATAACTCGGAGTCTTTAGTGAAGGTAAGATCAACCAGTTTCTTGACAAAATCAGTGAAATGGGCCGGAATCTGGGTTGTCTGAGATAGAACCCCCAACCGGCTTGGCAGAGGTTTAATCCCGTAAACGAACTTCTCATCCAGTGTAGCCACCCCGTTACCATTAGCCCATCCGATAACCCCCTCAACCTCCGGGTGATTGGCATCGCCGTATATCACCACCCGGAAGCCGGCTTGAGCCAACCTCTGTGCGGCAAGCTGAGCCCGGTGAACAAAGGGGCAGGTAGTACTGACTATATCAATATGACGGGCCTGAAGCACCTTCTCCATCCGGGGACTTACACCATGAGCGCTGGTAGCTACGATATTCCCCTTGATATCATCCACTCCTCCGGCCATCCTGACCCCGATACCGGACAGTTTCTGCAGTACCGGCTGGTTATGCACAATAGCCCCCAGCGTTTCTATGGTACCACGCTCACGAGCAATCTTCTCCACAATATCAATAGCCCGTCTAACCCCGAAACAAAACCCTATGCCACTGTCCTTTTTAATCTCTAGCATAACTCAGTCCTGCAATACGCTCCAAAAATACCCACCCGACTCATCATTTCTCAACCAATTCCTGTAGAGCCCTTGAGTAAGCAGCAAATGTCTTGTTATCAAACAGCACGAAGACCACTTCTTCAAGAGCGGCAGGACCCTGTCGCAGGAAGGTGACCGCAGTGCCGACAGCTACTTCGGCCGCCCGTTCAACCGGATAGCCATAGATTCCGGTACTTATTGAGGGAAAGGAGATGCTGTGCATCTTGTTCTCCACAGCCAACCGTAAACTCTCCTGATAAGCACTGGCCAGCAGATCAGGTTCTCCTTTACCACCGCCACGCCAGACGGGACCAACGGTGTGGATCACATACCTCGCCCTAAGATTACCGCCGGTAGTAATTACCGCCTTACCGGTTGGCAGCCGCCCCTGCCGGGATACAATCTCCTTACACTCTTCTAAAATGGCAGGGCCGCCGGCCCTATGGATAGCACCATCGACGCCGCCACCACCCATTAAACTGGAATTAGCGGCATTGACCACGGCATCAGTACCTTGCTTAGTAATGTCCCCCTGGATTATGTGCAGCCTGGTACTCCCGACAGCAACTTCCGTAACCCGGTTCTCCATATTCACACTCCCTATTTCTTCTATTCTACCACGCCGACAACCATCTGCCCGAACAGCATAGCATCAGGAACAATATATTGACAAACCGTGTCCCTTATGCTAACTTAGTCTACATAGAATGAGGTGAACACCAATATGTTAAGTATTCCTCTTCACAAATTGTGTTATTATACCCGTTTTGCATTTACCTGGCGCATAATGTGCGCCTGGAGGGATCAGCATTAGATAGATGCATTACGAGCCAACAAATTAAACAGTCGAAGCTCAGAAACCCTCCTAAAGCGGGAGGGTCTTTCTATTTTTAAGAGCAAAACAAGAGCAAACGGAATCGAGATATTCTATCCAGATGAAAAGTGAGGGAACAGATGATAATCATGAAAACCGAGGCTACAAAAGATGAGGTAAACAATGTGGTTAAAGAGATAAATAAACTCGGTCTTAGAGCCGATGTTTCCAAGGGAAAATTCCGTACCATAATCGGACTGGTAGGAGATGAAAGCAAGGTGCCGTTTGAACAACTGGCCACTCTGCCTGGTGTAAAAGAGGCCGCCATGGTTGAAGTCCCCTACAAGCTAATCAGCAAGGAATACGCCAAATTCTTCGACGATGGTACAGAGCACACGACGGTTCGGGTAAAGAACATTGAGATAGGCGGAGACGAACCGGTATTTATTGCCGGACCTTGTGCCGTAGAGAGCCACCAGCAGCTGCTGAGAATTGCTGAAGATGCAGCAAAGTGCGGAGCCCATATCCTGAGAGGAGGTATTTTCAAGCCGAGGAGCTCGGTACACTCTTTCCAAGGGCTGGGCTCGATAGGCTGGGAAGAAGCCAGAGAGGCCCTTAAATGGCTCCGTGAAGCAGGGGACAGGTTCGGCCTGGCAACAATAACCGAGGTAAGGGGAGAAACGCAGGTTGAACTGGCTGCTGAGTATGCCGATATACTCCAGATAGGGACGAGAAACATGTATAACCAAGACCTGTTGATAAAGATCGCCAGGACAAAGAAACCCATCCTGTTCAAACGCCATTTCGGCGCCAGCATCGAAGAATTCCTGTCTTTTGCGGAATACATTGCCGCTGAAGGCAACCGGGACATTATTCTCTGTGAAAGAGGAGTACTACCAGTAGGCAAAGGTAAGAACTACATCAGATATACTCTCGACCTGTCCGCCGTCCCGATCATTCAGAAAGAAACCTACCTGCCTATCATCGTAGACCCCAGTCATGCGGCCGGACGCCGAGACCTTATCTTCAAAATGAGTTGCGCCGCTATCGCCGTAGGCGCCAGCGGTCTGATGATCGAGATGCACTACAACCCGGCGGAAGCGCTGGTTGATGCACAGCAAGCTATCACACCTGACGAACTTCAGGAGACCATCGAAACCTGCCGGAAAATCAGCAAACTGATCCCGACAAGAAAAAATGAAAGAAATTCGACTAAGGCTGGGCAGTAACAGCTACGATATTGATATCGGCCCGGGAATACTGAAGCAAAGCGGCCATCAGCTAAAGAAAATAGGCTTTGCCGGCAGGCTGGTGGTCATCAGCAACCCCGTAGTACATGACCTGTACGGTGACGCCGTCGGGCGTAGCCTGACCGCGTCAGGATTTGCGGTAACCACCCTCACGGTCCCCGATGGGGAAGAGCAAAAGTCATTGGAAACGGCCGGCAGACTGTACCGTGAATTGGCCGAATGCCATGCGGAAAGAACCACGCCTATTCTAGCCCTGGGGGGAGGGGTTATCGGGGACTTAGCCGGATTCGTGGCTGCTACATACCTGAGGGGAGTCCCGCTGATACAGCTACCGACCACCCTGCTGGCACAGGTTGACAGCAGCATCGGGGGCAAGGTGGCGCTGGACCACGACCGGTTGAAAAACAAAATCGGGGCCTTTTATCAGCCAAGGCTGGTAATCAGCGACATTGATACCATAAGAACTCTTGATGGCAAGCAGTTTACCAATGGTCTGGCTGAAGTGATAAAATATGGAGTTATCCGAGACGAAGGATTCTTTGCCTACCTTGAGAATAACCTCGATAAGATCAAAATGCTTGATGCCAAGACACTCGAGGAAATCATCTTCCGGTCGGCTAAGATCAAGGTGGAGGTAGTGGAACAGGACGAGAAAGACCTGGGCCTAAGGGCCATCCTGAACTTCGGCCACACCGTGGGGCATGCCATTGAGTCAGTCTCAGATTTCAAGGTAAGCCACGGAGAAGCAGTTGCCATCGGGATGTTAGCAGCGGCCAGGATTTCCCGGAGGATGAGCATACTTGCACAAAATGAGCTGGACAGAATGGAGAGTCTTATCAGGCGGGTTGGCTTGCCCACCAGACTGCCCGACCCAGCAATGAGGAAACTGATTGCGGCGATGAAGCAGGACAAGAAGGTCTTGAAGGGAAGGCTAAGGTTTATCCTGCCCGAATCGCTGGGTAAGGTTTTTATCACCGAAGAGGTGGATCTGTCCCTGGTAGAGCAGGCCCTGACAGGTTAGTATGAAAAAGCCTGGAATATGTGCCGTTATCACAAATAGGGATGAGAAAGCGCTGAGGGGGATTGAGCCTTTAGCTGAACTATTCGAGGTCCGGATAGACCTCATTGGAGAGGGATGGCAGGACATAGCCAGGCATCTTGAGAAACCCTGGATAGCCTGCGCCAGGAGCTCCGTTGAAGGAGGCAGATGGGAAAGGAGCGAAGCGGAGCGAACGGAGGTCCTGGTGAAAGCCAGTGAGCTTGGCTGCGCAATGGTTGATATCGAGGTCGAGACAGGAGAACTTGGGAAAACCCTGCTGCAGATCAAGAAGAGAACGAAATGTCTTCTGTCATTCCACGAACTAAAAAAAACGCCCCCCCTCAACAGCCTCAGAGAAATAGTCAAAAAACAGTTGGAAGCCGGCGCCGATGTATGCAAGGTGATTACCACAGCAGAGAGCCTTGAGGATAACCTGACTACACTGAAGCTCATCACCGGGTTCCCTAAAACAAGGGTGGTCTCCTTTGCCATGGGCCCGCTGGGTCTGGTGAGCCGGGTTCTCTGCCCTCTGGTCGGTGGCGATTTTACCTACGCATCGATCGAAGAAGGCAGAGAGTCCGCACCCGGCCAGATAACTGTCAGGCAGTTAAGGAAACTGTACGAAATGGTGCCACGATGATAAATAGAGTTATATCGGGAAAAACACGGGTCTGCGGAGTCATCGGAGACCCCATCGAGCACACTATGTCGCCGGTGATGCATAATGCCGCCTTCGGCGCACTGGGCATAGATTATGTCTATCTTCCCTTCCGGGTACAAAAAGGCGACTTAGGCCAGGCGCTGGCAGGAGCCAGAGCCCTCAACCTGGCCGGTTTGAACGTCACCATCCCCCATAAAGTAGCCGTCATCTCGTTTCTGGATGAGCTGGATCCCATTGCCGAGCGGATAGGGGCCGTTAACACCATAGTCAACGACAACGGTAATTTGCGAGGTTACAACACCGATGCTACCGGTTTCCTGCAGGCACTACTGGACAAGGGGATCAAACCGGAGGGCAAGAAAGTGGTTGTCCTGGGCGCGGGCGGCGCATCTAGAGGAATTTCTTTCATTCTTGCTGAAAGCGGCGCTAATCTGGTTATTCTGAACCGTCCGGCGGAGATAGACTGGGCAGAGAACCTGGCCCGTGAGATATCCCGAGCCTTCAAGAAAGAGACAGCAGCGCTGGAACTAAACAATAAAAACCTGGCGGAAGCACTGGAAGGAACCGATATTCTGGTTAATACAACCAGCGTCGGCATGAGCCCCGACACCGATGAGACACCGGTACCGATGAGTTTGCTGAAATCTACCCCGGTCGTTTTCGACATCGTATATAACCCGATACAGACGAGGCTGCTCAGAGAAGCAAAATCAGCCGGTGCCAGTACAATAAGCGGGCTCGATATGCTTGCCTGGCAGGGAGCACTGGCCTTTGAAAAATGGACGGGCCTCAAAGCTCCTCTCGAACTGATGAAAAAAGAAGCTGCGAAGGCCTTAGGCAAGTGAAGACGAGCATCGCCCTGATCGGTTTCATGGGAACAGGAAAGACTACGGTGGGTAAGGCCCTGGCCGATAAACTGGGTAAGGAGTTCTTTGAGCTTGACATCCTCATTGAAAAGAAGGCGGGGAAGGCTATTCCCGTAATATTCAAGGAGGATGGGGAGATATCCTTTCGAGAGTTCGAAATTGAGGTCGTTAAGGAAGTCAGCCAGCAGAGGAATGCCGTTATTGCCTGCGGGGGTGGTGTTATATTAAATAAAATAAACATCGACCGGCTAAGAAAGGAAGCGGTAATGGTATACCTCACTGCCACACCACGGATAATACTAAGGCGGATATCAAGAGATACCGACGAGAGGCCACTGCTTGCCGTAGCTGACCCTGCCCTGACCGTTAAAGATCTGTTGAGATTCCGCAGGCCGTTCTACGAACGGGCTGCGGACGTCACAGTAAATACCTCAAGGCTGGATATCGGCTCTGTGGTCAGGCAAATAACAGACAAGATAAAAGAGTATGAAGGTCTTAGTTGAGAAAAGCATATTAACAGGGGAAGTCATCGCCCCTGCTTCGAAGAGCTATACTATCAGGGGACTTATCTGCGCGGCCTTAGCCAGAGGCGAGAGTGAAATCATAAACCCCCTGATCTCAGACGACACCGAAGCAGCCCGGGGCGTACTGGGCAATATCGGGGTAAAGATTCAGCAGGAAGACGGCCTATGGCGTGTTGCCGGGGGAGAAATGCATGAGGCAGCGGCGGATCTGTTTTGCGCCGACTCCGCCGCCACCTTGAGATTTATGACGGCGGTCTGTTCCTTAATACCAGGGAAATCCCGGTTAATTACCGGTTCTTCCCTGGCACGGAGGCCGGTCAAAACTCTGATCCAGGCGTTAAGGCAACTAGGAGTAGACTGCTCGTGCCAGGGGGAAGTAGCTCCGATAACCGTCAAGGGAGGGGGACTGGCAGGCGGCGTAACGGAGATACCCGGTAATATCAGCTCTCAGTATATCTCAGCGCTTCTCATTGCGTCCCCACTCGCCAAACAGGAGGTCCGGATCAGACTAACCACACCGGTAGAGTCAAAGCCCTACCTCATGATGACCCTGGACTGTATGAAAAAGTTCGGCGTAAATGTAGCCGCCTCCCCGGACTTAAGAGAATTTGTGATAGCACCGCAGAGATACCAGCCCACCAGGTACCTAGTGGAGGGAGACTGGTCATCGGCTTCCTATTTCCTGGCTATGGGGGCACTATCAGGAACCGTAGCGGTAAAGAACCTGAGTCTGGAAAGCCAGCAAGGCGACAGGATAATGCTGGACTTTCTCAGGGACATGGGCGCCTCAATAGAGTTAAGCAAGAGCGCTATAACGGTGAGAAAATCCAGCCTGAATGCGATACAGGCTGCTTTATCCGACTGTACAGACCTGCTGCCGACGCTGGCGGTTCTGGCGGCATTGGCTTGCGGCAGGAGCGAGTTTAGCGGGGTGGCAAGGGCACGCATAAAAGAATCAAACCGGGTCTCCGCACTAAGGGAAGGGCTGGAGAAAATGGGTATAGCAGTCCAGGAAGAGAAGGATAGACTAACCGTTACCGGCACCCAACCAAAGAGTGCCGCCATCGACAGTAAGAATGACCACCGTATTGCTATGGCATTCAGTATACCCGGGCTTGTCGCCGGAGGAACGATAATAAACGATGCGGAATGCGTCTCAAAAACATTTCCCAATTTCTGGGAGGTTGTAAGAAGCATCGGAGGTAAGGTGAAGATAAATGGAGAACAGTCTGGGTAAGCTTTTCACCATAACAAGCTTCGGAGAAAGTCACGGCAGATGCGTCGGTATCATTGTTGACGGTTGCCCGGCCGGACTGGCCGTTACCGAAGAGGATATACAGAAAGACCTCGACAAAAGAAGGCCGGGGGCGGATCCAGCCTCCACACAGAGGGCCGAGGAGGACAGGGTCGAAATCCTTGCCGGAATCAGAAATGGTGTCACTACCGGCGCCCCTATCTGCCTGGTGATATGGAACAAAGACATAGACTCAAGAGAGTACGAGCAGACCAGATTCCTAATGAGACCGGGACAGGCTGACTACACCGCCTTCGTTAAGTACGGAGGATTCAATGATTTCAGAGGTGGCGGCAGGTTTTCCGGTAGAATTACCGCCGGTTTTGTTATGGCCGGCGCTATCGCCAGGAAATTGATCGGCCGGATCGGTATTGAGATCATAGCCCATACTATTCAGATAGGCAGTATTAAAACCGCGCCGAAAGAATTTGACAGAATAAGGGAAGAACTGGGGAAAAACCCGTTAAAATGTGCTGACCTTGAGGCTGCCCAAGAGATGATCAAGGCTATCGAAGAGGTCAAGGAAGAAGGGGATAGTCTGGGCGGTATCATAGAAGGAATCGCTCTTAACGTACCTGCCGGTTTAGGAGAACCGGTCTTTGACACGCTGGATGGTGAACTGGCCAAAGCCATTCTGGCTATCCCTGCCGTTAAGGGGATCGAATTCGGGGCAGGCTTGTCCGCAGCAGGCAAGAAAGGTTCCGAAAATAACGACCCTTTCGCCATCAAAGACGGCAATATAGTTACCACAACTAACAACTCGGGAGGTATTCTGGGCGGGATAAGTAACGGTATGCCGATAGTGGTTAGGGTAGCGATTAAGCCAACGCCATCTATCGGCAAGAATCAGCCAACGATAAATATCAAGGACATGGAGAGTACCAGTCTGTCCGCCAAGGGAAGGCATGATGCCTGCATCGTACCGCGGGCAGTGGTTGTTGTAGAATCAATGATGGCGGTAACCATCTGTGACATGGCGATGCGGGCAGGAATAATACCAAGGGTGATAAAATGAGCCTGGAAGATTTAAGAAAAAGAATCGATAAAACCGATGCTGAGATTGTCAAGCTAATCAGTGAGAGAATAAGGATTGCCCGGGAGATAGGGAAAGAGAAAATAAGGGAAGGGAAACAAATCAATGACCGGGCAAGAGAGAAAAAGGTCTCCGAACACATCAAGCGTATGGCCCGCAGTGAAAACATGGACCAGGAAGTTATCGAAAGCATCTACCAGCAGATAATGACGGCCTGCCGCAGGACACAGGGCGTTGAGGTCGCCTTTCCCGGCGAGCCAGGAGCATACAGCGAAGAGGCAGCCCTTAAGTTTTTTGGTCCACTGGCAATGACCAAGCCTCAGGAAAGCCTGGAAGGCGTTTTCAGGGCCGTAGAGCAGGACGAAGTGCAGTTCGGCATTGCCCCTATAGAGAACTCTCTGGAAGGAACAATAGGCAGGTCTTACGATCTGTTGCTGACATCAAGTCTTAAGGTGTGCGGTGAACTAGAACTCCATGTTACTCACTGCCTGGTAGTCAACCCCGAGACGCGTCTGGATGCGGTTAAGAAGGTCTACTCACACCCCCAAGCCCTGGGACAATGCCGGACATTCTTAAAACAGCTGGGTTGCAGATTAGTCCCCACTTCGGATACCGCCACCAGCGTAAAGATGATCAAGGAGAAATGCTTAACTGACGCCGGAGCGATCGCCAGTGCCCGGGCCGCTGAAATATACCAGATGAAGATACTGGCCCGGGAGATAGAGGACAACCCGAGCAATTTTACCCGGTTCTTTATACTGGCCAAGGAGGACTGCCCCCCCTCAGGAGAGGACAAGACATCGATAGTCTTCTCCGTAAAAAATAAACCGATGGCGCTTTATGAACTCCTCAATAAATTCGCCAGCAAGGGCGTCAACCTGACCAAGATTGAATCCCGCCCGACAAGGCAAAAGGCCTGGGAATATAATTTCTATCTCGACTTTGAAGGCCACCGGGAAGACAAAGCACCGAAAGAAGTATTAGCCAATCTGGAGGAGGCCACTCTATTCCTGCGTGTTCTGGGGTCTTACCCTAAGACGAATTAAGCAAACCACGAGGTAATCATGAAAATTGCAATCATCGGCGGATCGGGAAATATGGGTCTCTGGTTCGCCCGCTTCGCTCTGAAAGAAGGCCACCGGGTAACAATAACCGGGAGAAACAAGGCAAGGCTGCGGGAGGCGGGCAAACAGCTGACAGTTGAAGCCACCACAGACAATATAGAAGCGGTGCGGAGATCCCAGGTCGTCCTGATATCGGTGCCGATAGATAATTTTGAGGCTGTTGTGGAACAGATCGGCCCCCATACCAATAGCGATCAGCTCATTATAGACATTACCTCGGTAAAAGTACTTCCGATGGCAGCAATTCACAGACATATTAAATCAAGGAGGGTGCTGGGCATGCATCCGATGTTCGGCCCCGGTGCCAGAGACATCGCTAACAGGAGCTTTATGTTAACCCCCACCAACGAAGAGGAGAAGACTATAGCCGAGAGAGCCAGGGAATACCTAGAAAAAAGAGAGGCCAAGGTAACTCTGGTCAGCCCGGAAGAACACGACGAAATTATGACTGTCGTCCTGGGTCTATCCCACTTCATCGCAATAGTCGCCGGTGATACGATACTGAGATTCAACCGCTTAAGACAAGTCGGCAATGCCAGTGGCATCACCTTTAAACTACTTTCGACCCTGACCGAAAGCGTTATTTCCGAGGAGCCCGAGCTTTACGCCTCGTTGCAGATGAGCCTGCCCAATCTGGCCGAAGCTGAGAAGGAATTTCAGGAAAAAGCACAAGCCTGGGCCGATCTGGTGGCAAATAAAGACAGAGACGGGTTTGCCCGCAAGATGAAGACCCTCAAAGCCAGGTTCAATACCATCCATCCTGACTTTGGCAAGGCTTACGAAGACATGTACAAGCTCCTCGATATGCTATAAAAGCGACGCGAGAGAGCTAATCAAGATAGCTTATCCGGGACGACGGCCTCTTTTCCAACTCGAACCCTATACCGGCCTCTTCGAACAGTGCGGCAAACTGAGTATCATTATATCTGCCAAAGCTGATATACCGCCTTATCTTGGCATTAACCAGCATCTTGGCACAGAGTATGCAGGGAGTATGGGTACAGTAGATAGTACTCCCTTCGAGGCTGACACCGTGAAGACCGGCCTGAACGATGACATTCTGCTCGGCATGGATACCACGGCATATTTCATGCCTTGTCCCTGACGGTATCTTCATTTCATCCCTGAGGCAACCAAGCTCAAGACAGTCCTTGATGCCGGCGGCAGCACCGTTGTATCCGGTTGCCAGTATGTGTTTATCTCTTACGGCAACCGCCCCGACATGGTGCCGCCGGCAGGTGGAGCGCTCGGCAACCACCGAGGCTATCTTCAAAAAATACTCATCGCTACACAGTCTGGCCGTTATTCCCACTTCTAATCCCGAATTTTCGAGACGATCCTTTCCGATTCTTTCTTTAAATCACCCAGAGAGGACTCGTTGATCAGAGTGAAGTCAGCCATCGCGATAGGCCCGCCCTTATTTACTTTTTCTATTTCCGCCCTGTCCCTACTGGCCGACTCTTCCATCATCAGGGGACGCTCTCTCCTGACACACAGCCGGGCATACCTCGTCTTAGGAGAAGACCAAACAGCGACCAGAGAGAAACTCTTTCCGTAGTAATCCTTGAGCAGAGTATACTCCTCCCAGGAATAGAGCCCGTCCACGACCACATCGGAGTATTGCAATGCCAGATCAATTCTGTCCAGATTAAGCCGGGCATAGGCTGCCATCCCATACTCTTCTCTCAGTAACTCCCTGATGATGCGCTCGTTCTTCTCATTTAGCGGAAGACCCCGCTTCTTTACCTCTTCGTCAGTAATATCCCCGAACCTAATCCGGCTAAAGCCATTGGCCTCAAATACCCTGGCCACCTCGGATTTCCCGGAGCCGGCCATACCAACAATCGAAACCACTCTCAT
>JAQUOC010000017.1 GCA_028717305.1 Dehalococcoidales bacterium | reverse complement strand
ATCGGGTTCGTCGCGAGGTGCGCGGTGGCCAGGATGTTATCGATCCGAAGACGGGTCAGGGCCCCGGTTTCGAGTCCGCGACCCAGAATATTCAACTGGCCGAAGTTGAGGTGAATACGGATACCGGAGTGACGAAGGTGCTCAGGATAACCTCGGCGGTAGATATGGGTACAGTCTTCAATCCGAAGGCTATGGAAGGCCAGCTTGAAGGGGGAATTGATCAAGGCGTTGGTTATGCGCTACGGGAGGAGTACATCCACGGTAAAACCACCGATTATAAAAAGATTAAGTTCCCCATGATCACCGACTCCTGCGACGTTGTTCCTATGGTCCGGGAGACCTATCGCAAGGGTGGTTGTCTGGGTGGTACCGGTATGGGTGAGACCACGATGGTCTCTACTGCTCCGGCAGTCTGTAATGCTATCAAAGACGCTTGCGGTGTCTGGATGTGTCACCTGCCGGCCACACCGGAGAAGGTAAAGGCAGCTCTGGCGGCCAAGAAAAAATAGGCAACCAGAGTTGAAGACAAGGCGATTATAATAGACAGACCGGGCAAGCCCTGTAGTGGGCAGGATAGCTTACCACTTTCAGGGCTTGTCTGGTTTCTATCCGGTTAAACTAGACAAAAAATCAATGATATGAGGTCGACCAAAGGAGACATTTCAGATATGGTAACTGCCCCGGATAGCTTTAGTGGTAAGTGCAATATGTATAGTCTTGTCTGATCTTCGTGATATGCTCATCAATGGAGGCGTGGGGTGATGAATAGTGAAATCGACTTGGAGTCCATTAGAGAAGATTTCCCGGCGCTAGCGTGCCGGCGAAATGGTAAACCGCCGATTTACTTTGACAGTGCTTGTACGACGCTGGTCCCCCGGCAGGTGATTGCGGCGATAGACCAGTACTATGCCAATTACCCGGCGTGCGGCGGGGAGAGAAGCCAGCACTGGTTCGCCGACGAAGTCAACAATCGGATTGAGGGTGATACTGACAGCGGGATTCATGGTTCGCGCCAGATGATTGCTGAGTTTATTAATGCGCGGTCTCCGCAAGAAATCATCTTTGCTCTGAATACTACGCATGCTATCAATATGGTAGCGCTTGGTTTCCGATTTCAGCCGGGTGACGTTGTTCTGTTAACCGATAAAGAGCATAATTCCGGACTGGTACCCTGGCTGAGGCTGCAAAACAGGGGACTGATTAAGGTGGACCGGTTGGTTTCAGGCGCAGGTGAGATCTTTGACCTGGGTGAATTCAGAAAGAGACTGGAGAATCAAAGGATCAGACTGGTCAGCATGGTCTATACGTCAAATCTGACCGGTTACACGATGCCGGCTAAGGAGATGATAAAAGTCGCTCATGAGCATGGTGTGAAGGTGATGCTTGACGGGGCTCAGACGGTACCCCATGAGGCGATTGATGTCCGGGACCTGGATGTCGATTTCCTGGCTTTTTCGATACATAAGATGTGCGGACCAAAAGGGGTTGGTGTTCTCTACGGTAAAAAGGAACTTCTGGATTACGAGTCGGCCGGGGGGGGAGGGAGTGACGGTGCCATTGAGCCGGTCATACTGGGTGGTGGAACAGTCGTCGACTCTAACTACGGTGACTACAACCTCGCTGAGGTTCCTACCAGGTTCGAGGCCGGTATCCAGAATTATCCGGGACAGATTGGTGCCGGGGCTGCTGTCCAGTATCTTCAGAACATCGGCATGGCACGTGTTAAAGCCCATGAGATCAAGCTGAACAGCTTCCTGACGGAGCAGTTAATCAACCGCTATGGTGATACGGGCTGGTTCAGAATACTTGGTCCGCAGGCCGCTGCTGAGAGAGGGGGAATACTGAGCTTTGCGCTGAGGCGGCCCAACTGCTTCGGCATATCCCGGGAACTCAGTGAGAGAAGCAACATAATGATCCGCGGTGGAGCCTTTTGCGTTCACTCCTACTTGAACCATGAGTTCGGCGCGGACTGGTTAAAACCGGGACTACCGACAGATCACCTGATGACCTATCGCGTCTCCCTCTACTTCTATAACACCATGGAAGAATGCTCGGTTTTTCTGGATACACTGAACACAATATTCGAAGAGCGTGGCTATCTATGAACTATAAACCAGGGTATTAAATACGGTATTAAATAAGGAAGGAACAGATTCTTGGACCAAGCAATAGTAAAAAATTACCGCAGATTAGTTAGGGATGGTTTTAAAAATGCCGGCTCTTATGAGAATCCATCGATACTGCTGAGTACCATCGCCTCGGGTATACGTATCTGCGGAGGGGCGGGTGGCTATGTACGTATCTACCTGAATATTAGCGACGGGGTAATTGAAGGCGCCAGGTATCTGTGCTCCTGTGATCCTACCTCCAATGTGGCCGTGGAGATATTCTGTGACCTTTTGAGCGGGAAAACGCTGGAAGAGGCGACAGCGCTGAACGAAGGCATGTTCCTGCAGGAATTGGACGGTCCCAGTAACGACCTGCGGAAAAAGGCGCGCTCACTGATTAAGATTTTGAATGATGGTATCAAACAGTACCGAGCGGGAACATCATAGCTCCAGCGTTTCGGGTTCTAATACACCACCTGGTCGGTGGGAAGGTCACACCAATTGGATACAGTTGGGTACAGTAAAGTAAAACCGAGCTCCAGACGTTGAACTGGTCTACTAAGATAAGTCCCGGGATGGATTATCCATTGTGGAATGTTCCAGGTACTTACTCTTCGTTTCCTACCCCGGTAGAGGCTTTGTTATCTGTAGTTTTACTGCTGATATCGGCAAGCGTCTTTTTGCACTACGATTGACGTATTTACCGGTATGAGCCCTGCGGTTTAAATACTGCATGTGGCCACATTAGCCATATCTAAGCTTGAAATTTCTGCTGGCCGTTGTCAGTTCTCTAACCGGACTCCCGCTGCGGAGTTGTAGTGTTCGGTTTGTTCATAAGCAGTGGTGTTGCAGCTTTAAGTAGTGCTTCGGAGCGTAGTAAGGTATTCTAAGAAGACAAAGGCAACGGTTAGCTTACGATTTGATAAGCAGTGAGTCATGGTTTATTTAACTGCATAAGATAAAATGATTCCCGTTTGAATTTTAACCGTCTGAGTAAATTACGTATATCGTATGATAAAAAGTGATATCATACATATTGTTTCCATATTTCTTGAGTTATTATACCTAATGGTATTAATAGTATTGTGTGTATTTCGAATTATTAAATCGAATAGTGCTTGACTTATTACGAAATACAAACTAAACTATTGCGGTTTTATTAATAACATTGGTCAGCATATCGCTCAGTGTTGTATATTTAGATACTGACGAGTCAAAATTAGTCATCGGGAGGTTAAAGAATAATGGCTGAAGGCGATAGTGTATCAGTCGGAAGATCTGAAAGCCTTGTCAAGGATGTTGCCGGGGAAGTAGGAGAAGTCGCTCCCTATAAGGTAAAGCTAAGGGTTAACGGCACATGGTTCGAGCTTACGGTGGGGCTTGACATACAGTCCTCAGATACACTGGCTTACGTCCTGAGGGAAAACCTGGGTTTAACCGGGTTGAAAATTGCCTGTGGTGAAGGGGCGTGTGGGGCATGCACTGTAATCATGGACGGGAAAGCTGTTTTGTCATGTATGACTCTGGCTGTGGAGGCTGATGGACACGATATCCTGACAATAGAAGGCTTGGGGGCAGACGATCCTCTCGTGGAAGCATTTGCCGAACAATGTGAACCGGGATACGGCACTGCACTACAGTGCGGATACTGCACACCAGGATTTGTAATGTCAGCTAAAGCTTTTCTCAATCAAAATCCCGATCCGACGCTAGATGAGGTAAAGGATGCTCTTTCTGGTAATCTGTGTCGGTGTGGCTGCTATCCCGCAGTAGCCAGGGCGGTATTACATGCGGCAGAGAAAATCAGCGTCGACAGGGAGGCGAGAAAATGAATAAAGGATTCAAGCCACGTGTGGTCCGAAAGTACATAGGGACTTACCGGCCCAAAATAGAAGGGCGGGAGAAGGCGAGTGGAAAAACTTCATATATAGATGATATTACCTTGAGAAGCCGTTTCCCGGGGATGCTGTATGCCAAGGTTCTGGTAAGTCCCCATGCTCATGCCACGATTAAGAGCTTTGATATCAGTAAAGCTGAGAAAATGCCGGGAGTGAAAGCTGTTCTCACATATAAAGACCCAGAGGTAGCTTCTATGAAGGCGTTTTGTCATGCATGGACTGACGGGGCTAACCTGGCCTCATACGACAGTATGTGGTTCCCACATACGAAAGACAAGAGGGTACTCAGTGATCACGTATGTTGGGTCGGTGATGAGGCTGGTATAGTTGTAGCGGCTGAGAGTGAAGCTATAGCTGAGCAGGCGTTAAGGTCAATAGAAGTAGAGTGGGAGGTACTGCCACACGTTTTGGATCCGAGAGAATCTATGAAACCGGACGCACCAATAATACATCCTGAGATCAATCCCGATGGCAATGTGCTCCCCTGGGATTCTCATGCCGGACCCCACATTGAATCAAATGTGCCCACAACTTTCGGTGGCGAAGAGGTTGAGGACAGGGGCCCTCATATACTAGCTAAAAGGGGGGATGTGGAAAAAGCTTTTATGGAAGCTGAAGTCATAGTCGAAAATACATCCCATTATAATGCGCCTACTCAGAATGCTTTAGATGCCTGGTGTTGTTGTTTGGCATGGGAAGGTGACAAACTGGTTCTCTGGTCCAATTCTTATGAAGCTAATCAAACAAAGTTGTTTTTAAGCGATATGTTCGAGATGCCTTTGAATAAGATTCGTTGTGTTAGCCCGTACGTGGGCGGTTCTCATGGCAGGAGCGATACCGGGGAGCAACCCTTCTACCTTTACACAGCTCTACTGGCGAAAAAGACGGGCCGGCCGGTCAAGTTCAAGCATACTAGAAGAGAAAGTTTCCACGATGCGCGAACCGAGGAATATGCTTACTGCAAGGTGGGTGCCAGGAAAGACGGCACGATAACCGGGATGTATATCAAATTGATCGGAAATACTGGAGCGTATGCCGGCCATTCGCAGAGCTCTTTGCAGCTTATTCCATGTGAAGCTGCCGAAGTAATGCTTGAGCCCATCCCTTCCATAAAACTGGAGTCATACGGCGTATATACAAACAGAATTCCCGCCAGCTGTATGCGAGGCATCGGTAACGTACAGTTAAATTTCATCTTATGTCTTGGTATAGACGCAATAGCTGAAAAATTGGACATGGATCCGATAGACGTTATGCTGAAAAATTTTGGGTGGGCCAAAGCTGTGCCTGACAAAGGCATAGAGGGACTTTTACGTGAAGGGGCTAGGAGAATAGGTTGGGAAAGACGGCATAAAGCCGGTGCTGGCCCGGTTTATGATGGTACTAAAAAGCGAGGCATGGGGTTTTCTCTTCACAATAGTTGGCACACCGCTTGGCAGGAGCTGCGTCGCGGTCCGATGCAAGTTGTTATCAGGGTCAATCCTGACGGTACTGTATACCTGGAAGCACCTACGGTAGAGACGGGACCCGGTTCGAATAGTTGTTGCGCCTTTGCCTGTGCTGATGTCCTGGGTGTACCTGTAGAAGATGTAAAATGGGTATCAACAGTCGATACGGACATATGTGTTAATGATCAGGTTCAAACCGATAGCGCGGTCAGTCATATTTTACCGGAAAGGATTTATAATGCGGCTCTGGATGCCAGGAGACAGCTTCTGGATTTAGCCGCTCCCAAATTAGGGGTTAAGCCCGATGAATTGGATATTGACGAAGGGCGGATTTTTGTAAAAGCGGCCCCGCAAAAGGGAATGACTATCAAGGAATTATTATGGAAAGGGGATATGGTTCCTGTTCTTTCGGCCGTCTCCATGCCTCTTCCGAGTGAGATGGCCGGGGTTCCGTATATGGCGGCCTTTACCGAGGTAGAAGTGGATACCGAAACCGGAGAGCTAGGGATAATCAAATTAGTCATTCTCAATGACTGTGGTACGGTGATGTATGCCTCCGGTTGTGAAGGTCAACAGATAGGTGGACAGTCCTTCGGTCTGGGTGAAGCTTTGATGGAGGAAATGATCTATGATGAGGCCACTGGTGTTCCGCTTAATTTTAACTGGATAGATTACAAATTCCCCTGTATGGCTGATTTCGGAGATATTGAACCTGTACCTATGGAGATATGGAAGGGGGCCGGTGAGTATGGTGCCTGCGGTATTGGGGAATCGGTTCTATGCGCTACACCTAGAGCGGTCGCCAATGCGGTTTACAATGCCATAGGAGTAAGGGTCGATGATCTTCCTCTTACGCCGGATAAAATTCTTAAAGCTTTAGGTAAGGTCTAGGGAGGTAGTAGTATGGCTTTGATGCCTTTTAAACATTTGAATGCAACTTCACTCACTGAAGCAGTTTCAATCCTGGATAAATATAAAGAGAAGGCAAGGTTAGTCGCAGGCGGGACGGATCTACTCGGCGTATTGGAGGATAATATACACTCCACATATCCGGAAGTTCTGGTGAATGTCAAAACTGTTGCCGGTTTAGACTATATCAGGGAGGATGCAGAGGGCTTGAAGATAGGCGCTTTGACCAAGCTCCGAGATATAGAGATGAATCAGAGCGTTAAAGGCAGATATCGTATACTCGCTGAAGCGGCTCATGCGGTGGCCTCGCCTCAGATAAGGAACATGGGTACCATAGCCGGTAACATCTGCCAGGAGACGAGGTGCTGGTATTACAGGAATCCTGAAAACATGTTTCAGTGTCTGAGGAAGGGCGGTAAAGTCTGTAATGCCTTTACCGGAGAGAACCGTTATCATTCGATATATGGAGCGGCGGGGGTAGTTAAGCCGCCGTGCTCTTCCAATTGTCCGGCTGGTGTGGACATACCTGCCTATGCGAATGAAATCAGGGAGGGTGATCTGGCGGAGGCGGCGAAGATACTGCTTGAGTCGAATCCGATCCCGGCGATAACGGGGAGGGTGTGTCCGCATTTTTGTGAGCAGGAGTGCAACCGGGGAGATTATGACGAAGCGGTCTCGGTGAGGTGCATGGAGAGGTTTATGGGTGATTATATTCTCGAGAAATCAGCCGGGATAATCGAGCTGGCTGGAGTTGACACCGGGAAGAGGGTGGCTGTTGTTGGCTCCGGGCCGGCCGGGCTTTCGGCGGCGTATTATCTGAGGAAGCATGGGCATCGTGTGACCGTGTTTGAGAGGATGGCAGAAGCCGGAGGGATGCTGATGTACGGTATTCCTCCTTACCGGCTGCCCAAGGATGTGGTTAGGCGGCAGGTAAAAGTATTGCAGGATATGGGGATTGAGTTCCGGGTGAAGCAGAAAATAGGTGTGGATGTCAGCGTTGATGGGCTTATGGAGAGCTTTGATGCCGTATTCCTGGGTTGTGGTGCCTGGAAAGAGAGAGACCTGGGAATAAACGGTGAGAAGCTGGCGAAGTCAGGGCTGGAGTTTCTGAACAGGGCGTCTTTGGAGAGTGGGAAAGTTCGGGGCTGGAAGGTTGCCGTGGTCGGTGGAGGCAACGTTGCCATAGATGTGGCCAGGACGCTGCTGAGGCTGGGGGCAGAACCTGTAGTAATATACAGGCGTAGCGAGGCGGAGATGCCGGCGATAAGGGAGGAGGTTGAAAAGGCTAAGGAGGAAGGTATTAAATTCGATTTTCTCACCCTGCCGGTGGAAGCCCGGGAGAATAAAGGCAAAACGACCCTTAAGTGCGTGAGGATGAAGCTGGGGTCTATGGATGCGTCCGGCAGGCCCCGGCCGATACCGATAGGAGGCTCGGAGTTTACTGCTGATTTTGATGCTGTAATGAAGGCGATCGGGGAGGCTCCGGATACGTCGCACATTCCTGCCGGGTTTCTTGATGATCAGGGGCAGCTGAGGGTAGACTCTGCCACCGGCTTGTTGGGTAAGAACCTGTTTGCCGGCGGAGACTTTGTCAGCGGCCCTTCGACGGTTGTGGGTGCCATTGCGGCGGGGAAGCAGGCTGCCGGTTCCATCGACCTGTTTCTTGAGGGTAAGGCTGCGGAGGATGAGCGAAAGGCCGAGGAAGCGGTGCAGTCCCTCCGTAGGTTTGACAGCGCCTGTCTCGGCAAGACCGGCCGGGTAGAGATGCCCGAGCTGTCGGTATCGGAGAGGGTGAAGAGCATAGATATTGAGGATACCTTAAGCCTTGGGCTAGCCAAGATTGAAGGCGAAGCCAAGAGATGCTTCAACTGTGGATGCATAGCAGTCAGTCCGTCGGATATTGCTCCGGCGCTGATAGCCTTAGACGGGAAGATCAAGACTACCAAGAGGACGATAGAAGCAGAAAAGTTCTTCGTGGCGGGTTTGATGAAATCAACCGTACTTGATCCGGATGAACTGGTGGTAGAAATCCAGATACCTGCTCAAAAAGCCGGAAGTAAGCAGATTTTTCTTAAGTCCAGGATAAGGAAATCAATAGACTTTCCTATAATGGATGTGGCTTCCGTTTTCAATATGGAATCCGGGAAGGTTAATGAAGCCAGGATAGTCCTTGGTGCGGTAGCCCCGATCCCTATGAGGATGAGGGAGGCCGAAGATTTCCTGAAGGGCAGGAAAGTTAGCGAAGAAGTAGCTGAGGCTGCTGCGGTTATGGTTGTAAAAGGAGCTAACCCTGTAGCCAAGAATAAATATAAGGTTCAGATGGCGAAAGCTCTGGTCAAACGGGCGATCCTGGCTATGTGTTGATAGTTTGGCATTCAGTCCGATAGCTTAATCTGATCATAATGTCCGGGTTAACCTCATTATTAACTCGGACATTATCTTTTCGGAAAACTCCTTGATGTTCTGTACCAGGATATTCTATTGTGATTATGGTTCGCACCCAATTCTGGAAGTTAAGGTCTCCAATACTTCGGCGTTGTCTCTGCCCTCTCACTGTCAATCTCGCCTTAGATTTAAGAGCTAATAAGGAAACTATCCCGATTGGGATCTGCACCTATTTACCAAAGGGGCAAACAGGAAACGAACAGTTTTCACAGTTGAGACATAATCCACCGTGCCCTAATTCAACAATGTCCTCCCTGCTAATCATCTCTCCAGCCAGCACTCTAGGTAGGATGAGGTCAAAGATGGTAGCGGGGTTATAGATCACTGCGGCCGGAGCTCCAAGTATAGGTGTATTATTATGTACTGCGAACAGGAACATTGCACCGGGCATAACAGGAGCGCCGTATGATACTATGTGTGCTCCGCTCTTCCTGACCCCCTCCACAGTGCAATCGTCCGGGTCAATAGAGAGCCCTCCGCAGACAACTATAACCTCACTACCTTTGCGTTTCATATCAATAATGGCCTGCGCAATCAAGTCAGCATCATCAGGAACAATAGAATGGCCATTGATAATTGAGCCCAGTGCCCCGATCTTTCCTTTCATGACATCCCCGAATTTGTCCTCAATTCTCCCTTTGAATATCTCATTCCCGGTAATAACAAGTCCTACCCTATTTTTCTCGATAGGAACAAGCTTTATTGTCTTCCCGTCGTTCCGGCCAATCGTTTCCACCTCACATATTTTGGCTTCGGTCGTGAAAAGAGGAATAATCTTGGTTGCCGCTAATACCGTGCCGCTATGACAAACAGTATTATTATGGAGGGTGACCACTACGATGTCCCCGAGAGAATTGATTTTCCGTAGTAAGTCCGTGTCTATTTTCAGCAGGCCGGCGGTAGCTGCTTTCAGGTTCACTCTTCCCTCTCTAGGTGCACTGATTTCTATTCTCGAATCAGATATCGCCCTTGCTATACGTAGAGCTGCTTCCTCTTCATGAATTTCTCCTTCTTCCAACTCAACGACATAAACGTGTTCCTTCCCAATGCTAAGTAGTGCTGCTATATCTTCTTTTTCGATAATGTGCCCCCTGCGGAAGGCAGGCCCTTTGAATTTACCGGGAACGACCTTGGTTACGTCGTGACCTAAAACCATGCCTATCGCATCCTCGGCTTTGACCTTTTTTAGCATTGTGTCCCTCCGGTTTATTCCTGTATCTATGGCCTTTGAGCAGACTGAAGATAATCGTGTCTTTAGTTGCAATCTAAAATGTATATCTCTGAAGACACTGCCGACCGCGAAAGATTATACGGACTGAATGAAGAAGCCCTACGAGCTGATCTCTGTTCATTTTAAACGATTGATAGTGTTATGCCCTTCATTGGTCTATCTGGATGATAGCTGCAAAACATGCTATCTCTTTTCCACCAAGCGAGGTTGGTGGCATGGGATTCATCATCCCACCTATTATTTACTTAGGATGACTGCCTTTCTTCTTCCTGGGGGATATGTCTAGGCGGCGAATCAACTCAATAGTATCCGGGAGACTCACCAGCCCCTTTACCGTACCCAGGCTAACGAAGGTTTCAGTTCTAACTATGTGTGGGGTCATTGAATGTGCCCCGAGCATAAAGTTGGCAAATTCATCGGCAGACTTGGTAACAACAACAGCGATGAGATCGTATCTGCCGGTAGTCCAGAAGAGCTGGCACACAGCAGGGTCGTGAGATAATTTCTCACGTACTTCCTCCAGCTTGGCCATCATGACCTGGATGGCAACTATGCTGACAAATCCATACCCCACTTTTTCTATGTTCGGCACTCCGACCGTTTTAAATAAACCGCTTTTAGTGATTTTTTTGTATCTCTGGCGTATTGTCCCTTCACTTACCCCGAGGAGCTTACCAAGGGCAGAAAAGCTTAGCCTGCCATCTTCTTGAAGCGCGAGGATCAATTTCTGATCAAGTTCATCAATCATCGTTATACCTCGACCAATTTATTTTGGTTTAAGATACGAGTATTTTTACTCATGTCTATTATATCACATTGATCCAAATTACACATTCCGGATTTCTATGCCGTGGGAAACTCGTTATCCGTATTTCTGAATCTAACGCAGTGCTAGCTTGAGAATGCAGTAGCATGGTTAGGTTGAAAGTATAGTAGGCTTTACGTATCGGAAGATTTATGGGCGCTGTGATAAGCCAAGTTTCGTCCGAGTAAATGCCTCGGTGTAGTTGGAGGTAAGATGGAGGCAGGAATTAACTGGCAAACATGCTATTCAAGCTCAAGAACTACGGTGGCGCGTTCTGGTAAAGATTAATAGAATACTATTAGCTTTGACCTACGTAGGCAATAGCATCAATTTCAACCAGTAAGCTTGGCAAGGCAAGCTTACCGCCGTAAGCCACCCTCGCTGGAAAAGGTTCGGAGAAATAACTCTTGTACATCTCATTCATTGGTTTAAAATCAGCGGTGTCGGATAGAATCACGGTTACCTTAACCACATCCTTCAAGCTGGCCCCGCTCGCTTTCAGAATAGCCTTGAGGTTCTCAAGCGTGCGTGCAGTTTGTTCCCCGATAGTGGTTCCTTCCACCTTGCCTGTCTCAGGATTAAGGGGTAACTGTCCAGAAACAAATAGAAAAT
Source organism: Dehalococcoidales bacterium (assembly GCA_028717305.1). Lineage (GTDB taxonomy): Bacteria > Chloroflexota > Dehalococcoidia > Dehalococcoidales > UBA5760 > UBA5760. Next base: position 7,319 of record JAQUOC010000017.1, on the reverse strand, counting down.
CTCCCGCTCTGATCCCTTGCGAATAAGCCCCTAGAGCAGTGGGTGCTTTGTCGGTACTGATAGCGTTCTTCATTCTGTCCCTCCTTATTAACCATACATATGGATATTCTAGCTGTAAAAAATCGATACCACTAGATGCTATAGTTTCATGATCAAAAACTCAATGCGGTTCAGGGCTTCAGCTATATCATGAGAGCTTACCATTCGGTGGGTTACCGCTCTCACCAGGCGTTGACCAAAGCACAGTAATCTAACCTGCCGCTCCTCCATCCGTTTGACAAACTCTGCGGCGGGAACAGCCTCCGGTGTTTCAAACAGGACAATGTTGGTCTGAACCATCTCCGGATTGATGCTAATGCCAGGAATTGATGACAGGCCAAGGGCCAGTTGGCGGGCGTTATCGTGGTCTTCTGCCAGCCGGTTCACCGTAGTTTGAAGCGCCACAGTACCAGCGGCGGCGATGATTCCGGCCTGACGCATACCGCCACCAAGCATCTTGCGTCGCTTACGAGCCGCTCCTATGAACTCCTGGTTACCACAAAGCAGGGAACCAACGGGAGCGCTGAGCCCTTTAGAGAGGCAGAAACAGACTGAATCGGCATCCCCGGCTAATTTACTTACCGGTATGTTCTGAGCAATGGCGGCATTGAAGATACGCGCACCGTCCAGATGCACCCGGATGCCATAACTGTGGGCGATATCACAGATAGATTTGGTATACTCTTGAGTGAGAAAAATACCGCCACAGCGGTTATGAGTATTCTCGAGGCAGATTAACGCCGTATCTGGGTAGTGGATATTCTTCGGACGAATCGTTTCAGACACCATATCGGCATCTAGCTCTCCGGTCTCACTGTTAGGCAGAGTATGCATCACTACGCCTCCGACGGCTGAGACGCCGCCCACTTCATACCAGAAAATGTGAGATTCATCGCCCAGGATGATTTCATTACCGGGGTGGGTGTGCGTCGTAACCGCAATAAGGTTACTCATTGTGCCACTGGCGGTGAAGAGGGCAGACTCTTTACCCATCATCTTTGCCGAAAGTACCTCAAGGTCGTTTACTGCGGGATCTTCTCCGTAGACGTCATCACCAAGCTTGGTTTCGGCTATCGCTTGCATCATTTCCCTGGTGGGTAGTGTTAACGTATCACTACGTAGGTCAATAGTATTCACTGGTCTTATCCCTGTTATTGATTAATATTATAGGTACTTATCCCTTGTGAATAGGTAATCATAAAACTACAACTCAATGTAGAGCATAGCCTTTAGTGTAGTCAAGGAAATACACTAAAGGCTATACTCAAGTAAGGAGAGCAAGAGTGAAGAGTCTTGTTGTTCCGTACCGTAATTTTACTATCGTGCCCTTTATACCTCTTTAACAAATAAACCACCCAATCTTACTGTGTATTTCGTAATGAGTCAAGTTTCATGTGGCATAATAATTCGAAATACATAGTAAGTTATTTATATCATCATATAGGTTAATTCAAAGAATACTGGAACAATATGCATGATAGTATTTTATATCGTACGATATACGTAATTTTTCTAGCCGTCTAAAAAGTCATAAAAGGTAGTCGATGGTTACCAGATAGGGGCTTGTGGGATGTGCCCAGCCTGTGGCACCAGGGTGTTTCGAGCGGGTAAGAATCAGCGTTAGTAATCAGGATGTCAGGACTACTAAAGAGGCTGTTGCTCCGCTAATAGCTTTGAGACTGGTAACCAGGGCGCCGACTATAACCTTTCCAGAATACTGTTCCTTGGTATGAAGGAGATAGAGGCCACTTCCTTAGGCTCGAAGCCCATACAGATGGCTAGAATTTGATTATAGTCGAAAACAGGTATCGAATACTCATCTCCGCTACCCTGTTTGTTTAATTCCTTTTGCATCTCGTCCAGGTGCATCAAACAGGTTATGCATGAAACGACTATCAACTCGGCGCTGGTCTCTTGCTTGATAGCATCGAATCTCTTCTTGGCGTATTTTACGGCATCAACGTGTGCGCCGTGAGTAAATCCTCCGGCTCCCCCACAGCATTGAAGCTCCCGGCTGAAAGTTTGCACATTTGCTCCCAGAGCCTCTACGAGTTCCATTAACATATGCGGTCTCCCCGGATTATCAAAGCCGACTATTTCGCTGGGGAACAGAGTGTGGCATGGGTACTGGACTACCGCATTAATACCTCCAAGGGTTTTCGTAATGGCACTGCAAATTTTCCTCGGACCAACTTCATTATAGAGCACATCAATCATGTGATGAGCTTTGGCTGTTCCTTCGAATTTTTTACCCGCTATTTCTAGTAGCTTGTTGACTCTCTTTCTCTTCCCCTCATCTTCTAATAGTTTAGTCTGTCCTGATCTTAACGAACTGTAGCAAGAACCACACTCAACTATCGGGTCAACCCCTTTCGCTTCAGCGATGGATAGGTTCCAGGCATTAATAGTCAGGCTGGCGATTTCGTCAGATGAAGGAAAGGTGCCGAAGGCAGGGCAGCAGACGCTCCCCTCCAAATCTACTAATTCCACCCCTAGTCCGGGCAGCGTTAGTCTTATTGCCCGTTCCACATCTGGTCTCAGAGCGGGCATATTGCAGCCGAGGAATAATCCGTATTTTTTCATATAGATTTAAACCCTAAACAGGTAATCGTTTTCTCTTACCAGCTCTGTTTCTCTAAGCATGGTCTGAAATTTGTCCAGCAAATCGGGAAATTTCACGATGGTGGGGGGCACTTCTTCCAGGCCTACCGATCTCCTCAGACCTTGTGCTTTCCCTACCGGCTGGGTATGACCTTCCTGGAAAAGTTGAGTAACCGCTGTGGGAATATATGTTTCATCCTTCTTACTCTGCCATCTTCTTATTGCGAGACAGACTTCAAAAGGATGCACACCCATCGGGCACATTTCTTCGCATGCCGCGCAGGTAACACATATCCAGGGAGTTCCTTCTTCAAGCAGTTCTTCTTCCAGGCCAAGTAGAACCATACGCGCCAGTCTTCTTATCAGTAGTGGTGGTTCGGCTTCGGCAGCAGGGCAACCCGAAACGCAGGTGCCGCAATTGAAACAATTCCTTATGTCTCCGCTCTCATCGGTTATTTCTCGCCAGAGATGCTTGTTTGCCTTAGACAAATCAATCATATCGTGCATTTCCTTAACTATATTCAGTATTCGCGTGGTAGCCGGTTTAACTCAGCTAAAGTGAATACCGGACCATCCCGGCAGACGTATTTACTCCCTATATTACATCGACCGCATTTGCCTAACCCGCACTTCATCCGCATCTCCAGAGAAAGGAGAGTTCTCTCCGGCGGGAATCCGAGTTCCTCAATAACGGGCAGAGTGAACCTTATCATAGCCGGTGGTCCGCAGACCAGCACGTAGGCATTGTCAGCCCTGGGGGCAATCTCTTTGGTGATGGCGGGAATAAAGCCCACCCTGCCCTCCCAATCTTTGTCTCCCTTGTCTACAGTAACATATAACTGGAGGTCGGCCCGTTTTTCCCACTCCCGGAGCTCATCCTTGTAAAGGAGTAGCCCCGGGCTCCTGGCACCATAGATGACGGTAATATTATTGAAGCTGTTCCTGTTACTCTTATCGAGTAAGAAAGTGGTAAGAGCTCTCAGAGTGGAGAATCCGAAACCGCCGCCGATGATGACGACGTTCTTATCCTGGAGCGTTGTTAATGGGTAGCCGTTGCCCAGCGGTCCTCTTATACCGACTGTCTCCCCGGGTTCCATATTATGAAGGGCAGTAGTGAGCAACCCTATTTTGTTAACTGTGAACTCAATAATCCCCTTCTGAGTTGGTGAGGATGCTATACCGAAAGGAGCTTCTCCTTTACCCAAAACAGACAGCTCGGCAAACTGACCGGGAATATATTTAAAGACCGCCTCATTTCCTCTATCAAGGAAGGAGAGGGAAAACGTCTTGATGTTTCTGTCTTCCGTCTCTGTTACAATTCCCTCTATTCTCATTGGCGATGGTAAATATGGGTTGTTCATTTAGTGCCCTCTATCTATTAGAAATGGTGGTTAACACCTGGCGAATATCGAGATTCACCGGACATTCTATAACACACCGTCCACACCCGACACAGCTAACCTGTCCGTAATTATCTACACAATAGCTGAACTTGTGCATTACTCTTTGTCTGTGTCTTTCCTTATTCGTTGGTCTGGGATTACTTCCGGATGCCTGTAGCGTGAATAGGGGAAACTGGCAGGAATCCCAGATGCGAATTCTCTCCCCTTTTGAATCTGTTACTTCGTCAATTATGTCGAAGCAATAACAGCTAGGGCAGAGATAGGTACAAATCCCGCAGCTAAGACATTTTTCGGTTAGGGAACCCCATATAGGGTCATCAAACGCACTGTCCAGCTTCTCTTTCAGTCCGTCTGTCTTGATCTGTGGTGACATAGATAATTCAGCTTCTTGGATAACCATTTTCATCAAAGCCAGTTTGTTCTCTCCTGCATCCGCAACCCCCACTTTCTCCACAAGCCTTGATCCTTTATCCGTGATTACTTGGATGATGTAGTCATCGCCGATGTCTACAAGCAGCAGGTCTGAACCCTGTGATGAAAATGGTCCCCCGCCTACTGATGTGCAGAAGCAGGTGGCTCTGGGCTTGATACAGCCTATTGCGATAACCATCATGTCATTTCTACGGCTTAGATAATAAACATCCCTATGATTTTCTTCATTGAAGACCTTATCCAGCAGCAGAAAACTCCTGGCATCGCAAGGGCGAATACCAAAAAGCAGGCGTGGCCTCTCCTCGCTGACCGGCACCTCTATGCTGGCGGCATCACCAATGGAGCCGCAGGTAAACAATGTCTCTGATTGAGGAAAGAGTATCTCCTTGGGCGGCTTTATGGAGTTCGTGTACTCAAGAGAGACATCTTTGTCCGAACCGATTCGATCAAAGATGACAAGGTCGTCTCTCTTCACCGGGGCGAACACTTCATATTCCTGGATTAAGTTATTGAGAAGGCCGGTCATATCCTGTTTTCTGATAATTTTGGTTTTCATCTATAACATCCCGTACCTTTGAGTCATGGATTCAACATAAACCCCTCGGGGTCATCCGGTTTGAATGTAGCCAACGGAGCTGTTCGGTCAAGGCTTATCCCCGCTTCATAATCGAATAGTACCTTCACATCACTGACCAGCTTCCGGTTAAGCTTTCTGATATCAACCTTCATAGGACAGGCCCGCTCACAGGCACCGCAACCGACGCAGCGCCCGGCGAGATGAAAGGCGCGCATGAGATGGAAGATCATAGTGTCGCTGATGTCGGTCGTTTTACCTGTCCATTGCGGGTGAGTATTATCTACGAAGCACTCCCGACAGTAACAGAGCGGACAGGCATTTCTACAGGCGTAGCAGCGGATACATTTGCTGACCTGATCGGAGATATAACGCCACCTCTCTTCAGTTGACTTGGCTTCAAACTCGGCTATATCGGAGTATTGGTCGGTTGCTTTTTCTGCCACCCCATCACCGATCAGAATGTCGTAAATCACCGGGTTCCTATGAAAACAAACCTCACAGCCGTAACAGAGATAGTCGCTACGTTTTAGGACCTTGGTGAAACCGTTACCTTTGAGGGTGAGCTCGCCGTCATTTTCCTCTGCTTCCAGGATTTCCTTCCCTTCAAGCTCAGCTTCGGCTCGTCTCCTATCAATCATACCGTGGCAGGGGACGCCAACTATAACTACCTGTTCTCTCGAGATCTGTTTTTCTTTGATGAGTTCAACAATAGCCCGCGCATCGCAACTTTTGGCGATGATGGCGATCTTCTCCTGTCTTTTCCCCAGATACTTCGCCAGGTTGTTGTCGCAAAACGAGTTCCAGATTAACCTCTCTGCCTCTTGCTGCTCCCTGATAAAACAAGGTGTGCTGTGTAAAGGCAATGTACCCGCCTCAAACCCGATGACGAGATCTACTTCCTTTTGCCGGAGTAGTTTGCGGACTGCCTCTCTAATCTGTCCGGATAGTTCTGACATCTGATCCCCCATTACCTTTTCACCAGCTTTTCCGCCGGTCCCAGAGCCTGTATGCTCTCAGTAACACCGGCTACTAACTCGGCAAACCGTCCTCCTTCGGCCGCTGAGACCCAGCTGAACTGAACCCGTCCTTTCTCAACGCCAGCATACTCCAGAAGACTTTGCAACAGAGCGAATTTTCTTCTGGCGTTGTAGTTACCGGTGAGGTAGTGGCAGTCACCAGGATGGCAACCGCAGACGAGAACACCATCGGCCCCGTGCTGAAGACTTGATAGAATAAAGAACGGATTAATCCTTCCCGAGCAGGGAACCCGGATAATTCTGATATTGGTGGGGTACTGGATTCTGCTTACTCCTGCCAGGTCGGCTCCGGCGTAGCTACACCAATTGCACAGGAAAGCAACTATCTTTGGTTCCCAGTCGTTAGTTTCTCTTTTCATTTACGTCTCAAATTCCCTTAATCATGGATAAGATTTGAGAGTCGCTGAACCCCTGTATATCCAGAGCGCCACTTCGGCAGGATGAGGCGCAGGCTCCGCATCCTTTACACACTGCCTCGTTGACTACGGCTATCTTCTCCTTATTGTCTATCTCTATTGCGCTAAACGGGCAAACCAATTGGCAAACGCCACAACCAGTGCACTTGTTCTTGTCTACGGTGCTGATAGTACCACCGGCTTCAATTTTTTCCTTGGTCAAGATGGTTGCTGCTCTGGAGGCGGCTGCTTTAGCCTGGGCGATACTCTCTTCAATTAGCTTCGGGCTATGGGTCAGCCCGCATACGAAGACACCATCGGTAGCAAAGTCCACCGGGCGAAGCTTAACATGGGCCTCAAGAAAGAAGCCATCCTTGTTCAGGGGGATTTTGAATAACTTAGCCAGTTCCTCATTACCCGGCGAGGGGATAGTAGCTGTAGCCAGAGCCAGGGTATCAACATCGATAAGAAGGCGCTCGCCCAAAATGGGATCGGTAATACTGACCCGGAGCGCTTCTTTGCCGTTCTCGCTTACAGTTTGTACCTCAGGTTTGCCAGAAAGGTCATATCGTATGAAGAGTATCCCCTTAGCCCTGGCCTCCTGATAGTATTGCTCCTTAAAACCATAGGTTCTAATATCCCGATAGAGCACATAGACATTCACTCCGGGATTTATCTCTTTCAGTTTAAGGGCACACTTTATTGAGTCGCTGCAGCAAATTCGGCTGCAATATGGTCTTTCTTTTTCTCTGGAGCCCACGCACTGGATAATTACCACATTTTGACTTAGGCGCACTCGGGGATTACCCCGGGCGATCTCCTCCTCCAGTTCCAG
>JAQUOC010000016.1 GCA_028717305.1 Dehalococcoidales bacterium | reverse complement strand
CTGACTTCCTCCCCTTCCGCAGCGGCTTCGAGCTCTACGGTATGGACTTTTCCCCGGGGATGATAAAGGGGGCGCGAAAATACTGCCGGAAGTTTGACCTTACCGTGAACCTGCTGCTGGCCGACGTAGGCTGCCTCCCCTTCGCCGACGGGAGCTTCGACCGGGCTATCTCGATAGCCACCTATCACCATATCAAAGGGAAGGAAGAGCAGCGGAGGGCGTTCGAAGAGCTGTGGCGGGTGCTCAAACCCGGCGCCGAAGCCTTGGTCACGGTATGGAACCGGTGGCAGCGCCGCTTCTGGTTCAAGCCGAAAGAGGTAGCCGTACCCTGGCGGACCGGCGATAAAACACTACAGCGCTACTACTACCTGTTCTCTTATCCAGAGCTGGAAAAATTAGCCCGCCGGGCCGGTTTCGAAGTGGTCAGATCCTTTCCGGAAAGCTCATACCGGCACCGCTGCAAGTTCTTTTCCCGCAATATCTGCCTGCTGCTCAGGAAGGGCAACTAGACATATACCCGATAATCTGTTTTAATAAGACATTAAACATTGTTTCAAAACGAAGGAGTAGTACATGGATTTTTTCGGTGGTGAGGGCGGCAGCAGTCAGTGGACGTTGATAATACCGCTCATCGTTCTGATCGTATTCAGTATTTTCATGCGGCGGCGTAAATCGGAGAACAACCCGCAGGACATAGTGATGAGTCTGATCAGCGACCTGCACAGCAACCAGAGAATTATAGAGCAGTTGAATACCCAGATGCGGCCAACCAAGCTCAAGATAGGCAGCTGGCAAAGAAACATGGACAAGATCGGCTTTCTCGACGAGGCAACACGCAGCAACGTCACCAATTTCTTCAGAATGGCGGAAGACTTTAACCTGCAGATGGATACCGCCAAAAGGTACAAGACAACCAGCTATATCTCCGGAATAAACACGGAAAGAATGAAAGAGCCGCTGGCCAAGAGCAGGGAAGGTCTCCAGGAATGGCTGAAGGTGAACATGCAGCAGATGGGACCCGGTGCCGGCCGTCAGGGCTGTCTGCCCGGTATGGGCGGCGGGTAAAAAGGACAAAAATTTACGGACCGGCTATTTGGACCGGTCCGTATCATCTTGCTTTCCCGGGAAACAGATAACCGTATTAGGTAATACCACCGTCAATGGCAATAACCTGGCCGCTGATAAAAGCAGCCCGTTCGCTGGCCAGGAAAGCCACCAGTTCGGCCACCTCTTCCGGCTGTCCGTATCGCTTCATCGGCGTCATCTTAAGAATGGCTTCCCTTGCTTCTTCGGGCACCCTGTCCGTCATCTCGGTGACAATAAAGCCCGGGGCAATAGCATTGGCAGTTATGTTAAGTGCACCCACTTCCTTAGCCACAGTCTTGGTAAAGGCGATGATACCCGCTTTAGAAGCCGAATAGTTCGCCTGCCCGACATTACCCATTATTCCGGCGATGGAAGCCATGCTGATAATACGCCCCCACCGCTGCCGCATCATAGTCCGCAGGGCAAACCGGGTACAGGTATAGGCACCCCTGAGGTTGGTGTCGATAACAGCATCCCACGCTTCATCGGACATCTTGAGCAGCAGGGTGTCACGGTTGATACCGGCATTGTTGACCAGGATATCGATCCTCTCCCAGCGGCCGGTTACTTCATCCAACATAGCCTTGACAGCTTCGCTATCTCTAACATCGGCCTCAACGGCAAAGGCATCTCCACCCCGGTCCTTTATCTCCTTAACCGCTGCTTCAGCAGCCTCTCTGGCCACGTCATTAATGACCACCCGGGCGCCCCGGCTGGCAAGCTTGAGGGCAATAGCTCTACCGATACCACGGGAAGCTCCGGTTACCAGCGCTACCTTACCTTCTAGCTCCGTAGACAAATCATTACTCATTCTTAAGCCTCCTCAAACTTCTTAAAAACGAGACAGCAGTTCTGACCGCCCAGTCCGAAGCTGTTCTTCAGACATGCGTTTACCTGAACTTGGCGGGCCACATTAGGCACGTAGTCCAGATCGCACTCAGGGTCGGGCGTCTCGTAGTGTATGGTAGGGGGAATAATCCCGCGGCTGATGCTCATTACCACACCGATCGATTCAACCATACCACCGGCAGACAGCATATGGCCGAACATGGACTTATTGGCAGTGATCGGTATCCGGTAGGCCCGTTCCCCGAAAACCATCTTGATGGCTTTGGTCTCGCTGGCATCGTTCAAACGGGTGCTGGTGCCGTGGGCGTTGACACAGTCGATATCCTCCAGACCGAGCCCGGCATTTTGGATTGCGGTCCGCATTGCCATCGCCTCGGTATCCGGCTGGGGGGCAGTGGTATCATAGGCATCAAAGGTCCAGCCGGCTCCGGCCAATTCGGCCAAAATCGGCGCACCCCTCTTCATGGCATGCGCGTAGCTCTCCAGTATCATTACTCCAGCCCCTTCTCCATAAATAAAGCCGCTGCGGTTAAGATCGAAGGGACGGCAGGCCTTGTCCGGGTCCGGTTCCCGGCTCAGGGCGCCGATCACGCTGAGCGCGGCTATGGTCATCTCGTCCAGAGAAGCATCGGAGGTGGCGACAATCATTACGTCGGCATAGCCCAGACGGATGAAATTCAGGGCACACCCTATCGCATCGGCACCACTGGCACAGAGGCTGTTGACGCTAGTGCTGGGACCCTGTGCTCCGAACAGCATCCCCAGTTGCAGGGACACTATGCTGGGAGCTCCTTTGGTAAAGAACAACGGGTCGACCCGCCTCGGTCCCCGCTTGGCCAGGGTATCGAAACCATGGGCGACATACCGGTTTTCCTGCAGATTGGCACTGACAATACCTACTCTTTCCGCTGGCTCTTTCGCCATATCCAGTCCGGCCGAAGCCACCGCCTCTTTAGCCGCCGGGACAACGAGATGAATCGTCCTCGTCGTCCGCTCAACTGTTTTCGGCTCCATATATTTACCCGGGTCAAGATCTTTTACCTCGGCAGCCACCTTGACCGGGTAGTCAGTAGCATCGAACTTTCGGATCAGGCCAACCCCTGATTTCCCCGCCGTCAGGTTCCCCCAGTACTCATCGATATTCAGGCCGATGGGACAAACGGTGCCCACACCGGTAACTACTACTCGCTGCACCTTCAGTTCTCGCCTCCTTTACCCTTAAGATTAAGAGGGGTTAACGAAAAGCCTCCGTCAACGATAATCGTCTGCCCCCTGATCATAAACGAGTCGCTGCTGCAGAGAAAAGCCACCACTCCTGCCATATCTTCAGGACTGACCATCCTACCCGCCGGAGTCGTCTTCCAGAAAGCATCTTCAGCCTCTTCTCCCGATCCCCCGGCATAGGACAGCCCAACCTCGGTAGGCACAAATGAGGCACCTACCGCATTAACACAGATATCCTTCGGGGCCAGCTCCACCGCCAGATACCGCACCAGGGCCTCAAGGGTCGCCTTGGATACCCCGATGGCAGTGTAGCCGGGCCAGACCAGCTTCGAGCCCAGACTGGTGATGGCCACTATTTTACCACCCCTCCCCTCCATCAGCCCGGCCGCCCGCTGCGCACCGAGCAGAAACGCCCTGGCATTGATGTCCATCGTCCAGCCCCAGACTTTGGCATCCAGATCCAGGGCAGAACGGGGCAGGCCGGAGGCAGCGTTGCTGACGAATATGTCCAGCCGGCCAAAGCTAGCGGCAACGGCATCGAACATCTCATCGAGCTTCTCCGGATCACCGACACTGGCCCGGATAACACTGGCCTTCACACCCAGCTTCTCAATATCCCGGGCCGTTTGCTCGGCAGCCTCGCGCCGGCGGAAGTAGTTGACAATAACATCGGCACCCTCCCGGGCCAACCTCAAGGCTATCGCCCTGCCAATACCACGGGAGCTGCCGGTTACCAGGGCAACCTTACCTTTAAGCATCTATTTCTTCTCGGCTACACGCGCCTCAACGAAGGTAACAAAGTCGCCGAAATTCTTAAATTTCTGAGCCTCTTCATCAGGAATCTCGATGCCGAACTCATCCTCCAGGGCAACCAGCACCTGTACCATATCCAGAGAATCGGCCTTCATATCCTGGAAGGTAGACTCTGGGGTGAGAATTTTCCGGTCGCAATGCACAATCTTGACAATAATATCCTTGATGGTTTCTTCTGCAGCAGACATAATAACTCCTTCTCCTTATTAATATGTTAATTGGTATGTTCCAGCATCTTGTTCAACTCTTTTTTCAAGCAGCTCACCACACCCCGCTCCACTGCCAGCCTGGCCATCCCCAGCTTGGTGGTTACCTCGGCAGCCTGACTGTGACCATGGATCTTAACCACCACTCCGTCGATACCCCAGATGAGACCGCCGCCGACGCTGTCGGATGAGACCAGCGATTTCAGCAGATTCTTCACCTTCCCTTTAACCAGAAGCCCGACAAAGGGATGGCTCTTCATCTTGCTTTTGAAATAACCTCCCATAGCACCAACGGAGCTTTCACAGAGCTTCATTAGAGCATTGCCGACAAAGGCATCACAGACAATTACATTGGCGCCTCCGGTCAGAACGGCATTACCCTCGACGTTGCCGATGAAATTCAAACCGCTCCCTTTCAAGAGAGGATAGGCCTCTCTGACCACGGTATTACCTTTACCCTCCTCCCTGCCGACATTCAACAGCCCTACCGTAGGATTGGGAATATCCAGAAATATTCTAGCATAAACAGTACCTATGATGGCAAAGGTAAGCAGGTGCTGCGGTTTACAGTCTATATTGACACCGAGGTCGAACAGCGCCGTCTTAGGAGCAAGGCCGCTTAAGACTCCCCCGATGACCGGGCGAGCTATCCCGTCTATCATACCGAGGTGCTGCATAGCACTGGCGATCAGTGAACCGGTAGCGGTAGCACCGAGCAAACCGTCTGCCTCACCGTCTCTTACCAACCTGGCCGCCACCGCGATCGAGGAACGGGGATTACGGCGCACCAACAGGGCCGGATTCTCTTCTTCCTTGATAAAATTATCGGCACTAACACAGCTAATCGGTAGACCGGAAACACTATACTTAGCCAGCTCTGCTTCTACAATATTGAGAGGGCCAACCAGCACCGGCTCGACATCACCCCTCTGGGCAGCAGCCACGGCCCCTTTCACTATCTCCTCAGGGGCATAATCCCCACCCATTGCGTCAACGGCTATCCTTACTCTACGCCTGGTATCAGTCATCAAGAGTCCCCTTCTCATCACCCCTGGTAGTGCTACTGAAGCTTAACCACCGCCTCACCGGTAATTATCACCTCACCCTTCTGGTTGCAGCATTCCAGACTGCAATGGGCATGTGGGATACCCTCTCTATCCTCGATGGAGTCAACCCTCCCGCTGGTGGTTATGGTATCCTCAGGCCGGGCGGCTGCTTTGAAGCGAACGGAAAGCCGGCCACCATCAAGCCAGCTCTGCCCAAACGCCCTGGTCATCATCTCCGAGGCGTAAGCCAGAATGAGCATACCGTGAGCGATGGTACCACCGAGCGGTGTTGCTGCAGCAAAGGCTTCATCGATGTGAATGGGATTAAAATCACCACTGGCCTCAGCATAAAGATTAATCTCACGCTGAGTAACATGCTTGACCACCGTAGGAAGACTTGAGCCTTGATGGAAGTCTGCTGGTCTTGGTCTCTCGAACAAAGCAGATACTCCTCCCCTAACTTATTAGCTTGGTATGGCTATAGTAGCTTTTCCGGTCAGAACCTCTTCCTCATCTTGATTCAGAGCGCTTATTTCAATCGACATCAGATTCAACCTGCCACGCTCCAACCGATGGGCTATCCTTCCACCGCAGCTTATGGTAGACCCCACGGGTACTATTTTAAGAAACTCAAGCTCTTGAGAAGCGTGTATCGAGCCCGGAGGTACTGCAAAAGACTGCGACAGTGCCGTTATGGCACAAGCCGCTATAGCCAGGGGAGGAACTATCCCTGACTTTAAGAAATCCTGCTGCCCGCCAACTGCGCTCAGGTATTTGGCAACAACTGATTCCGTCAGTTCATAGCTCACTGATGGGAACTGATAACCGATCGGTAAATCCTTCAAGCTCGCCGGTGAACTATTGTTTTCTTTGTTTTCCATTTTTAAAAAACCCCGTCAATTTGGAAAGAGGCCGGTACAGAAAAGGCACAACGCCAATAAGAAAATATCTCTGTAAATATAAACTACATCCATCCTGAATGTCAAGCAGCTGTATCTGATGAATACGCCGGCGATATTTTGCCGGAAAAGTTGACATATAAAAATAATAGTAGTAGTATTAGAGTTTGTACTATGCCTCTTAATTCTTACCTTTTATATCACTCCTCACTATGCCCTTGGCCTTATTGTGTCTTGTTTTAGTGCGATAGTAATACGGAAGATCTATCGTGTCTGTTTAAGGAGTAGGACTGAATATGGTTGTTACGTCAACACACACCGGGAAGAAAAGCTCTCCTATACCCAGAAAATCCTATGCCAGATTACCACAGATACTGGAAGTCCCCAATCTAATTGATGTCCAATTAAGGTCGTTCCGCTGGCTGCAGGAAGAGGGGCTGAAGCAGTTACTGGAGGAGATATCCCCCATCGAGGACTTTACCGGTAACAGACTGCGGCTGGACTTTGTCAGCTACGAATTCCGACCTCCCCGACACTCCGAACAGGAGTGCCGCAACCGCGACCTGACCTACTCAGCCCCTATTTACGTCAAGGCAAAACTACTTATTAAAAGCACCGGCGAAATCAAGGAAGAATCGCTATTCTTCGGCAGCATTCCCCTAATGACAGCAAAAGGCACCTTCATTACCAGCGGGGCGGAACGGGTAGTGGTAAGCCAGTTGCTCCGTTCGCCCGGCGTCTCATTTACTCTTCAGGAGGATGCCTCAAGCGGCCGCAGCCTGTGCCACGCCAAGCTGATTCCCACCCACGGCGCATGGCTGGAGTTTGATACCAGCAACCGGGACGTTATTTCAGTCAAGATAGACGGCAAACGTAAAATTCCGATTACGACACTGCTACGTGCTATCGGCTACAGCAGTGATGAGGAACTATTCGAGCTGTTCGCCAAAGAGGACAACTCACCGCAACATCAGTACATCCGGTCAACCATCGAACGGGACCGGTTAATCAGCAACACTACCGACGCTCTGCTTGATATCTATAAAAGGCTGAGACCCGGCGACCCTCTAACTACCGAAAATGCGCAGAGACTGATAAAAAACCTCTTTTTTGATTCTCAGCGCTACGACCTGGGAGAAGTCGGACGCTATAAGCTCAATAAACGGCTGGAGCTTGACGAGACCAAAGAACTGCGAGTCCTGGACAAAGAAGACATCGTCAACATCGTAAGACGTATGATTATGATCAACAACGGTGATGACGTCGCCAGCGATATCGACCACCTGGGCAACCGGAGGATATGTACCGTCGGCGAGCTCATTCGAAACCAGCTCCGCATCGGTCTGCTACGTCTGGAGCGGATCGTAAAGGAACGTATGAGCATTCTAACCTCCGAGGCAGTAACTCCCAGTACGCTGGTAAACGCCCGTCCCATAGCAGCTACCATCAGGGAGTTCTTCGGCAGTTCGCAGCTGTCCCAATTCATGGATCAGACCAATCCGCTGGCTGAAATAACTCATAAGCGTCGTCTGTCAGCTATGGGGCCGGGAGGCCTATCCCGGGAGCGTGCCGGCTTTGAGGTCCGCGACGTCCACTTTTCACACTACGGCAGAATCTGTCCCATTGAAACACCAGAGGGACCGAATATCGGCCTTATCGGCTCTTTGTCTATCTACAGCCGGATAAACCAGCATGGCTTCATCGAAACCCCGTACCGGCGTGTCATCAACGAGATGAGCAATAAGGACAAAAGACTCAAGGGCAAGACGGCAGGTGAAGCCGTAGTCGACGACCAGGACAACACGATAATCGAAGCCGGTAGTGTCGTTACCGATGCTGTCGCCCGCCAGTTGTCCAAGCTATCGACCAGAAAGATAAAGGTAGTGCCGTTTGTATCTAACGAGATTGTTTATCTCACTGCGGATGAGGAGGACAAATACGCCATTGCTCAGGCGAACGCCAGACTTGACTCGCATGGCCAGTTCGTAGACAACCAGGTTGAGGCAAGACTGGCCGAGCGCTACATAGTGACCGCACCCGAAGAGATCGGATTCGCGGATGTATCATCGAAGCAGGTGTTCAGTGTCGCCACAGCACTGATTCCGTTCCTTGAACATGACGATGCCAACCGTGCCCTGATGGGATCCAACATGCAACGGCAGGCGGTACCTCTGCTCCGCCCCGAGGCCCCCCTGGTAGCCACTGGAATGGAAGTCGAAGCTGCCAGATACAGCGGGGAGGTATTCCTGACCCAGCACCCCGGTGTGGTAACCTCGGCTACCGGATCAGAGATAGTGGTCACCAAAGACGACGGTGAGCAGGATATATACCCCCTTATGAAATTTGTGCGTACCAACCAGGGCACCTGCATTAACCAGCACCCGGTGGTCAACAAGGGCGACCGGGTAGAGATGGAACAGGTTATTACCGATAGCTCAGGCACTGACAGCGGTGAGCTGGCTCTCGGTCAGAATATCCTGTGCGCCTTCATGAGCTGGGAGGGCTATAACTATGAGGACGCCGTTATTGTCAGCAGTCGACTGGTTGAGGTGGATAAGTTTACCTCCATCCACATCTCCAAGCATGAGATTGAAGCCAGAACCACTAAACTGGGACCTGAAGAAATCACCCGGGATATCCCAAATGTCGGCGAAGAGAGCCTCCGTAATCTCGATGAAACAGGCATTATTCGAATCGGCGCCGACGTCGGTCCCGGCGATATAATGGTCGGTAAAATTACGCCAAAGGGTGAAACCGAGCTGTCTGCCGAAGAGAAGCTGCTACGGGCCATTTTTGGTGAGAAGGCCAGGGAGGTGAAAGACACCTCGCTGAGGATGCCTCACGGCGGGTGGGGTAAGATAATTAAAGTCAAGAAATTCGACAGCAGCAAAGGCGACGACCTGCCCGCCGGGGTTAACCAGTGGGTGCAGATATGGGTTGCGCAAAAACGGAAGCTATCGGTGGGAGATAAACTGGCCGGAAGGCACGGCAACAAAGGAGTCGTCTCCATCATAGCACCCGCTGAGGATATGCCTTTCCTGCCCGACGGGACACCGGTGGATATGATTCTCAACCCGATCGGCGTGCCGTCACGAATGAATTTAGGCCAAATCCTGGAAACCCACCTCGGTTGGGCCGCCCAAACACTGGGTATCAAGGTACTTACTCCGGTCTTCGACGGTGCCGACGATTCTGATATCGAGGATGAACTATCCAGAGCCTGGCTGGCCCGAAAGGCTGGAGCGGTAGATAATACCACCGGTAGCAAAAACCCGACTATACAAATAGAAAAAGCTAAGGAATGGGTTAGCAGTCAGGGCTATGATGGAGAGAAAGCCTTCAGCGATGATTATCCCGGTGAGGCAAAGGAAATCTGCCTGCGCCTATGGCTCGAAGACCTGAAGATACCCAGTCGCGACCTTAACCGGGAAGAACTCGCACAGACTGTGGAAAGAGTGAGCGTCGAACGGAACCTCGCTGCCCCTGTTCAGGGTAAGGTTGAGCTTCGTGACGGGCATACCGGAGAACCGTTCGACCAACCGATTACCGTGGGTAACATCTATATGATAAAGCTGAACCATTTGGTCGAAGATAAGGTCCACGCCCGTTCTACCGGACCCTACTCCCTGATCAGCCAGCAACCCCTGGGTGGTAAGGCACAATTCGGCGGACAACGGTTCGGCGAAATGGAGGTATGGGCGCTGGAGGCCTACGGCGCCGCGCATAACCTTCAGGAAATTCTAACCAACAAGTCAGACGATGTCAGTGGTCGAGCCAAGACCTACGAGGCTATTGTCAAGAACGAAGACTTTATCCAATCGGGAGTACCGGAATCCTTTAAGGTCCTGATTATGGAACTACGCAGTCTCGGGCTTGCTGTCGAAGTGATCAGCGAAGAAGAGGAGAAGGTAGCCCTGCCTGATGAAACCGGGGTAGCCTCAGCACCAGTCGCCGAGCTCAAAGCTGAAGCGCCTGTCGAAGCGGAGGAAGAAGCAGCCTTACCCGAGGGAAATGCGGAATCCCCCACCGGAGAAGCGGTTATATCCGATGAGACTACGGAGCCCACCGAAAAAGAGGTGAAAGAAGATAATGCTTGAAGTTAATGATTTTGATGCCGTCCGTATTTCTCTCGCTTCACCAGAGCAGATCAGGAGCTGGTCCTATGGTGAAGTGACCAAGCCGGAGACTATCAACTACCGTACTCTCAAGCCGGAAAGAGATGGTCTTTTCTGCGAAAAGATATTCGGCCCGACCAAGGACTTCGAGTGCTTCTGCGGCAAATACAAGAAGATACGCTACAAAGGAGTAATTTGCGACAAGTGCGGCGTTGAGGTAGCACGGTCTAAAGTACGCCGGGAACGGATGGGGCATATCGAGCTAGCCAGTCCGGCCAGCCATATCTGGTTTGCCAAGGGAATCCCCAGTCGGATGGGACTGTTGCTCGGGCTGTCGCCACGAAGTCTGGAGCGTGTCCTGTATTTCTCACACTATATAATAACTTCGATAGACGAAGAAGCACGTCAGAGAGCGATTGAAGAGCTTAAAGAGAAAAACTCCCAGGAAATAGCGGAGCGTAAAAATGTCTTAGAGGCCAAAATCACTGAGACGGAGCAGTCAGGGGCAACGGTGGAGGAGATAAATCAGCTCCGGCGCGACTGGACCGACGAAAAGGTCCAGCTTGAAGAGAATTCCGCCAGCGATATTGAGCAACTGGAAGACCTCCGTAAGCACACACTGCTCAACGAGAACCGCTACCAGGAACTGAAACAGAAGTTCGGCGACATTTTTGAGGCCGGGATGGGAGCCGAGGCTATTCTCCATATTCTCAAAGAAACCGACCTTGAGGAAACACACAATGCTCTAATTCAGGAGACCCGCCTATCTTCAGGACAACGCCGCAGGAAGGCAAGCAAGCAGCTACAGGTAGTGGAAACCTTCCGCCGTAGCGGCAATAAACCGGAATGGATGATTCTCACGGTGCTGCCGGTACTGCCACCAGACCTCAGACCTATGGTCCAACTCGACGGAGACAGGTTCGCTACCAGTGGTCTTAATGACCTGTACCGCCGGGTGATTAACCGCAATAACCGTCTGCGTCATCTGCTAGAGATAGGTGCCCCCGATATTATCATCCGCAACGAAAAACGAATGCTTCAGGAGGCGGTCGACTCTCTGATCGACAACGAGAAAGGAGGAGGACGAGCTATCTCCTTCAGCGGCAACCATAAACTAAAGTCACTCTCGGACATGCTCAGAGGCAAGCAAGGACGTTTTCGCCAAAATCTTCTCGGCAAGCGGGTTGACTATAGCGGACGTTCGGTCATCGTTGTCGGCCCGGAGCTTAAGCTCCACCAATGTGGTCTGCCCAGAAGGATGGCCCTGGAGCTATTCAAACCCTTTATTGTGCATCGATTGATGGAACGCGGACTTGCCTTCAGTGACAAGAGCGCCCGCCGGCTGGTGGCAAGGGCCAATCCCGAGGTATACGATATACTGGAAGAGGTCGTTAAGGAACGTCCGGTATTACTGAACCGGGCTCCTACCCTTCACCGGCTCGGAATTCAAGCCTTTGAGCCGGTACTTATTGACGGCAGCGCCATACAGCTCCATCCTATGGTATGCTCAACCTTCAATGCCGACTTTGACGGCGATCAGATGGCGGTCCACCTACCTCTATCCAGAGCTGCGGTGAAAGAAGCCAGAGAGCTGATGCTCAGTATTCACAATATGCTGCTGCCAAGCTGCGGCGAGCCAATCGTAATCCCGACTCTAGATATGGTCCTCGGCTGTTACTACCTGACCACCATCAGACCAGGCGCCAGGGGAGAAGGTAAGACCTTCGGCAGCCTGGAAGAGGCCAGACTTGCTTACGACATCGGCATTATTGACCTCAGGGCTGAGGTTGAAGTCAGAATTCCCGGGCAAGACCAGAGAATTAAGACCAGCGCTGGTCGTATCATATTTAACGAGGTCCTGCCCCAGCAACTACGTGATTACAGCAAAGTAATCGATAAATCAACCTCAAAGCAAATAGTAGACAGTTGTTATAAGCTACTGAGCAGCCAGGAAATGGCAATAGTACTGGACAATCTGAAGCAACTGGGCTTCCGGTACGCTACTCAGTCAGGAACTACCATCGGCATGAGCGACGTAAAAATTCCAGAGGAAAAAGCAAGATTAATAAAAGACGCCGAGGAAAAAACGGTCGCCATCAAAGAGCAGTATAACAACGGGGTAATTACCGAAGACGAAAGCTATAACGGTGTTATCGGTGTGTGGATGGAAACCACCGATCTGATTACAGCCGCTATCTCTAATTCTCTCGACCGTTACGGTAGCATATATATGATGTCAACATCAGGGGCCAAAGGTAATATCTCTCAGATCAGGCAGATGGCGGGCATGCGGGGCTTGATGACCAACCCCTCGGGCAAGATAATTGATTTTCCCATTAAGGCCAGCCTGCGTGAAGGGCTTAATGTTCTGGAGTACTTCATCTCTACTCATGGCGCCCGTAAAGGGCTGGCTGACACCGCGCTAAGAACATCGGAGAGTGGTTACCTGACCAGACGCCTGGTTGACGTCGCTCAGGATACCATCATCCGTCAGGAAGACTGCGGCACCCTGGATGGAATATGGATATCCGAACCCCAAAAAGGTGAAATCCTGCCGCCGCTCGCCAAACGAATAACCGGCCGACTGGCCGCCAGTAAAGTGGTTGATCCGCAGACAAATGAAACCATCGTTGACCGTAATGAAGAAATCGATGACGATAAGGCGAAGAAGATTGTTGATGCCGGGCTGACCAAGGTTCACGTCAGGTCTCCGCTCTCCTGCCAGTCCAGGCAAGGCACCTGCCAGCGATGCTATGGCTGGGACCTTTCCTGCGGCAAGCTGATCAAGCTAAATACGGCGGTAGGCATAATTGCCGCCCAGAGCATCGGCGAACCGGGTACCCAGTTAACTCTACGCACCTTTCACACCGGCGGCGTCGTCGGACTGGACATCACCACCGGTCTGCCCAGGATCGAAGAACTATTCGAAGGCAGAACGCCCAAGGCCCAGGCCATCATCTCAGAGATAGACGGCGAAGCTGAAATATTGGATGATGGGGAGGGGAGAAGAATTAAGATCATCAGCTCCGAAGTATTTTACGATGAATACATACCACCCACCGGTTGGACGATCCTGACGCAGGATAAAGCGTGGGTCGACGTCGGTGCGCCACTGGCCTGTCCACCCCAGACCGATGAAAAATCTCCACAGGAGCAAGCACTCACCGTTGAGAATCAAGCAATATTGGCCCGTGTCAGCGGAGAGGTAACCATTCAAGGAGAAAAGATACTGGTAAGATATGAGGATAATGAAGTGAGGGAATACTCTATTCCCCCAGCCACCCACATCCGTGTGCAGAACGGTGACAGGGTACAGGCCGGAGACCGCTTGACCGACGGCTCTATTGACCCACAGGACATCCTTCATATTTCCGGTAAAGAGGCCGTCCAGCGTTACCTGGTAGACGAGGTACAAAAGGTATACCGATCACAAGGGGTAAACATAAACGACAAGCACATCGAGGTTATCGTCCGCCAGATGCTGACCAAGGTTTATATTGATTCCTCAGGAGACACCGGGTTGGTCATAGGAGAACTGCTAGACAAGTTCGATTATGAGGATATCAACGCTAAGGTACTGGCCGAGGGCGGTGAGCCAGCCACTGCCCACATTATCCTGATGGGAATAACCCGCGCTTCATTGAATACTGACAGCTGGTTAGCCGCCGCCTCATTCCAGGAGACTACCAAGGTACTCACCGAAGCCGCCGTTGCCGGCAAGGTGGATAAACTAAACGGGCTCAAGGAGAATGTCATCATCGGGAAGTTAATACCGGCCTGCCATTCAATTGCTGAGGGTAATCCAGAGCTAACAGCCGGTAGAGAGAACGAAGGGGAAGCGTCAAGGGAGCTGGCTATCTGAAGCCCGCGATACAAGCTAATCTCTGCTACAAGATAAAATCGCCCCGACCTGATCGGGGCGATTTTTTATCAACAGACACCGGCCAGTAAATGCACCGCTCGTGAAAAGTTATGGTATAATGACCTAAACGAGTACCAAGGGAGGAAGATACTATCAGTCGGGTTATATCAGGCAAACTAAGTGCTGACGACACATCACTTGATAACAGCTTGAGACCACGGCAGCTAACCGGCTTCATCGGTCAAACGAAGGTCAAGGAAAACCTGAAGATAGCTATTGCCGCCGCCAAGAGCAGGGGTGAATCACTGGATCACATACTTCTCTACGGTCCGCCGGGGCTAGGTAAGACTACCATGGCCCACATCATAGCCAGTGAGGTGGGAGTCAACATAAAGATTACCTCCGGCCCAGCAGTAGAACGCACCGGAGACCTGGCGGCAATTCTGACCAACCTGCGCAGCCAGGATATACTCTTCATCGACGAGATTCACCGTCTCAACCGAACGGTCGAGGAAATGCTGTACCCGGCTATGGAAGACTTCGCCCTGGATATCATCATCGGTAAGGGCCCCGGGGCCAAAAACCTGAGGATAAATCTACCCGACTTTACCCTCATCGGGGCTACGACCCGTTATGCCCTGCTCAGTCCGCCACTGAGAGACCGGTTTGGTGCTGTCTATCGACTCGATTTTTATGACCGTACATCCATTGAAGACATCCTGAAACGCTCAGCGCGGATTCTTCAGATAGAGGTTGAGGACAAAGGAGTAACAGAGATAGCCCGCCGGGCCAGGGGCACCCCCCGCGTCGCTAACCGGTTGCTCAAGCGAGTCAGAGACTACGCTCAGGTAATGGCCGACGGGCTGATTACCCAACCGGTGGCAGTTGAGGCACTGGGCAAGCTTGAGGTAGACCCCATCGGTCTCGATGAAATTGACCATAAAGTCCTCAGCACTATCATCGACAAATTCAACGGCGGCCCGGTGGGGCTGGACACTATTGCCGCTTCAGTCAGCGAGGAAGCCGACACCATTATGGATGTCTACGAGCCTTATCTGATGCAACTGGGCTTCCTAGACCGGACACCCCGGGGCCGGCTGGCAACCAGACTAGCCTACGAACACCTCAAACGGCCCTATAACAAGGGAAAACCGCCTCAACCAACCCTGCTCTAAACCAGGGTCAAAAAAGAGGGGAACCCACCAAGCAGGATTCCCCCACAGAATCTTAACCCTTTTCCGAGTCAACCATACGGTTAATCGAGAATAGCATAGCAAACCTGAACGGTAAGGCTAACCTCCATCTCACCAGGGCTGATTGATGTTTCCTGGGCTACTTTAGCCATGTCGTAGTTTATCATCCCGTCGCCCCAGTATATGGGGGACGATTGAGAACTCTCCGAAACATAGGTAGCCAGCCCCAGGCTGACACCGGCCAGATCGGCCAGCTGCTCCGCCTTGGCCCTGGCATCAGCGACCGCATCCTGCCGTGCCTCTTCGTAGTAGCCTTGAGGGTCGTCAATGGTGAACTCTATACCATCGATACGGGTTAAATCACCCCCGGCTGCAACAACTGCATCAATGATAGCGCCTGCCTTATCGATATCCCTGATCTTAGCGCTCACGATATTAGTCACCCGGTAGCCGACAACAATGCTCTCTCCCTTTGCTTCATCCCACCGGGTAACCTGACTGACATTGAAATACTGGGTCTGAATATCCTTCTCTGCCACACCGCTATCGGTCATGGCTTTCATAACCCCATCCATCGCCCCTATTGCTTCTATCTGAGCCTCAGCCACAGTTGCTTCCTGGGCCTCAATACCTACCCTCAGAATAGCGACATCGGGAGCCGCCATTGTCTTACCCTGTCCGGTAACCCAGATTCCTGCCTGCTGACTATCCAGACTGACCTCCAGGGTCGACGGGCAATTACCCGAACCGACGCCATTCATACCCGGTAAACCAGTACAGCAACCGCTCAGGGCAACCACCGGTACTATCGGTAGCAGTGCCATTGCCAGAAGCCACTTTCTACTCATCTCCTGCCTCCTTTTTAAGAGAACTCGCTTTAATTCACTTTCCTAGAATTAAGAAAAGACCACGGCCTAATCCAATGCGGTGAGGACTCTTCCGTAGCCGGCGGCCGAGACCGCGATTGCCCGATGCAGGGCAGGCTTGACCGACTCCGGTGCCACCATCAACTTACGGATTAAAGCAGACTGGTTACTGGCAGCATTGCTGACCACAGTCGTCTTCAGTTCCTCAAGATTGCCATCACCAGCCCACTCCCTCTGTTCAGTAGCATCATTCTCATACACCGATGCTTCTTGATCCGGCGTTATTTCCGGCACCTCCATCAACATTCCGGGAACTGCATCTTCTTCCACTGCTACCGCCTCCGCTTTCTCAGCAGAGGCTATCTCTAATAAAGTTCCCAGACATTCATCAAGACGCTCGGCAATCACTTCAACCTGATCGGCATCACCCTTGTCCGCCAGATATACTATCTCATCCACCCTCCTGCTGGCCTGCATAACGCATACCTCTGCCTTGTCGGTATCAGATGGAGTTAGCGCCAGCTGCATTTCCTCACTGGCCAGTTTCACCGGATAGAGGGGAGTATCCGGCATACTGCCGCTGGCCATTACCACGGTACCACCTCCGGACACCAGGACAACACTGATTGCCACTACCGCCGTTACCAACCGCGTCCTCAGATTAAACAGGGACAGCCTCTTCTTCGTAGTCACTTCCTGAAGTACCGATTGGAACTCATACCTGGCCCTGGCCCTAAACTCCGGGCGGGGCATAATCGACAGCGTCTCACTGGCTACCTGAGCCATCCGTAGCAGCGGTTCGAGCTGCTCTGCCTGCTCCGGATAACTCTCAAGACAATGCGTCACGGTCTCGCCCCTAGCCAGCCGCTCCAGGCAATCGTCCAAGATGTTGTCGAATTCTCTATTATTATTCATCTATCCCATTCCAGTTAGTTCTTTGCGTAGAGCTAGTACAGCGCTATGCTGCAATGCCTTTATTGCCCCTTCACTCCTGCCCATAGCCTTGGCTACCTGAGCAATCGGCAAATCACCGGCAAAACGGAGGGAAATCACCTCCTGCTGCGCCGGGGTCAATTTTTTGGTCGCCATAGCCAGCTGCTCGATATTCAGCTTACGCTCAAACGCCAGTTGAGGGTCGTCATCACTGGCCAGCAATGTCTCATCAAGAGCAACGGTCTCCCGCTTCGTCTTCTTCCTCAGGTAGTCAACAACCTGATTGTGGGCAATACGAAACAGCCATGATGAGAAAGGAAACCCCTTCCACTTAAAGGAAGAGATGGACTTAATAGCTTTGAGGAAGACCTGCTGGGTAATATCCTCGGCTTCCATTCTATCCCCTATCTTGAGTGATACATAGCGATATATCTTATCAAAGTACTTCTCGTACAACTGTGTAAAAGCCTCCTGGTCATTCTGCTTCGCTCGTTGTACGAGGCTCTCCTCATCCTGCACCTGATAACTCCTCGCTCGTCAATGGTATTTACGAGTATTATCCTGTGCATAGATTATAACGAATGAGATACCCAAAAAGATAGTCTTGGCAACGGCCTGGTTATATCAGACAGTATAGAATATGCTACAATAATGCCCGGAAGTCAGGCATGTCTTAAAGAGGAAAGTGAATTGTCTTACTACGTACGCCGGATGTGCCGTGAGGATGTTGACCAGGTCACGGAGATTGACCGCGAAGTTTTCCCCACTATGTGGCCGCCGGCCAACTACGATCATGAGCTTAGGATAAGCCTGGCCCATTATATCATCGCCTGCGTAGATGGGAAAGCGGCCGAGAGAATTGAGGAACAAAAAATCGTTGGTTTCGCCGGCCTCTGGATGATGGCTGATGAAGCTCATATAACCAACATCGCGGTAAGACACAGCTATCAGCGGCAGGGCATAGGCGAACACCTGCTGATAGCCACGATAAACCTGGCTATGGAGCAGAATGCTCATATCCTAACCCTGGAAGTACGGGCTTCTAATACCGCAGCTCAGAAGCTGTACCACAAGTACGGTTTCACTCAGATAGATATCCGCCGCAGCTATTATACCGATAACAGAGAGGATGCTCTGGTAATGACCATCGGCGATATCGCTGGAGCATTATTCCAGAGGCAACTGCGCCGGCTAACGAAATCCCACGCGCGAAAGTGGGGAATAACCGGCTACCACATCGTTTGATAGTCTACCGACAAAAAACAGCAACGGGTCACTCTTCATCAATAAGCTTCTTAGGAAGAAGCCGGGGATAAGTGGATATGACCTGTCTCAAGGCTTTCAGCTTCTGTCTGATATCCTCAGCCAACTTATCTCCGGTAATGAGCTGCCTAAGTCTGGACTGGTCGAAGCTCAATACCTCCCCCCACAGCCCCTCGGGTTCAAGTAACTCTCTAACCATATCCTCACTAAAACCGGTCTTCTCAACCAGCTTATAGGTGACAGCATGCTCCCGACCAAAGACCCGACTTAAACCCTCATCCTGACAGAAGTCAATAATCATCTGTCTTGCCTCTTCAAGCTGGCACTCCAGTTCTTTTATCTCGGCCTGCAGGGAAACATACCTCTCAACGAGATCAGCTTCAGGTATCCGGGACAGAGCCGCCTGCCGGTCTGAATCAAGACTGTTTCTCATATACTGATGGCGATAGTACGGACAGTACTCCGGAAAATCACAGGGGCAATACTGGTTTTCGACAGCGGGAAACCGGTTACCGGCGATGTTCTCCGCCACCTCCCCTACCAGACGCTTGGTTTCCTCAAGCTGCGATCCCTGCCTCGGCTGACAACTACAGGGAGTATTCGACCTTAAGTGATACAGCGTCAGCCTCTCTACCGGAAGATGCCAGAGTTGCTCAGCCGCCAGTTGATACAACGTGAGCTGCAGGTTACTCCGTAGGTATTCGCTGGAAAACAACTCCTGGTTTGATTTGTAATCAACGATGGACAAGCCTCCGCTATCCAGTTTGTCC
>JAQUOC010000015.1 GCA_028717305.1 Dehalococcoidales bacterium | reverse complement strand
TTTTTCTCGACAGAGATAGCTGATGACGGCGGTTCCTTGACCGAAAATGATCCGGTAAGAGTATCGAGTGCTATCAAGTGAGTGCCTGCTTCAGCTTCAGATACGGCAAAGGTCACCGTCTCGCTAGCGCCACCGGCGAGGTTTATTTCCTTCACTTGCTCTATCAAATCATCTATTTTAAGAGTCAACGTATAGCTGCCTTCCAGTTCCCCGGTGTTAGTGACCAGAGCGTTTATCAGCACCTGCTCGCCAATATTTACCTCAGATGGGTTGACGATTAGCGAATCCAAGGCAAAAGATGCCGGGCTCTTAACGACGTCAGAGGCAAAGTTGGCCGTAATGGTCATCGCTCTAATGGCCCTTATCTCTACCGGGTTGTCCTCGCCCATCGGCTCTCCACTCCAATGAGTAAAATGGAAACCCTCTTCTGCCAGTGCTTCAATCATAATACTATCAGCAAATTCGGCTTCGAAAACCTCGGGATAGGAGGATGGGGAGTAATCACCTAGCTTGATGGTGCCTCCTCCTATGGGATTAACATCGACCTCAATATTCACGGTCGTCGGATGACCTGACGACCCGCCGCTGCAGCCCCCTCAGCCGGCCTCAACCGGCTTTGCTGTAAACAGTGCTGCTGCCGCTAGGAACGCGGTTAACACCAGAGTTAGTAATAATAGGCCTATTTTCGGTAGTCTACCGTATATCAATGTTTCCTTACGCAAGCCATTTAAGTACTCCGTAAATTCTATAGCAGCCGGCCTCATTTTTGCAACGTCATTTAGTCTATTGGTGACCGTACAGGCCACCTCGGGCTAGCCTCAGCCGGGTGTTCGAACCCATATTTTTATCTCCGCGCTGGCTTCACCGCCATAACCATCTTCTACGGTTACGATGATGGTTACTTGATCACCACATCCACCGGCGGCAGTCCAGTTTACCTCTTCACCGTCACCAGAAAACTCTCCCCCGTCGGCTGACCACTCGTAAGTGATCTCATCGCCTTCCGGATCAGAAGCTTCACATCTGATAACTGTGCTCTTTCCGATGAGGAGGATCGTTTTTTCTGCTTTCAACTTATTAATTACCGGAGGCTGATTCGGTAGTACCTCTAGTTCAAGAGGCTCCGATGCGCTCACGGCATCTCTGCCGTCAGATACATCAACCGTGACAGAATAATTACCAGGCGAGTCAGGTGCCGTCCAGATCACGCTCGAGCCATCACCTGAGATAGTCCCCCCATTAGGTATCCACTGGTAGCTAAGCTCATCTCCGTCCGGATCGGAGGCGATACATTCAATAGCAATCTCCTCGCCAGATCTCACCGAGTGTACCGCTGCTATCAAATCCTCGATCACCGGAAGTTCATTAGGTTGTATCATAATGTATATCTCTGATATTACCTCACCGCCTCTACCGTCGCTTACGGTAACACTAACCGTACCTCCCAAAGGGGCCAGCGCACCAGGCGCCGTCCAGGTGACGATTGAACCAGTTCCGGAGATAGTGCCGGCGTTGGCTGACCACTGGTAGCTAAGCTCATCTCCGTCCGGATCGGAGGCAAGGCACTCGACGGTGGCACTATCACCTGCCCTTAACGATAGCAACTCAGCAATTAGATCCTCGATAACCGGTAGGTTATTAAGCCGGACATCTAAGGTTAGTGATGCCGTTGCCTTACCCCCTCTACCATCGCTCACCGCTAAAGCAACTGTATAGTCACCAGGGTTATCAGGCGCGGTCCAGGTGACGATTGAACCAGCTCCAGAGACAGTGCCTGCGTTGGCTAACCAATGGTAGCTCAGCCCGTCACCATCTGGATCGGAGGCAAGGCACTCGATAGTGACGCTATGAGAGGTATCAACCCAGTTCCTTTCAGCCGTAATACTTTGGATCACCGGTGGCTTATTGATTATGCCGCAACCGACAGACAGAACTACCACTAAAGACAAGGCGAGCCAGCATAAAGCTATTCTATGTCTCTTATCCCGGTTATTCACTTTATCTCTAGGTTTTACTTTCTTATCCATCATTGTAGCCTTTGGTTTTGTTAACCTCGTTTCTGCTTACATCATAGCTCCGTATATCAATCCGGCGATTGTGGCAGCTGCTACCACCAGTGTAACATAAGTCAGCATTTTTTAGTGCCCATGATTCCCCGTAGGGCAAGCATACATGGTAGCGATAGTGATGATCCGGCCACCAGCAGCGCCAGTGCCGGTCCTTTGCCCATGCCTAAATCCATGAAGGTCTTGATCACAGGTACCTCGGTGAGGGTAGCAATGTACATGAGGGCCCCACCAATAGAGGCGATGAAATTACCGAGAAGAGTGTTTCCTCCCATCAGTCTTGCCTTACCCTCCGGAGGGATGACCACACCAAGAATCCCTGCGATGAATACCCCGATCAGCAGCCAGGGTATTATCTTCTTCAGGAAGAAGGCGATCTCTTTAAGCCAGTACTTGAGCTCATCAATGGTGAACCAGCGCCACATAGAAAACCCCAGTACGACGCATAGAATTGCAAAGGGGATCCAGTTCTTTCCAGCGGCGGTAATCAGAATACCGAGTAGCGAGCCAAAGAAAATGCCATATTGCCAGGGTTTCCTACCTGCTGAGTCATCTGCGACCGGGGTAAATGCCTGGCCCTGTATTTTTTGCCCCTCCTCTTTTCTGAAGATGAAACCCATGATGAGGCCAATAACAACGGCAAAACTGATTGCTCCCACCGCCCGGGCTACTCCCATCTCATAGCCCAAAAGGTTAGCGGTATAGACGATGGCAAGAATATTTATCGCCGGTATCAGACAGGAGACCACATGTAAGGAGATATATTCCGTTAAGCCATTCAGACCGCCACGCCGGACTTCAATTACTTCTATGGACACAACCTGATTTCCTCATATACGTATTTAAGCATAAAAATAGCAAAAAAATTACTTCTGCATCTTTCTGACACAGTGGGGTCCTACACGTTCTGCCTTCAGGAGACGTTTCCGATCTTGAGTCATAATGATATTGCCTGAGGTGGACTTTTTAGTAGCTTCGAGTAGATCGACAAAGTATCCTGGCATTCCTTCTGCATCAATAGAATAAAGAGACCAGAGTCCTTCTTTCCTCAGATGGAGGAATCCGGCATCATACAGTACATTTAAATTACGTGAAGCCCTAGTTTGGGAGATATTCAGTGCCTGCATCACTTCACAGACACAACACTCCCGTTCGAAAAGGAGATTCAAAATTCTGAGCCTTGTTTCATCGGAAAGTGCTTTTAAAGCCCTCATTAAATCTCTCATATTATTACCTTATATGCGCTGTGCTTAGCTTGTTAAAATCTCTGTAGCCATAAGATCAAGTAGTACACCCCGATACCGATTAGCACCCAGGAGGTAACAATACGAATAATCCTCTGAGCGCGGGTCAGTTTTTCAAACCACGAGGAGACGCGGGTGATGCCAAAGGATAGCGATATGCCGAATATCAATACCGGCAGGCCGGTACCGATGGCAAACACTGCCGGCAGAGCCACCCCGCCGGTCGATTTAAGGCTAAGCGGAATCAGTGTTCCAAAATAAAGTACGGCGCTATAGGGGCAGAATGCCAGAGCAAAGACGATTCCCAGCAAGAAAGCTCCTATTTTCCCCCAGCGGCTTACTCTGGCTCCTAGTGAAGACATTCCGGAGCCTCCGGCAATAAAGCGGAAGCGATGCACATTCAGTAATATTATGCCTACCGCAATCAGGATCGGCCCGAGGACTTTTTCGCCGGTATCCTGAAGAAACATCGCTGCTCCGGGAATCTCGAGGCTGGCCCTGATAATCAGGAAACCGAGGGTAGAGTAGGCTACCATCCTCCCCAGTGTATAGAGTGCACTGGCGGTGACTGCATAGCGGCGTTCGGTAACTCCCCGGCTGATGTAGGCTATCGCTGCGATATTGGTGGCCAGGGGACAGGGACTTATCGCGGTGAGTAGACCCAGGGAGAAGGCCGCGATTGCGGGAGTACTCAAGATTCCGGAAGAACCGGAGATGAATCCGCCGAAATCCATCAGCTAATTTCCTCGAGTGCGTTATTAATCCTGGTTTCCATGAAAAGGATAAAGCCTTCCTCGTCTCCTATGAGCTGCCAGATTTCGCTGATGTGCTCAATATGGTCGGTGTTATCGATTACGGTATTGATGAATAGTTGAGATGTGTAGGCACCATACTTTTCGATAATGGCAGCGTTGCTGCCCTCCTGAACATCGATCGACTCAAAGGTTATCTTGCCGCTGTTCAGTTCCTCCTGGAAATAGGCTTCCAGGGTATAGCGTGTTTCTGCCTCGGCCCAGTTGCAGCTGTAACAGCGGTTGGTCCGGTGAAAATAGACTAGATCTACCCGGTTGGCTTGCAGAGCAGGTTCGGGAGCCGGCGCAGGTTCATCTTGTGCCGTCGGAGCCAGAATAGCATATCCGCTATGAGAGTTAATCAACGTGCTTATCCTGTGATTATTGATGTCCACTTGCTTGTAGCGCATCGTTTCCCATCCGTCATCATCGAAACGCGCGATATAGATGTTACTCTCCTTGGTTCCCTGGGGTATTTCAGCAGGGTTATAGCTAAGGGTAAGTCTGATCGGAGCGTCGATGGTAATCCCTTCCGGTAGAAAGTCATAGGCCGGGCCAATCATGACGGTGTTTTCCGGAGCAGCCGGAGGATCGGGGCTGATTATCACCTGAATAGACTGTACGGGGTTCTGGCTGCTGTCCAGAAACGAAGTACCACTGTCTACCGAAAGAGCTATCGATCCGTCTGCAGAAATTACCTCGGAATCCGACGATGTCTTTCCTCCGCTGTTAACCGGAATCCCGGATTCTGTACCGAGGAGGTTGATTATCAGATTTGATTGCGGCTCATTGCCATTGGGATCTTCAGGTATGGTGGGTGAGGCGGTGCAGCTTGCCAGCAGTAATGCGGATATTGATATTATTGCTAATACCAGCAGTTGCATCCGAACGGATTTAGCTTTCTCTAACATTGGTCCCCCTTTCGTAGCGGACTGTATTGCTATGTTTTCGATTCATCCTGGCTTGCAGCAGAATTAATCAGTTCCCCGATCTCTTTCTTGCTAAGCACCTTTCCGGAGCTTACCAGCTTACCGTTTATCACCAGGCCGGGAGGGAACAGGATAGCGTGCTCGACCAGCTTTTTAATGTCCTGGACATATTCCACATCGGCATCGATACCCAGTTCCCGGACGACTTCTCTCGTCCTCTTGTCTAGCTCGTGACACTTTTGACATCCCGGACCCAGGACCTTGATTTCCATGCGCCCTCCCCGTTTAATTGAGTGTCGAGGTATCCCGCCTCTTCACCAACCCCTGGTGGTAGCGTTAACAACTACTACCCAGATTATTCTAACCCTGCCTCTTTCAGGGCTGATATCAATGACTCCTTGCTGGGACACAGTCCCATTATCCGAACCAGGCCGCCGATGACTAATGCCGGAGCGGTGGTCAGGTTGTACTTCTCAAACAGCTCATCCCTTCCTTTACGGGTGACGATGTCAACCCGACTGCCGTACTCTTTTTTGATTTCCTCAAGGAGCCTGCTGAGGTTAACTCCGCCCGAGCAGGTCGGTACCGACAGAAATGCTTCGATTTTCACCTTGTTCATAGTCCGCCCTCCCTTAGTGCGCTGTCGAGGGTAGTCCGGCTGGGACAGATGCCCTCGATTCTTATCTTCTCGTTGATGACCACCGCCGGTACACAGCCGAGTTTGTACTCCTCGAACTTGGCTATTGCTTCCTGTCCCACCAGCTTGACGACCTCCAGCTTGTCCTTATACTTTTTGGCATACTCGTCGGCCAGTGCTAGTATAGCGACACACCCGGGACAGGGCGGGTCCCCGCTGAATACCTCCATCCTTACCTTCATGCTCATACCTCCTGTTCCCTTTTTACTGCTTTTTCTATCTCTTCTTCGGGAATAAGCTTTCCTGCCGAGACAATCTTGTCGTTTATTACCATAGCCGGTGTTAGCATTATGCCGTATTTGTCGCCTTCTGCAGAGAAGACGTCGAGCTTGGTGACCTCGACCTGGTCGGGATACTTCCCGGCAACGTTCGTTGCCCGCCTTTCCAGTTCTTTACATTTAACACACGGCGGAGTAGAGCCGAAGATTTTTATCTTTATCATATTCACCTCCTCATACTATTGATCCGTATATCAGCCCGGTGATGGTGGCGGCTGCCACCACCAGGGTGACGTAAACCAGCATTTTTTTGGTACCCATAATGCCCCGGAGGGCGAGCATGCTGGGGATTGACAGGGCTGGTCCGGCCAGAAGTAGTGCCAGTGCCGGCCCGTTGCCCATGCCTAAGTCCAGAAACGTTTTGATGATGGGCACCTCGGTGAGTGTGGCGATATACATCAGGGCTCCGCCGATGGAAGCGATAAAGTTGGCCAAGATAGTATTCCCGCCCATATAGGCAGCCATTGCGGCTGGCGGAATGACCACGCCCAGTATCCCGGCGATAAATACCCCGATTAACAGCCAGGGCAGGATGCGCTTGAGGAAGTAAAGGGTCTCTTGCATCCATTCCTTCATCTCCTCTGCGGTAAACCAGCGCCATAATGCGATACCCAAAACGCCACCCAGAATGCCCAGAGCTATCCAGTACTTCGAGGCGGCGGTGATGAGGATAGCAATAAGGGTACCGAAGAATATGGCATATTGCCAGGGCTTCTTTTTGTCGGCATCAGCTTCGATCTGGACAAAGGCCTGGGCCTGTGCTTTTTGTCCTTCCTCTTTTCTGAAGATAAAGGCCATGATTAGACCGATACAAACGGCAAAGGCGATGGCCGCTACCGCTCTCGCTATTCCCAGCTGGTAACCCAGTATGTTGGCGGTATAGACAATGGCCAGTATGTTGATGGCAGGTCCCGAAAACAGGAAGGCTATCGCCGGACCGAGCCCGGCTCCCCTTTTGTAGATACCGCCGAATAGCGGCAGTACCGTACAGGAGCACACGGCGAGGATTGCCCCCGAAACGGAGCCTACTGAATAGGCTATCGGTTTCTTGGCCTGGGGGCCGAAGTACTTGAGAATGGCAGCTTGTGAGGCAAAAGCAGAAATGGCTCCCGCGATGAAAAGGGCCGGCACCAGACAGGTGATGACATGCAGAGATAGATATTCTGCCAGTCCGTTCAGGCCGCCGCGTAGGATTTCAATGCCTTCCATTTAGTTACTATATCCTCTTATGCGCATTAACGCATCAATTTCAGACAAAAAAATAGTGTTACCGTCTTAGCTGCCGAACACGGCCGGGTCCGACGCGCTCGGCCTTCATCAGACGCTCCCTGTCCTGGACGACCAGTCTGTTTTCCTTAAGCGCCTTCTTCACCGCGTCAACCAGGTAGGGTAAGTATTCTGCCATGCCGTCTCTGTCTATCGAGTACAGTGACCACAGTCCGTCTTTCCTTAACTTAAGAAAACCGGCATCGTACAGGATACCCAGATTACGTGAAGCCCGGGTCTGGGATACATTAAGTGCCTGCATTACCTCACAAACGCAGCACTCCCTTTCCAGCAGCAGGTTTAGTATCCTGAGCCTGGTTTCATCGGACAGTGCTTTCAGTGATCTTATCAGGTTATACATCCTTCCTCACTATATATGCGCATATATGCCTATAGTTTAATCCCTTTGCAGGGCTTTGTCAAGCGGATTTTATTGACAGGCTTGCTACCGGAGTGCTACAGTTCGGCTAGTTTCCCGGGAATATAGAATCAGTGTCTCTGAATTATGCATCCCGGGAGGAGGGTCCGGATTGGAAGTTGGCCAGGAGGATAGAGATACCCGTCTCAAGGAGTTATGCCGCCGGAGGTTATCCGGCAGGCGGATCATTCTGGCCAGCAACCGCGGGCCTATCGAGTACTACCTAACGGATGAAGGGCAGCTTCGCTCGCGCCGCGGCAGCGGTGGAGTGGTTACTGCGCTTAGCAGCCTCGGCCGCTATGTTGAGCTTGACTGGATAGCCTGTGCTATGGGCCGGGGAGACCGGGAGATTGCCCGGAAGGCGCAGGGCAGGCGTTTTAGGGCACCGGTAAAAGGTGACAAACTGTATCTCCGCTTCGTATTGTGCCACAGAGATACCTACCATAAGTACTACAGCGTTATCTGCAACCCTCTGCTCTGGTTCCTGCAGCACTATATGTGGAACTCGCCTACCACACCCAACATCGATATCAATACTCATGATGCCTGGGAGCAGGGATACGTTGAAGTGAACCGGGCTTTCGCCAGGACGATTATTGATGAGGTTATGAGAAGCGAGTCACCGCCGATAGTGATACTTAACGACTATCATCTCTATCTGGCTGCTACCTACTTGAGGCGTCAGATGCCCGATCTGGTAATACAGCACTTTACTCATATCCCATGGCCGTCGGTGAGCTACTGGAAGCTGTTGCCGGGCTATATGCGGCAGGCTATTTTCCGGGGTTTATGTGCTGCGGATATTGTCGGCCTGCAGACAGACCGGGACGTTCACAATTTCCTCCACTGCTGTGAATCATCCCTTGACGGGGCCGAGGTAGACTATACCCGGCATACCGTTAAGACAGAGGGGCACCTTACTCAAGTTAAGGTATACCCGATATCAATCGATACCGCCGGCATCAGGAAGCTGCTTGCCACACCCAGGTTACAGGAATATGAACGGGAGCTGTCCAGTCTTTGCGGCGAACGTACTATAATTCGCGTCGATAGGGCTGAACCCAGCAAGAACATCATTCGTGGTTTCAAGGCCTTTGATATACTGCTGGAGCGTTACCCCCAGCTTCGGGGGCGGGTCAAGTTCGTCGCCTTTCTGGTACCCACCCGAACCCATCTGAGGCTATACCGGCGCTATATGGAGGAGGCCACCCAGTTGATAGAGGCGATAAACAGTAAGTATGCGACGCGGGAATGGTATCCTATCGATTTCTTCTATGAAAACAACTATATTCAGGCCCTGGCCGGCATGCGGCTTTATGACGTTCTGCTGGTTAATGCCGTTATCGATGGTATGAATCTGGTTGCCAAGGAAGGTCCTACGGTCAATGACCGGGACGGCGTCCTGGTGCTCTCTGAAACGGTTGGTGCCTGCGATCAGCTAGGCGCTTATGCCCTGACGGTAGCGCCGGCTGATCTGGAGGGGACAACAGAGGCTCTCTATCAGGCCCTGATGATGCCCCTCGAGGAGAGGAAGAGGCGTGCTGGTGCGCTAAAAGAGTCGATCGAAAAAGAGGATATCACTAATTGGCTCTTGTGTCTGTTGGAGGATGCGGTCAGCTTGATCGAAGAGCGTCATTCGTCATCCACTTGAGCAGGAGCTCGACGTCACCCACCCCGTTCAGGGTAAAATCTGCTTCTTTCTCCAGGTTTTCCGGTGTTTCCGAACCGATAATGCCGATGGCAAGTCCCTGGAAGTCTCGCTCACGGCAGGCGGCGTGTATCGCCCTGAAGGCGTCGATGTCCGTGTAGTCGTCGCCCAGGTATATGCCCCCCTTCAGGTTGTACTCCCTTATCAGGTCCATTGTCGCGGTGCCTTTGTCGGCCTCTATCGGGGGCAGCAGGTTGAAAGACATTTTCCCACGAGTAATTCTGAGACTTTTGGCCTGCGTTGAGCCGTTCAGTGCATTCAATATTTTTCTCTCCGCCAGCTCAGGTTCGGGGGAGAGACGATAGTGAATGGTAGCCGTTATCCCCTTGTCTTCGATGATGATACCCTCATCGGGAAGCAGCGGGTTTAATTCTTCTATCATTGATTTTACTATCTTGGAATAATCGGGGGTGCTGTCCTTCAACTCGATTCCGCCCGCTCTACATCGCTCCAGACCATGGTTGCCGACATAGACCATGCTGTCAACCCCCACCATTTCCCGGACCTGGTTCAGCGGCCTTCCCGAGATAGCGGCTACCAGTGTTAGTTGGCCGGAGAGTTTCGCGAGGTATTGTCGGCACAGCGGAGAAATTCTGGCCTGCTGTGGCGTAGGGGCGGTCTTGCTGATCGTCCCGTCGACATCGGTAATAAGCCCGAAGGGGACCCGTTCCAGTATCTTCCGGATAGACTTCAGATAGTGAAAAGCATACGGCACGGGTTTAATTTAGCAGGTGATACCTTATCGAGTCAATACCGGTAGGGGGCAACGGATTTGTCGTGATCAGTCTCGACAAATCGTACGATATGGGATAAAGTGATACCAAGATGATGAAAGCCGATGGTTGTAGATCACCGGTCATAGCTGTGGATTTGGGTGGCACCAAAATAGCTGCCGGTATCGTTTCTGCTGGAGGATATGAGATACTGGCCCGAGAATACTGTCCTACCCTGGCTGATGACGGCATTGAGGCAATAGTCGAGCGGGTAGTTTCTGCGGTCGGCCGGCTTATCAGCCGGCAGGACATGGACTTGTCCCGGGTGTGTTGTGCAAGTATTGCTGCTTGCGGGGTGATAGATCCGGAGGCCGGGGTGATAGTCTTTTCGCCGAATCTGCCCGGGTGTCGTAATATTCCGCTGCGGGATATGTTGAGGGATAGGCTTGGTGTTAAGGCCGTGCTCATAAATGATGCCAATGCGGCGGCCTGGGGTGAGCATCAGCTTGGTGTAGGGAAGGGAGTAGACAACCTTGTCTGCCTTACGGTGGGTACCGGCATCGGCGGGGCGATTATCATCGACGGCAGGCTATACACAGGCTCATCCGGTAGTGCCGGAGAGATAGGCCATATGGTTATTGAGGCTAACGGGCCAAGGTGCCGGTGCGGCAATACCGGCTGCCTGGAGGCACTGGCTTCGGGCACTGCTATTGCCAGGGAGGCGGCGGCACATGTTTCCCGTGGGGAACCGTCTTCTTTAAATGAGATTGTTGCGGGTAGACTGGAGGATATTACCGCAGAAAAGGTAGCCTTAGCCGCCCGGGAGGGGGACTCTCTTGCCCTGAATGTTATTAATCAGGCTGCCACCTATCTGGGGGTGGGTATGGTAAATCTGGTTAATATCTTCAACCCGGAAATGATCGTAGTTGGTGGCGGGGTGGCCAGGATGGGAGACCTTTTGCTTGATCCGGTCAGGAGGGTGGTGAGGGAGAGGGCGTTTCTGGTATCGGCTGAGGCGGTGTCGATAGTCTCCAGTCGGCTTGGCAACGATGCCGGAATGCTCGGTGCTGCTATTTTTGCCCTTCAGCAAGGGGGGAAATAAGGAGGGACACCATGAAGGTGCGCAAGGCAATTATCACTGCTGCCGGTTGGGGGACCCGGTTCTTGCCTGTAACTCGGTCGCAGCCGAAAGAGATGTTGCCGCTGGTCAATAAGCCGCTCATTCAGTATGCCGTGGAAGAGGCAATCAATTCTGGTATCGAGCAGGTTATTTTGATAACTGCGATGGGTAAGCATGCCATAGAGGACTACTTTGACCGCTATTTTGAGTTGGAATACGTTCTGGAGCAGAAGGGGGATAACAAAATGCTCCAGGAGATGCGTCGGCTGTCCAACCTGATCGATATCTGCTACATCAGACAGAAGGAGCAGCTGGGTCTCGGGCATGCCGTTCTTATCGCCAGGAATGTCATTGCTGACGAACCGTTTGCTGTTCTGCTCCCCGATGATATCATCGATAGTCCGGTGCCGGCTCTCAAACAGATGATCGATGTTTATCAGCAGCGGGGCGCCAGTGTGGTTGCTGTTGAGAGGGTGAGCGCCCGGGATACTGCCAGGTACGGCATCATTGAACCTGAGGAGATTTCCTCCCGTTTGTACCGGGTGCTGAGTCTGGTCGAAAAGCCCCCGCCGCAAGAAGCGCCGTCTAACCTGGGCATAGTGGGCAGGTATGTCCTTGCGCCTGAGGTATTTGATGCACTTGCCGCTACCCCGCCCGGCAGGATTAGGGAAATTCAACTGACCGATGCTCTGCAGTTGTTGCTCAAGCAGCATGCGATAAACGCCTGCGAGTTTGAAGGGGTCCGCTATGATACCGGAACTCCTTCCGGTTGGCTTGAGGCGACGATAGCCCTGGCGCTAAAGGACCCTGATATCGGGCCGGGACTAAGAAAGTATTTAGATAGATTACTCCAGGGACATTGAGGCTGTTTATCCTGCCTGCTGCGTTTTATCTCGGGAACTTTCTCTTCGTTGACAGCTAGTATAGCTTGCACTAAAATCGTATACATTGGTTATTCTCAGCCAGAGGTTGGAATAGGATGACAGGTGATGAAATCCGGTCGGCATATTTGAAGTTTTTTAAGGAGAGGGGGCATGACATCATCCCCAGCGATTCTTTAATACCCCGGGGAGATCCCACTTTGCTTTTTACCAGTGCCGGCATGGTTCAGTTTCAGCCTTACTATTTAGGCGAGAAGCAGCCGTCTAATCCCCGTTTAGCTTCCTGTCAGAAGTGCTTTCGGACTACTGATATCGAATCGGTAGGTGACTTGATTCACCTCACTTTCTTTGAGATGCTGGGTAACTTCAGTATCGGGGACTACTTCAAGCAGGAAGCTATTAGCTGGGCGTGGGAATTTGTTACCCGTGATTTGGGACTGCCGCCATCGCGGCTGTGGATAGGCATCTTTCTTGATGATGAAGAAACTCTGGGGTACTGGCGTAAGCAAGGAGTACCGGAGGCAAGGATATTGCGGTTTGGTGAGGAGGATAATTTCTGGGGGCCGCCCGGTAATTCCGGACCGTGTGGTCCGTGCAGCGAGATACACTATGATCTGGGCGAGAATATCGGCTGTGGTAAGCCTTCCTGCAGCCCTGCCTGTGGTTGCGGGCGATTTTCTGAGATCTGGAATCTGGTTTTTACCCAGTATAACCAGGATGAGGCCGGCCGTCGCACTTTGCTTCCCAAGCCCAATATTGATACCGGAATGGGTTTGGAGAGAGTAGCCGCGATAATGCAGGGTAAGGCTTCCGTGTATGAAACTGACCTCTTTATGCCTTTGCTGGAGTGTGTATCGGAACTTGCGGAGAAGAAATACGGCTCTGATGAGGAGACCGATAATGCCATGCGGGTGGTAGTTGAGCATGGCCGGGCGGTTGCCTTTTTGATCGGTGACGGGGTAATACCTGCTAACGATGGGCGGGGCTATGTACTGCGACGGCTGCTAAGGCGGGCGGCAGTGTTTAGCCGGAGATTGGCCAAGGATAAACCATTTCTGGCCGAGGTAGCTAAGGCTACCATTCAGAAGATGAGCCATATCTATCCGGAAATAGTACAGAGGGAAGACTTTATTATCAGGGTGATTGAGAGTGAAGAGGCTAGATTTAGCGAGACACTCAGCACCGGCCTGGGATTATTGGACGAGATTATTGAAGAGGCAGCCGGTAAGGGTATAAAGGTAATCCCGGGTAAACAGGCGTTTAAGCTGTATGATACCTACGGCTTCCCTGTAGAGCTGACCAAAGAAGTTGCCTCCAGGTCCGGTTTATCGATGGATTTGGCCGGTTTTGAAAAGGAAATGGCAAAGCAGCGGGAAAAGGCCCGTGCCTCCCACAAGTTCGCCAGGTCTCTCAACGTACCGGGTAAAATGGATAAGCGCCATGAGGTTCAGAAGACTGTCTTTGTTGGCTATGATAGCCTTAAGCATAAATCGCCTGTAGTCTACCTGATGATTGACGGCAGGTCTGTGGAGACGGTGGAGGAGGGGAAGGAGGCAAGCGTTGTTCTGGAGGCCTCTCCTTTTTACGGAGAAATGGGGGGGCAGGTGGGTGATACCGGTGAGCTGGTTGGCCCGTCGGGCCGATTTTCTGTTACCGATACTACTCGCAGCTTACAGGATGCCACTGTACACCACGGTTATGTCAGTGATGGGAGTTTTGCCGTTGGCGATATTGTTGAGGCGGTAGTGGATGGACAGCGGCGCCTCGACATCGCCCGTAATCATACGGCGACCCATTTGCTACAGCTGGCCCTGCGTCAGGTATTGGGCGAGCACGTTCAGCAAAGAGGTTCGCTGGTGACTCCGGAGCGGCTCAGATTTGATTTTTCCCATTTGGCAGCACTGACAAGGGAAGAACTGCATAGAGCAAGCCATATTGTCAACGATAAGATTCGTCAGAATCTGAAGGTGCATAGTGAGGAGGTCCCCTATTCAAAGGCGATTGCGGAAGG
The DNA here is from genome assembly GCA_028717305.1 of Dehalococcoidales bacterium. Taxonomy (GTDB): domain Bacteria; phylum Chloroflexota; class Dehalococcoidia; order Dehalococcoidales; family UBA5760; genus UBA5760. The sequence goes on along the minus strand of JAQUOC010000015.1, from coordinate 5,336 downwards.
CGTGATAGCTTTATTCGATGAAAAGTATGGGGATATCGTCCGTGTGGTGAAAATAGGGGAGACGGCTGTCAGTGCCGAGCTCTGCGGCGGTACTCATGTCAGTTCAACCGGAGAGATAGGCTTCTTTCAGATTGTTAGTGAGGGTAGCGTCGGCGCTGGCTTACGCCGTATTGAGGCTGTTACCGGCAGGGAGGCTGAAGAATTTGTCAACCGGCGATTTTTCAGTTTGGATAGCATTGCCGATTCTCTGGGGACGACAGCAGGTGAAATTCAGGACAGGGTAGCTCTTTTGTCGGTTGAATTGGAAACGGAGCGCCGGCGAGTCTTGACTCTGGAGCGGGAGCTGTCCCGGCAATTATCGGTATCTTTGCTGAGTCAGGTAGCAGTGGTTAACGGGGTTAACATGCTGGCTGTCAGTGTTCCTTCTTGTCGTCTGGAAGCCCTACGCGAACTGAGCGACCGCCTCCGCGAGGAGTTGAAGAGCGTGGTGATAGTACTGGGTACGATTTATGATGACAAACCCCTTTTCCTGGCTGCAGTAACTCCGGATCTGATTGCTAAAGGCTATAATGCCGGTGAGATAGTTCGACAGGTTGCCAAAGTGACCGGTGGTGGTGGAGGAGGTAAGGCTCAATTCGCCCAGGCGGGTGGTAAAGATAAAAGCAGGTTGGAGGAGGCTCTTCAGCTGGTAAAGAGCCTGGTTTAGGTCGAGTGGTTTTAGCCTGTCGATTTACCGCTGTTAATCTCGTTGACTACGATCAGGGTGCTTTTGAGGTCTTTTAAGGGAGGCAGTCATAACGCGTATCTTGGGGCTCGATATCGGTGATAAGAGGATCGGGGTAGCCCTCAGCGACCCCCAGGGTATACTGGCAAGCCCGTTTACCATTATTAAACGGCGGAACGAAGAGTCAGATATCCAGGCAATTACTGATATTATCAGCCTGCATCAGGTTGAGCGGGTCATTGTCGGTTTACCTCGTTCTATGGACGGCAGTATCGGTGAGCAGGCAAAAAAAGTGGAGGCTCTTACCGAGAGACTGCGTGGTCAGACTCGGGCTCCGGTGGAGTACCGGGATGAGCGCCTATCAACAGTTTCTGCCCGGCGCTTGATACAAGATGCTCGGAATAAGAAAGCCAGGTATGATGACGCTATAGCGGCTGCTCTTATTCTGCAGTGCTATCTGGACGAAGAATATTAGACAGATGTTGGTTCTAATCGTACCCGGTACACGGGTTTCATATTTTATGCCGTGTTCTTACCGGAGTATACAGTTGTCGCCGGTGGTGTGGCAGGGATACTCGTTTGAGGAGGGAGCGGAATGAAGAAGTGGTTGACTGTTGAGGAAGCACGTCGCTACCTTGAGCTGCCCGGTGCGGATTACTTGAAGAACTATGTGGCAGCAGGCGAGTTGGCTGAGACGCGCAGAGGGACCAGAGTAGTATTCTCACAGGAGGAGCTGGATAGATGGAGGAATCAGAGGAAACTGTTCGTTCTGGATGTGAGGGACTATATGAAGTGCCTGCACTTTGCTGTGGGGAGCCTCTACAAATACTGCTCGGTCTCCGGGTGTGCCACCAGTAGTTCCTCGGAGCTGGCTAAAGTCGTTGATAGCTTTATGCTGCAGAAGCTGGGTGAAACTGCCTTTCAAGAATTTATGGCTAATAATTTCAAAATATTCGTCAAGTTTGAGTTTGAGTTTCGCGAGGAAGTCGTCAGTCAGGAAGTTACCGAGATTGCTTTGCCGGGTAAATGGCTCAGTGTGTATAATCCCCCGGAAAAGTTGAGGCTTACGGTTAAGACAATTGAGATGGGTAATGCCAGGCTCGTTATTCCCGAGTCCGAGGTGGAACACCGCCGGCACCATGATTTGATTGATGTATACGTGATGGTGCGTGTGGATTTGCCCCCTGACCATATGTTTCGGGTTCTGGGAGATAGCTTGTGTTCGAGGCTTGGCGCTGGAAGAGAAGAGACGACCCTCTCTCGCTCTGAGTACCTTGAAGGAGATTATGGTATTGTCACAGACGAAGCGCTGATTCCTCGCCTCGAGCCTATCCGGACCGAAGTCGTCGGATATGCCTGGCTTAGTGATTTGCTTGAGGCCGGAGTCCAACCGGGTATACCGGCGCAAAAGCTACAGCCCGGTTATTACCTGCCTGCCGGAAGTCTCAGGAGGGGCGATTTGGAGTGGCGGAAACTCATTGAGCTGCTGTGACGTGAAGTTGTACGGAGAAAGCGTGCGACCGGGATAGAGTAGAGCTAGAGGGGTTGCCCTTTGTGACCACAGATTTGGTGTTAGCGATAGGAGTGATGATAGTCGCCGGCTTTTTCGGCGGGAAGTTGGCCAAAAAGCTTAAACTTCCCAGAATTACCGGCTATATTGTCGTCGGTCTCTTGCTGAGCCCTTCCGTCCTGAATCTTGTACCGAGGGCTACGATAGAGAGCCTGAATTTAGTCACCTCTGTTGCGCTGGGAATTATTGCCTATGCGATCGGCGGCAGTCTACGCTTGGGGTCTATTCGGAAGCTGGGTAGAAGCATTGCTTGGATAACGATGGTGCAGGCTTTAGCCGCCTGGCTCATCGTTACTCTGGGCGTGGTCTTGCTGGCTCCTCTCATTTTGGATATCCCTCAAGCAACCGTTTCGCATTTTTACTTCCCGATGGCTTTTATCATTGGAGCGATAGCATGTGCTACGGACCCGGCAACAATTCTGGCGGTAACGCGTGAATACAGGGCGAAAGGGCCACTAACGACGACGCTCTTGGCCTTGGTGGCAATTGATGATGCCGTAGCTGTCATTGCTTTTGCTATTGCTGTCGGGGTGGCACAGCCGCTAGTGAGCGGCATCGGTGGCGCTTCTTTCTATCAGATGTTGGGGGTTCCTTTCTTGGAGGTAATCGAGTCTGTCGGAATAGGTACCGCCTTCGGCTTCGCTTTGGTTTACATAACCAGACTGGCAAAAACACGTGCCCTGCTGTTGATGGCAGTTTTAGGGATTATTACGCTATGCACCGGGGGCGCCAATATGCTGGGTGTTTCTTTGATTATGGCGAATATGGCCGTCGGCTTTGTCGTGGCCAATAGGCTGGCAGAGGAGGAGCCGTTTATTGTGGTTGAGGGGGTCGATGAACTGGTCTTTGCTGTATTTTTCGTACTGGCGGGAATGCACTTCGATTTTGACATTATGAAGATTGTCGGCGTTATGGTGTTGTTGATATTTGCCGCCAGATTCGCTGGTAAATACTACGGGGCGAGGATCGGTGCCAGAATCTCTCATGCTGAGGAAACGGTGAAAAAGTACGCCGGATTCGCCCTGCTGCCCCAGGCCGGTGTTGCCATGGGACTGGCGCTCCTGGCGCGAAATGCGTTTCCCGTCTTTGGTGACATAATCTTGAATGCCACTCTTGCTGTTGTCATCATTAATCAGCTGGTTTCACCGCCTATGGTGAAGCACGCAATCTTCAAGGCCGGTGAAGCAGCCGGCGTAGGGTAAATCGGTGCCTGAGACTTAACGGCAGGTCGGTTCGTACTTTTATTCAGTCAGGCACTGGTTCTGTAGGGATATCTGGCGGAGTTTTACCTCGCCCCAGAGGCCCATATGGCTGCCGGAGATGATTACTGCCCCTTTTATTCCCTCAATACGTTGAGCCATCTCGATGCCTCTGGATATATCGCTCGGTTGCTCGATCAGGTTGCCGATGGCAGTGGCAGCAGTGTCTGCCAGAGTGGCTGATTGGGACAGTACTATCACGGCGTCGGCCTTGCCGTAGCTGAAGGAGTGCCCCACTGTTCCCGACGATGTACAAATTCCCAGGGGGGTATCTGCCCCGTCGATTTCCAGGCCGATCCTGCCGGTCAGGGGCGACTTTCCGGCGTAAATCCCGATCAGTCTTTTCTTAAGACTCTTCAGGTAAATGTCGCCGCCGTTTTCTACGATTATCTCCGGCGAAAAAGGGAGTAGTTCGGTGCCAACGAATTCAGCGATGGCGCCGGCTACTCCTGCCATGGGGCCGGTTCCGGCTCTCTCGGCTGAAGCTGACATCGCCTTCACTATCTGGGGGGCGTCGCTTTCAACACTTATCGGTTTAAGAGTGGTTTGAAAATCAGGATGTCGCTCGATATGCCTTTCCAGTATATTCCGGTATTTTGTCACCAGCCTGAAGGCTTTTCTTTTCAGGTTGGTTGAGGCACGGATACACAAATCTGTCTCTTTTACTACGACGCTAAAAGAGACTAGATCTATATCTCTAACCCAGTGTCGATAGGTTCTCGACTGATACATAAACTAGAAGTGGAGTTCCATCGCTCTCGGGGGGCAGGCCTTCAAGCAAAGTCCGCAGGCCAGACATTTCTTGTCGTGAAAACGAACCATTCTGCTTATCGGGTCAAGCTCGAAAGCACCGGAGGGACAAATGGTTATACAGGCGCCGCAGTGAGTACACCTTTCTTCGTTGCGAGTAACATTTTGGCTGAGCGATTGCACCGTGACGCCGGTTTCGGTTAGATACCTGACGCCTTTCTCATAGTCTTCTTGTTTCCCCTTGAGCTCCAGTACCAGCAGTCCCTCTTTATCGGGCGTAACTGATGCTTTCAAGATGTTGAAATCAAGGTCGTAATGCTTGACCAGCCGGCTTATCATCGGCTGGTCTGCCAGTCGTTTCGGAAAATGTAAGACTATTTTTCTCGATACCGTCATTGAAACTATCCTGCTGCTCGCCATGTGAGAGTAACCCGATTACTCTAATTAAACAATCGTTCATGGAGTTTGTCAACGCGGGGAGGTATCTTCCTGAACCGGGTAATACTGATACCCGCCGCGGTCTCCCGCACATATTTGTAAAGACTGTTTTTGGCGTTATACAATGGGAGGAAGTTTCTCTCGGTTTTTCCCGGAGATTCGGTTTGGGCCTGTTTCGGAGAACAGGTTGTGTTTACTTTGACTTGCGGGGGTGAGCTTGGCTAAGAAAAAGAAGGAAGAGAAACACGAGCGTAGGTTTACCCGGCACCAGCTTGCTCGTTGGCAGCAGCAGAAGAAGCGGCAGCGCATTTTTCTCATTCTGGGGCTTGCTGTGATTGGTGTCGTCGGCGGCGTTATCGGGTCTGGCTGGTATCGTGATGAGTACCGGCCGATGCAGGAGGTTGTGATTAAGGTAAACGATACTGAGTTCGACATGGGCTACTACGTCGATACGCTAAAGACCAGCGGGAAGCTGTATCAGCAGATCTATGGGGAGAGTCAATACCTCTTCTATATGCAGTCCGTGGCTGACCAGGCGATTACCGGTATTGAGCAGAGGGAGCTGATCAGGCAGGGTGCTATGGCGCTTGGTATC
>JAQUOC010000014.1 GCA_028717305.1 Dehalococcoidales bacterium | reverse complement strand
ATTCGGGAAAGTTCACGGGGTAAACAGGTTGTCTCTGTGGAATACCGCGACATTGACGGTAAGGCGGTAAGCCGGCTGGAGGAGATAGCGGACGAAACGAATAAAAGGTGGCAGCTCAACGCTATCGCTATCTGTCACAGAACAGGCAGGCTCAAGGTAGGCGATATCAATCTGGTGGTTGCCATAGCCAGTGCCCACCGCAGGGAGGGTTTTGCTGCTTGCCAGTATGTTATCGATTGTTTCAAGGAGAAGTTGCCCACTGCCAAGAGGGAGACCTATCTGGACGGTAGTGTCTGGACCGATGGGGAGAAATAAAAGGATTGCGCCGTAGCTATTTCTTCCGCGTTAGCACGTACTCAGACAGCGCTTGCAGAGACCTCCGGCTGGCATTGTCAGGCAGCGTCTTGAGGTTGAGGCAGCACTTGGATTGATAGTCCGATGCGATCCGGTAGCATTCTTCAACGAGCGGAGAGTCGCGAAATAGCCCTATCGCCCGTCTGATATTCTCCTGTCTGTCGCCTTCGTTTTGGAACAGCCGCCTTACCGGGTTATCATCGGGATGATGCTCCAGAATCAGCATCGCCGGCAGGGTAAGCGTCCCTTCCGCCAGGTCTGAGCCTACTGGCTTGCCCATTTCCTTCTCGTCACCAACAAAATCCAGGATATCATCCACAATCTGAAAGGCGATGCCGAGGTTGTATCCGTATTCCCTTAGCGCGGTAACCGTTTCCGGTGGGGCCTGGCTCAAGATGGCCCCTGACTCGGTAGCTAGGCAGAGTAAGGAGGCGGTCTTTCCCGAAATCCTCTCTAAATACTGCTGTCTGGTCTGCTCAAGCCTGAACGCATCGAAGGACTGATGCAACTCTCCGCTGGCGATATTCTTTATGGTACGGGCGAAGAGTCTGATTACCGGCAGGTCTTCTGTGGTGGCGGCAAGCTCCTCGGCCTTGGCCAGCAGGTAGTCACCGAGTAGTATTGCTTTGTCCTCTCCCCACAGCTTATTAATCGTGGCACGGCCGCGGCGTGCCGGGGAATTATCGATGGCATCATCATGGACCAGTGTGGCCGTATGCAGGACCTCAACAGCGAGTGCCATAGGCAAAAGACAACTGAGGTTGTAGTTAAAGGACTTACCCGATAAGAGGACCAGGGCCGGGCGGACCCTCTTGCCACTAGCTCCCAGACTATGCGCTAACAGATCAGAAATCCGGGGTGGGCTATCTTGATAGATTGAGCATAGCCCGTCCTCTATCTTACCCAGGTCTTTCCGGATAGGCGCGTAGATTTTATCTAAGGACAACAATCCCTCCTCTGTTAAAAGCTACTTGCTAATAAACGACACCTACTGAATACCAGAGCTTTGACGCAAGCGGTTGCTCTCCTCTTCCGCTAGTTCTTCATCCAGCTTGGCGAACAGCGGCTCGGGTGGCAGCAGCTTCTGACCCGGTGCGGGGGAATGTAGCCGCCAGCCGTCGTCCTCGACGCTGCCGGTAAAGCCAAGATATTCGTGCAGCTTTTGGGAGCTGAAGGGCAGAAAGGGATATAGAACTGTTCTCAAGCATGAGATAACGGCGGTAGCAACATACAGGGCGGTGGCAGCCTTCTGCCGGTCATCTTTGATTATCTTCCAGGGAGATTTCAGGTCCAGGTAGCGATTAGCCTCCTGGGCTAAGGACATCGCTGACTTTACCGCTTCTTTGAAGTGACACGCTGAGATAAGATCCTTTACCTTTCCGATAGTAAGTTCCGCTTCTCTCATCATGTTATTACTTGTGTCGTCAAGCTCCCCGGGCTCCGGCACACAGCCTTCAAATTTGCGGTAGGTGAAAGTAAGCACCCGGTGTACCAGGTTCCCGTAGGTTGCCACCAGCTCATCATTGTTACGCCGGATTAACTCACTCCAGGAGAAATCGGTGTCGTTGGTCTCTGGCATACTGATGGATAACAGGTAACGCAGCGGGTCGGGGTCATAGCGCGACAGGTAGTCGGGCAGCCACACCGCCCAGTTCCGGCTGGTAGAAAGCTTCTTCCCCTCGATAGTCAGGAACTCGTTAGCCGGTACATCATAGGGCAGATTCAGGTCTCCGCGGCCCATCAGCATCGCCGGCCAGATAATGGTATGGAAAACGATGTTGTCCTTACCGATGAAGTAGTAGCTCTTAGCCTCGTCGCCCTGCCAGAAATCGTGCCACTTCTCCTCGTTACCGCAGAGCTGAGCCCACTCTTTCGTTGCCGAAAGATACCCGATGACGGCCTCGAACCAGACATAGATACGCTTGCCTTCAAATCCCGGTAGGGGCAGTGGTACCCCCCAGTCGATATCACGGGTAATCGCCCTATCGTTTAACCCGCCCTCCAGGTAGCTTAGGGTAAAGTTGCGGACGTTCTGCCGCCAGTAGTCCTTCTTCTTCACCCATTCCAGCAATCTGTTCTGGAATGCGGATAGTTTAAGAAAGAAATGCTCCGAGTCTCTGAACTCGGGAGCTTCGCCACAGAAGGAGCACCGTGGTTGAACAAGCTCAGCGGCATTCAATGGTTTGCCGCAATCATCGCACTGGTCGCCGCGGGCCTTTTCCGACCGGCAGTAGGGGCAGGTGCCCCCGATATAGCGGTCGGTCAGGAAGCGTTGACAGCGGGGGCAAAAGGGTTGGGAAACAATACCCCGGTAGATATAGCCATTATCAAGAAGTTTGAGGAAGATCTCCTGTACCGCCCGGGTGTGGTTCGCCGTGCCGGTCGAAGTAAACAGGTCAAACGAAATCCCCAGCTTCTGCCACGATTCGAGAAACTCCTGGTGATACCGGGCGGCAATAGTTCCCGGTGCGACACCTTCCCGCTCCGCCCGGAGGGTTATTGGTGTGCCGTGCTGGTCAGACCCTGATACCATTAAGACCTGGTTGCCTTTGGTACGGTGGTAGCGGGCAAATATATCCGGAGGTAGATATGCCCCGGCGACTTGGCCAAGGTGCAAAGAACCATTGGCGTAGGGCCAGGCAACCCCGATAAAAATTCGCTCAACCATGAACTCTCCCTTGCTTAAAAAACCGAATTTACTGCCATCCGGCGGGGCACCTTATTAATACCAGCCAAAAAACGAACAGCTTGGTCTAAATCTCACTCTGAAAAGAAGGTCAGTACCCGCTCTCCCTTCTCTTCTTTGTAGTGGGCATAGCCTTTGTCCAGGCTGCAATGCTGACAGAGACGCTTCATACTGCCTTCATCTTCAATAATGAGATAGTGTCCGGAGTGGGGAATAATACGCTGACATTCATCGCACCGGACGTCGCCCAGAGAGATACACCCTCGAAACATTTTATCATTCCTCCTCAGTTCAGTGATACAATTCTACGCTATCCCGGAGACTCAGGGAAGCTTAAGCCAGGCACGATAAAGCTCCTTTCGTGACAGTCCCGTCTCCGAAGCTGTTCTGGTTATCGCTTCTCTGGCCCTTATTCCCGACTGACGCATACTGCGTAGCTGTTTTTCGATCTCCACAGTCAACTTCGGTTTGGCCTCCTCATCCCTGCCGGCAATGACCAGGGTGAACTCTCCCTTCGGCTGGGTGAAGTGTTCTATCGCCTCGCTTATCGTACCCCGGAAGACTTCTTCATATACCTTAGTCAGTTCACGGCAAGCGGCTATTCTTCTGTCCCCCAGAGCGAGTCTGATATCATGCAGGCTGGCCCTCAGCCGATGAGGTGTTTCCAGGACGACGATACTGCCGCATTCACCAGCCACCGACTCCAGAAGTTTAACCCGGCTGCTCGCCCGGCGAGGTAGAAAGCCTAGATAGACAAACCTCTGTACCGGTAGTCCTGATACAGCTAGCGCCGTGATGACCGCCGAAGGTCCAGGAACGGGCACCACCGGAATACCCCGCTCACTGGCCGCTACGACCAAATCATAGCCGGGATCGGACATCCCCGGCATCCCGGCGTCGGAAACAAGCGCCACATCTTTACTGCCGAGACATTCCAGAACGTAATCCAGCTTGGCCTTCTTATTATACTCGTGATAGCTTGTTAGCGATGTCTTAATATTATATTTGGTGAGAAGCTGCTTCGTCCGTCGGGTATCCTCGGCCGCAATCAGATTCACTTCCCGCAGGATACGTAGAGCACGCAGGGAAATATCTTCAAGGTTACCAATCGGTGTCGCCACCAGGTAAAGAACCGGCATCACCTCTAATCTTCCTCAGACTAGATATTATAAACCGATACTGGATCACCCGTCCATACCGGTATATATCATCGGCTACCGAATCTGTCATTTCCCTTTGATATCCTTTATAATACACATACCAGCAGCGAAGTTCCCCCGTATAAAGCATAAAATCAGCTACCGGGCGGCCCGCCGGATCAGGTGACTAGCCTATGCCTACCTGACGAATTGCAAAACCGGCAAGGTGCCTGTGGTTAGAGTTCCTTGACTTTGAATTGCTCTCTTTGATATAGTTTCTCTTTAAGAAAGGATGGTAATATGGCTTCGGCCCAGTTTAAACAGCTACGGCGTGCCTACGGATTTGATGAAGTTGCGATAGTGCCCGGAGAGGTAACCATCAATCCCGACCAGACAAACATAGATCTCAAGATAGAGGGTCTCACCTTTTCTATTCCTATCATCGCTTCAGCGATGGATGCGGTGACCGATGTCGATACCGCTATTCTGATGAGTAAGCTCGGCGGTCTGGCCGTTCTTCACCTGGAGGGTGTACAGACACGTTACGATAACCCGGATGATATTCTTTGCGAAATCACTCGGGCGTCGAATACCGAGGTGACTGCTCTGCTCCAGAAGATCTACTCCCAGCCGATAAAAGAGAACCTTATCGGTGAACGAATAAGGGGGATTAAGGAGGCAGGGGCGGTATGCGCTGTGTCGGTAATGCCGGCCAACGCCAAGCGCTTTGCTCCTATAGTTGCTGAAGCCGGAGCCGATGTCCTTTTTGTCCAGTCCACGGTTACCACTGCCAAGCACGTCTCAAAAAGCTATCGCGGGCTGGTCTTTTCCGAGCTTTGTGAAGCTATACCACTGCCGGTTGTCGTGGGTAACTGTGTCAGCTATAACGCAGCCCTGGAGCTGATGAGGACGGGAGTCTCCGGGGTATTGGTTGGTATCGGGCCGGGCGCTGCCTGCACCACCAGGGAAGTGCTCGGTATCGGTGTTCCTCAGATAACAGCCACCATGGACTGTGCTGCTGCCAGAGATGAGTACCAGCGCGAGTCCGGCCGGTACGTACCGATAATCACCGACGGGGGTTTTCGTAAGGGCGGGGATTTGTGCAAAGCCCTGGCGGCTGGAGCCGATGCGGTGATGCTGGGGTCTATTCTGGCTCAGGCTAAGGAAGCTCCGGGGCGGGGTTATCACTGGGGTATGTCCCATCCGCACCCGGCGTTGCCCAGGGGTACCCGGATAAAGGTCGGTACCACCGGTTCAGTGGAACAGATTCTCTTTGGCCCTACCTCGGTTACTGACGGCAGCCAGAACCTGGTCGGAGCAATCCGAACCGCGATGGGTGTCTGCGGTGCTTTGAATATGCAGGAAATGCATCAGGCTGAGATGGTAGTGGCTCCGGCGATTACCACTGAAGGGAAGTCCTGGCAGCTGTCGCAGCGTTAGGGCGATATCATCAGCCGTATTTTGTATCGGCACAGCACGCAGGGGTATTGCGAATGCTGCATAAAATCTCCCTGGGTATATCTGATATTGACAGGTATCGCCGTGTTTGTCACCGGGAGCTCATCGATGAAGTTGTCAGCCTGGGGGAAGAGCTCAAGGGACTTCGTCTGTGTCATATCAATTCAACTCCCTTCGGTGGCGGCGTGGCCGAACTCCTGGTTTCTTTTATTCCGCTGTTACGGGGCTTAGGTATCAGCGCCGACTGGCAGGTGATACGCGGCGATCACCGTTTTTTTACCATTACCAAGGGACTGCACAATGCGCTGCAGGGTGCCCCGTTTGAAGCGATCAAAAAGGAGAGCATCCGAAGGGCCTACCTGGCCAATAATCTGGCCAACGCCCGCGAGCTGGACACCGACTATGATGTCTTTATTATCAATGATCCCCAGCCGGCTGCCCTGCGTCATTTCCTGCCTGATCACAACAGTGCCAAGTGGATATGGCGCTGCCATGTCGATAGCTCGCAGCCGTACGATATGGTGTGGAACTTCCTGCGCCCGTATATTGAGGGGCATGATGCTGCCGTCTTTACCACTAGGGAGTTCGTTCCGAAAGACCTTTGTCTAGCCAGGATTGCTACTATGGCGCCGGCGATTTGTGCCTTTACCTCGAAGAACATGTTTATCGAGCGGGAACTGTGCCGTCAACTGCTGGAGAACCTCGGTTTCGATCGTAGCCGTCCTATCATCACCCAGGTATCCCGCTTCGACCGTTGGAAAGACCCCTTCGGCACTATCGCCGCCTACCGGATGGCCAAGAAAAAGGTTCCGGGGCTGCAGCTGGCTATGATCGGTAGCTTTGCCCAGGATGACCCTGAGTCCGGGGATATGTACGCCGCTATCAATACCGAAGCCAATAAGGATGGCGATATGTTTATCTATTCCAACCTGACCGGGATGGGTAATATGGAGGTCAATGCCTTTCAGCGGGCTAGCGACGTCGTTGTTCAGAAATCAATCAGAGAGGGATTCGGGCTGGTGGTAGCCGAGGCATTATGGAAAGAGACTCCGGTAGTAGCCGGTAATGCCGGTGGCATACCCCTGCAGATGACCGGCGGACTCAGTGACTATCTGGTAGACAGCATCGAGGAATGCGCCGAGAAGATAGTATTTCTTCTGTACCATCCTGAGGTGTGTCACAGGTTAGGTGAAGAGGGTAAGAGAATAGTTACGAAAAACTTCCTGATCCCCAGGCTGATTAGGGATGAGCTAAGACTGATAAAAAGCCTGCTGGGCGGGTAACCTGCTTAAAGCCAGTTCCTTACTCCTCCTCCCCTTCTTCTTCCTCCTCGCTCTCTTCACTCAAGGTTTTACCGGTAAGCCGAGGCAGCAGGGCCTTCACCGTATCCTGGCGGCGCCGCACCGGTAAGGCCAGCTTATCAACCGCTCTCCTGAGTTCTCTTAATGCCTCCGGCGCTTGTCCATTACCCGCTGCCACTATTACGCCGTCCGCTCCGGCCTCCCACAACGCCCCAAGCTCGGTAGAGTTTACTTTTACCGGCACCGGGATCAGCAAGGGTTTCACCAGCGAGGCGGCGAAGTGCCGGACGAGCATCAAGTGCCGCCAGCTAAGCAATGGACTGTTCCTCTGGTCGTCAGCAATGAGTACTGCATCCAGCGGCAGTTTGTTAATCGTCCTCAGCAGGCCTTCGCTTACTGACGCCTCAACCTCAAGTATCTTTCCTGCCTTGGTGTCCTGAATAACCCGCAGCGGTACGCTGGCCGGAAAAACGATGAAGTCGCAGTCAATCCCCTTCAGGTCTGTCTTTCCCCTCTCCGCATCTTTCAGCCAGATGCCCCAGGGTATACCGGGTACGGCCCGTGAGCATTCCCGGAGAACCCTGGCATCAGCCTTCGCCTTGGAGATAGACAGCATCCCGGCATCGGCACCGGCGGTACGGTCAGCCGCTTCGCCGGCATCAGCCGGGGTCAAGCTGGCAATCAGCAGCATCTCTGGCTTGGGCGAGGATGCCTGCCTGGCCCGGAACCCAATAGCCTGCGGGCTGCCGTTTGCCGTCCGGTTCAATTTGTCTATCAGCTTACTCATTACTCACTCCAGGGGTAATTATAGAAGAAATCGTAGCAAGAATTCAATTCAGATGACCAAGCGGTCCTGCCGGGGCAGATATAGCGACCGGCGTAATCGATAGACTTGGCGTTGCCGGCCATAGTATAATAGGCTAGACTCTCGGGGGTGTTGCCGTAATTGTCGGAACCAAGCAGTATATCGAGAACCTCGGCGGATAAGACGAAGGCCGGGGTTTTTTCGTCGCTCTCAACGGAAGACATGAAGGCCATTGCGAAAAGGCTGCGCCGCCACATTATTTCAATGATAGGTGAAGCTGGCAGCGGTCACCCCGGCGGCTCCCTATCCGCCGTAGAGATTGTTACCGATCTCTATTTCCGTGTGCTTAGGCATAAGCCGCTTGATCCCTGCTGGCCGGAGCGGGACAGGTTCATTCTGAGCAAGGGCCATGCCGCCCCGCTGCTCTATGCTGCCCTCGCTGAATGCGGGTACTTCCCGGTTGAAGAGCTGCTTACCTTAAGAAAGCTGGAGAGCCGTCTTCAGGGCCATACCGACTGCCGGCTGATTCCCGGAGTAGAGATGACCGCCGGTGCTCTGGGCCAGGGGTTGTCCTTTGCCGTCGGCGTCGCCCTGGCCGGTCGTCTTGACTCGATGGACTACCGGGTCTACGTTCTGCTCGGAGATGGGGAATGCGATGAGGGTCAGGTGTGGGAGGCGGCTATGGCGGCAGCTCATTTCAAGGTAGATAACCTGGTGGCTATCGTGGACAATAACGGTCTGCAGCTTGACGGCTGGAACCGTGATATTATGAACCTGGCACCGTTTGCCGAGAAATGGCGGGCTTTCGGGTGGCATACCGTCAGTGTTGACGGGCATGACCTCGCCAGGCTTGACGCCGCTTTTGAGCAGGTGCGGTCGGTCAAGGGGCAGCCGTCAGTCATTATTGCCCGTACCGTCAAGGGTAAGGGGGTCAGCTTTATGGAGAACCAGGTGGATTTTCACGGTAAGGCCCCTAATGCCGCCGAGGTAGCCATGGCACTGAAGGAGCTGGAGTAGAAGTGTCCGAGATCGTCTCCTTAAGGGAGACCTATGGTAAGACCCTGGCCGAGCTGGGTAGGGAGAACCCGGATATCGTCGTACTGGACGCCGATCTGTCCAAGTCGACGATGACGCATTTCTTCGCCAGCGAGTTCCCCGGCCGCTTTTTTGACTGCGGCATCGCCGAGCAGAATATGGTTGGTATTGCCGCTGGGCTGGCCGCTTCGGGTAAAACGCCTTTTGCCAGCACCTTTGCCGTCTTTGTTCCGGGGCGCTGTTTCGATCAGGTTCGTATGTCGGTTGCCCAGCCGGGATTTAATGTCAAGCTGGTGGTTACCCACGGTGGCATCAGCGTCGGGGAGGACGGTACATCACACCAGTCTATCGAAGACCTGGCCTTAATCGGTGCGCTGCCCGGTTTTACCGTTATCGTTCCTGCCGATGCTGTTGAGACCGACCGGGCGGTGAGGGCGGCGGCATCCTGTTGCGGGCCGTTCTACATCAGACTGGGCCGTCCGAAACTGCCGCTGGTGTTCGGTGAAGACTACCATTTCAGGCTGGGTAAGGCGGCAACTATGAAGCCGGGGCAGGACGTCACTATCATCGCCATCGGTATTATGGTATCGGCCGCTCTGGAGGCTGCCGAAAAGTTGGGGCATCAGGGCATCGACTGCCGTGTTCTTAATATGTCCACCCTTAAGCCTATTGATGAAGAGGCTATTATCAAGGCGGCCCGTGAGACCGGGGCCATCGTTACCGCCGAGGAGCACCTGGAACACGGTGGGCTGGGTAGCGAGGTGGCTCAGGTGACGGCCAAGCATCAGCCGGTGCCGCTGGAGTTCGTCGCCATCAAAGACACCTATGCCCGGTCCGGTAAGGATGGTGAGCTTCTCAAGAAATACGGGCTAACTGCTGATGGTATCGAGGCTGCCGTCCGCTCGGTGATGGCGCGAAAGAAGTAAGTTAAATTGCCCGGCTATTCCCCGGGTGGCCTATCATCAGTATCGCTCTGCCGTGATTTTCCGATAAGCTGTGTCATCAGTTGAATGCAGCTTCTAACCATGACGATCTAATCAATGAGAGCATCGAAGCCTGCCATTTCTTCGCTCCAAGGGCGGCCACACTTCTGTCGACATATATGAGCAACACCTTGCCGCTGCTCATTCAATCGAAAAGAACTATTGACAACCCTCCCAAGTGGGTCTAAAATCACTACACTACTGAGCGGTGTCTCGTGTGGAGATAACTTGCCTAGTGTGAGTTTGGTAATAAGATGATAGCGGCCGTTTTGAGGCGGGCCGGGAATCTAAATATATGAAAAGTAAACCGAAGCGTCAATTCCTATATCTTGCCATAGCTTGTTTTGCCGGGCTGATTGCCATATTCATAGTGGACGGCTATCTGGGTGTCTACGATACCTTTCATATCTCCGTCGGTGAGTATCCCCCGCAAACCATAGAGGCGGATTACTGGCTGCATCAGGGTTCCGGTGAATATTACACTCCAGAGCGTCCCGTTGGAAGCGAGGGGGACAAATACTCCTACTGCTGCATAGGTGCAGACTGGAGTCAGGAGATATCCTTCGAGTATGTGATTGAAAACCATAAGGCTGCATCCTATTCGGCTGATGTTCAGGCCTCGCTATGGAAGGGTAACGAAAAGGTTGTTGACTTGTTCTCTCAGAGTGTATTGGTTAAGCCTTTCGGAGAGACCAAAATGGAGTGGGTACTATCGAGCCAAGACCTCGGAATCGCTGACCCGGTAGCCGGACAGTCCTATGATTATACCGTGCGGGTCAATCGTGAGGACGTGGAACGAAGGATAATAGTAAGCTTCTATAATCAGCCGGAAAGTCCGTACTACAAGCCGGAATACTAAGAGGTGAAATAGCAGTGGGGGAACAGATAAAAATATATATCCTCTATATTGTCGGGACAGTCTCTGCTATTGCCGGACTGGGTTATCTGGCGTGGGAATATGTGAAATACCTCTCTGAGCCTGGTAAAATGGGTTGTCTCCTTCTGCTGGTAGGTCTTTTCGGTGCGTTGGGCAAATATTTCGAAGAGAGAGGTCGGTGATTTAGATGTTTATTGCCCTGGCGATAATATTGGCTGCCGGTTTTGTCGGCTGGCTAATCTGGAGAGCGGTCAAGGGAAAGCCGATCAGCGTGCACTTAGTCATGTACGGGCTTTGTGCCCTGTCCGGTATCTATGCCATCGTTTTCTTTATGAATATGGATATACCGAGACCGGCTAAGATACTCACCGCCATCGCTTTAGGCATCGTTTTGATATACATTGCGGCTCGACAGCAGCGCCGTAAGCAGCAGAGTCAGCATGACACCGGAGCGGGTTAGCCGGTTTCTTTTCGGGCACGATGCATCCTAGGCTGATGCTAACCTGCCTCTCTTTTTCTTTCAGCAAGCAGGACCATATCTTTTAATTCGCTTTGGGTTGTGCGGGGTTCCGTATGGTATGGTTGCTGTAAGAGATGACAGGACACACCAGAGGGGATATCGCAGTGATTGTTTGTGACTGCGATCTCGTTTATACTTAATAAAAATCGTGGGGGTAATCTTGGGCATCAAGAAGTTTGATGATATTAGCGAGATTGAGAAAATAATCGCGAGGGCCATGGTTTGCCATATTGGCCTTGCGGATGGTGACCAGCCATACGTAGTGCCAGTCTGTTTCGGCTACGAAAGGGGCAAGCTCTATTTTCACAGCAGGCTTGGGGGGCGGAAGATTGATATCATAAATAGGAACCCTAGGGTTTGCTTCGAAATGGCGATTGATTTGGAGTTTACCAGGGCAGAGACTCCCTGTGACTGCTCCATGAAATATCGGAGCGTAATCGGATTTGGCAAGGCCCATATTTTGGATGATGAAGAAAAGTCACATGGTCTTAATATAATAATGAACCACTACAATAAAGGGGATTTCGCGTTCGAAAAAACGTCACTGGCCACTGTAAACGTAATCAGAATTGACATCACCCGGATAACTGGTAAGCAAATACAGGACTAACATATAATGTCTTGCCGCCGGTATACAGGTTCCCTTAAGAGATCGGTGACTTATGAAGTTCAAGCTGTCAGGGCGGCTAACCAATCTGGCTCTAGGTTGCCCAGGAAATAGGCAATATCCTGTCCTGCGATATAAAAACCACTATTGCCGAAGCGGCAGGGCTTAAATAGTCATTGTAGAACGCCACGGAGTGGAAAACAGAACCACCGGCCCCGGTTTGAGGGAATTGCTGCCAGCTGCTTACCACTTTATGGCTGGTGCCGGGGGTGGGACTCGAACCCACAAGGATTGCTCCGGCGGATTTTAAGTCCGCTGCGTCTGCCAATTCCGCCACCCCGGCGTTTGTGATGAGGACTCTAGCGTTATGTCAGGTTTGACGTCCGGTAACGCTATGCTCTTGTATACCAGATATTATATTGGAATAGGTGTTTGTTGTAAACGCTACCGGCGTATGTTCCAGGGCCTCGGTAAGCACCTTTGGCTTAAGGTGCTCATAAGCTGTAGTATATGGCCCATTCACTACTCGATCACTTTGTCTTATTTACCGCACACCGGCTCGAAAATGTAGTATAATAATATATATCTGTTAGTAAGGAGGCTTGCTTATGCCTGAAGAGTTTAAGCCGGGATGCCAGAGGCCACCTATTAAGAAGCCAACTATTGAGACTGCTCCTGCTACCGAGTTGAATGCAAAGGAGGCGAAACGAGCGATGGTAAAGGTAGGAAAACCAGCCCCCGATTTTACCGCCCCTGCTTTCTACAAAGGCAAGTTCATGAATACCAACCTCTCCGAATATAAAGGGAAATGGCTATTACTGTGCTTCTACCCGGGTGACTTTACCTTTGTCTGAGCTACCGAGGTTTCAGCAGTTGCTGAAAAGTATGCGGAGCTGCAAGAACTGGGTGTAGAAGTACTGTCGGTCAGTGTGGACAGTGTCTTTGTGCATAAGATGTGGAATGACCATGAACTTTCCAAGATGATTAACAAAGACATTCCGTTCGCGATGTTGTCCGATCAGGACGGCAGCATCGGAAAATTGTACGGCATATACGACGAGGATAGCGGTGTCGAAACGAGAGGCAGGTTTATCATTGATCCCGATGGCAATATACAGGGATTCGAAGTGTTGACACCTCCAGTGGGCAGAAATGTTAGTGAATCTATCCGGCAAATCAAAGCGTTCCAGCTGGTAAGGAATTCTAAAGGCACAGAAGCTACTCCTTCAGGATGGAAGCCCGGTAAGCCGACGCTGAAGCCGGGCCCGGAGTTGGTGGGCAACGTTTGGAAGGTCTGGAAGGTAAGCCAGGCATTTGAAGACTGATTCAGCCACTAGATAGAGATACTTGGCGAGGGCGCCTCAGAAATCGAGGCGCCCTCGCCTTAACTTTTGTTTGAGAAGAAACCGCTGGCATTAGCGCCGCAGCAGTTACTGATCTCAGGCGACGGTTAACGATGGAAAATTACTGGATCGACTTCTCCAGTTTCAGTGCATTCTTAATCGTAACATGTGAGCCTTCAAATTCAATGATGCCGTCGTCACGCATCGAACCCATTTCTCGGGATAAAGAAGGCCGGGGTATGTTGAGATAGTCAGCAAGCTCATGCCTTTTCATCGTGAGCGTGAGGTCCTTATTACCCGACTGAAGGTATGTATCCAGCAAATAGCTGCTGATTCTGCCTCTGATATTCTTAGCTGAAATGTGCTCTATTTTCTTATCCAACATCGCAGCCCGGTTGGATAAGATTCGCAGCATGTTTATAATCAGGGTACTGTGAGAAGAACAGATATTTGAACAGGCACCGGTTATCTTGTCCGGCGGGAGAAAAAGCAAGATACAATCTTCCTGTGCGATAACGGTCATCGGCCAGATTCTGCGGTCGGAAAAGGCCACTGCTTCTCCGAAAACATCGCCGGCTTCGAGTATCCCCATGATAATGCGGTTACCGGAATATGTTTCTTTGCTGAGAGCCACCTTACCACTGGCGATAATCCCGATACCCTGAAACGGTTGGCCATACGCTACGATAATCTCACGCTGTTTGGTTCGGCGCACAGTTGGCTTGAGGCAATCGAGCATGATATTTAAAGACTCGCTGCCGATGCCGCGAAACAGCAACGCTGACTTCAAGGTATCAATCCATTCTAAATACATCGAAGATCTTCTTTTTGGTAACCTAAGTTACCGCTTTCACGTCGTCATTGTATTATATTATATTTGGTAGCGCAAATAATTGCTGCCGGCATCAGATAGGAGGTAATCGAATGAATGACATGTTTTGTTTCCAGTGCGAGCAGACAGCCAAAGGCACGGGCTGCACCAAATCAGGCGTCTGTGGTAAGAAGCCTGAGGTAGCCAATAAGCATGATGATCTGGTTTGTGCCCTGATAGGATTGGCGCGTGCCGCCGCAGGGAAGAAACCGGGTAGAAAAGCGGACGAACTGATGATGCAGGGACTTTTTGCCACCCTGACCAATGTTAACTTCGACCCGGCGCGCATTGCTGAACTCAAAGTTAGGGTGGAAGCAGCAAAGGAGAAACTGGGTGGTGCCGAAGATTTCAACCCGGCTAGACTCTTCCACGGAGATATCGACATCGTTTCGCTTCGCTCGACGCTGCTTTTTGGTTTGAGAGGCATGGCTGCCTATGCCTGGCATGCTCATATCCTGGGTAAGGATGATCCGGAGGTTACTGCCTGGCTCTACAAGGGCATGCGGGCCGTCGGGGAAGACCACAGCGTAGATGAGTGGTTGTCTTTGATCATGGAATTCGGTCAGGTCAATCTCAAGTGCATGGCCCTGCTGGATGAAGCCAATACTTCAGCCTATGGTCATCCCGTCCCTACCAAAGTGAGTATGAAAGTGGAAAAAGGGCCGTTTATCGTGGTGACCGGTCACGATCTGCTGGATCTGAAGCATCTTTTGGAGCAGACGGAGGGAAAGGGTATTAACATCTATACCCATGGAGAGATGTTGCCTGCCCACGGCTACCCGGAACTAAGGAAGTATCCTCATCTGAAAGGTAATTACGGAACCGCCTGGCAGAACCAGCAGAAGGAGTTCGATAACCTCCCCGCGCCGATTCTGTATACTACCAACTGCATCATGCCACCCCGAGAGTCTTATGCCGGGAATATTTTCACCACGTCAGTGGTCGGTTATCCGGGGTTGAAACATATACCTGACAGGGATGGCAAGAAAGATTTCACTCCTGTTATTGAAAAGGCGCTTAAGCTGGGTGGCTGGGATGAAGATAAACAGTTCACCGGCATCAATGGTGGCACCGAGTTGATGACCGGCTTTGCCAGAAATACCGTGATGGGAGTAGCTGACAAGGTCATTGAGGCGGTGAAATCAGGATCTCTCAAACACATATTCCTCGTCGGTGGTTGTGACGGTGCCAAACCGGGACGTAACTACTATACGGAGTTCGTGAAGCAGACTCCAGACAATACGGTAGTGCTGACACTGGCCTGCGGTAAATTCCGCTTCAATGATCTTAAAATCGGTGAGATTGCCGGTCTGCCCCGATTACTTGACATGGGACAGTGTAACGATGCCTACTCGGCGATTCAGGTAGCGGTGGCATTGGCTAAAGCCTTCGATTGCGGTGTTAACGAACTGCCTCTTTCACTGGTTTTATCCTGGTACGAGCAGAAGGCGGTCTGTATCTTGCTCACTCTCCTTTCGCTTGGCATCAAGGACATCTATCTGGGCCCTTCGCTACCGGCCTTCGTATCACCCACCGTGCTCAGCGTCCTGGTGGAAAAATTTAATCTCAAACCGATATCGACCCCGGAGGCTGATATGAGGGCTATGTTAGGGTAATCTGAGAGTATATGATTCCGGCTGAGGAGGTTAGTGACTCTATGGACATAGAAAATAACTCCGGTAATGTTTTGATAGCTGAATCGGCACAAATGGCCGCTCTGGTCGACTACCAGAGCGGTACGGTAGTAAGCCGGACAATAATCGGGCGGAATGCGGGATCGGTCACCTTGTTCGCTTTCGACAGAGGGCAGGGATTGAGCGAGCATACCGCTCCTTTCGATGCCTTGGTCTATATCATCGATGGCGAAACTGACATTGCTATCGGCGGCCGAAGCATTCGGATGGGAGCAGGTGAAGCGGTTATCATGCCGGCTAACCAGCCTCATGCCCTTAAAGCGGTCGAAAGATTTAAGATGATGCTGGTTATGATCAAGGAAAGTTGAGCAGTAGAATAAAAGTAGCGGGAGATAATAATTATGATCGGCAAATGCCCGGGACAGGACATGCGTAACCTGAGTGCTGCAATCTACAAGTGCCCGAGTTGCGGTAATGAAGTCGAGATATTTTCCGATGAGATCAGGATTAGGTGCAAGCAATGCGGCCAGTACGTTTATCAGGAGCAAGTGCCGTCATGTATTGAATGGTGCGCTTCAGCCCGGCAGTGTTTGGGTGAAGAGCGGTGGAAAGCTTTACGAGGCGATAGCTAAATGCCACCGCATCGAATCAATTTGCCCCTGGTTCTTCAGGAGCTTCTTGAATCACATGGAGGATCGGTAACTGCGGAATCGTATTCTTTTTTCTTCCGTACCGTGCTTAAAGCGTAAACTATCGGTCAAGCATTGCCAACGCTCAATCATTTTAAGATGATGCACTACCCATTTCGCAGTGCACTGTGTTGACATGCCGTAGGATGAATGCTATAATTCCTCCGAATTGAATATTGGCCTCTTCGACCTGTTTGTACCTAAAACCGCGGGGTCATGGGCAGCAGGCATTGGGTCGAGTAGATCCAAAGGGTATGAAGGGAAACGTTTATGCCTCCCGTGTTTGGAAAGGAGAGATGGGCCGGCAAATTTAGTTTGTCGGTAAGAACATCTTTCTTTGTAAAGATGTTTTCTTTTAATTACGCCCTCATCTTTACTTTTCAAAATCTACCCTCTCTGTGTCAGGTCGAATGTTTATCTCAGTTGTATGCGCTTTGCCTTTGAATACTTCGTTGACCGCTATTATGAGAGGTGATGTACAGTAAGCTTTGCGTTGTTTTGAGTTAGATATCGGTTCCCTTGACCCGTCGGGTATTATGGTGGTTGTTGCAGTAAAAACGGAAGGCAGGCTGTGGTTTGGGAATCAGGTTTTCCGGATTACCCCGCCCGGTTCTTGCCGGTGAGGTTGGGAAATTGATTTTTGAATTTTCCAGTAATGGTAGGTAAAGGAGGTCTAACTATGGAGCATTTAAAAGGCAATGCTTGAGATCTCTAGCAGAGATTTCAAGCATTGCCTATTCCTATACACCAGGGTGGCAAATCCATTGACACAGTAGATCCGGCGCGTACCTTTTCTACCGTAAGCTCAATTTTGAGGAAACTGGAGAAAATATCTCAGCTAGCAGTTGCAGCTTTGATTCTGCTCCTGAATCCCCTCAGTAGCCCTGGGCTTGCCACCCTGTTCTATTATACTATCGTAATTTTACCGTGTAAATAAATGACTGTTCTCTAGTCACAATGAACCGTTAAGAGAGGATAATATTATGCAGAAGGTAACCCTAACAATAAATGGCGTCAAGCGAGAAGTCATGGTCGAACCGGATAAGGTTCTTCTCGACCTCTTGCGTGATGATCTGGATCTCACCGGGACCAAGCAATCGTGCGACCGTAAGGGTCAGTGTGGTGCCTGTACGGTCATTGTTAATGGTGAAGCGGTTCGTTCCTGCCTCAAGAAGGTGAAGGATCTTGAGGGTGCCGATGTTATCTCGGTAGAAGGTCTGGGTACGCCGGATAATCCCCATTTGATTCAGGAGGCCTTTGTGCTGGCACAGGGTATCCAGTGTGGGTACTGTACTCCGGGTATGATCATGGCCAGCAAGGCTCTGCTGGATAAGAATCCCAACCCCAGTGTTGCGGAGATCAAGAAAGCCCTGTCGAGGAACATGTGCCGCTGTACGGGATATAAGAAGATCATCGATTCGGTGATGCTCGCCGGGAAGTTCATCCGTAAAGAAACGACTCCGGAAGAATACCACCGTAGCCTGGTCGCGGGCAGGGGAATGGTCGGGGTATCACATCCGCGACCGTGGTCCATGGAGAAAGCATGTGGTTTGGCCAAGTTCACCGGTGACATTAAGATGAAAGTCATGCTGGAGCTGGCGGTAGCGCGCAGTACCGAGTTCCATGCCATGATCAAGTCCGTCGATACCTCGGCGGCGGAAAAGATGCCCGGCGTCGTCGGTATTTTGACTCCCCAGGATATCAAGGGAACCAATATCATCCGGTACGCAGATCCTGATCAGCCGGTTTTGTGTGAGGACAAGGTGAGGACCTTGGGTGACCCGATTGTTGCCGTAGTCGCCGAGACCAGGGAACAGGCCAGGGCAGCCGCGGCGGCGGTCAAGGTTACTTATGATCCCCTGCCGGTTATGATGACCCCGGACGAAGCGCTTGCCCCCGGTGCCCCTCAGATCCATAATAGACCTAATCTCTTCTTTACCCAGCCGCTGATTAAGGGTGATGCCGATAAGGCACTGGCGACGGCAGCGGCGGTGGTCGAGGCGGAGTTTTCCACGCAGTGTATCCACCAGGCCCCGCTGGAGCCGGAGACCAGCCTGGCTTATCTGGACGGCGAGGGGAACAAGGCCCAACTGGTTGTGGTGGGCCGGAGCATCGATATCCATGTTCACGCGGCTCAGATCGCAGAAGCGGTAGGATGGGAAAATGTTCGTTACCAGGAAGCCTACGCCGGCGGGCAGTTCGGCATCAAGATGGGAATTATCACCGAGGCGGTTACGGCAGCAGCGGCCCTGAAGTTCAAACGCCCTGTCCGCTGTGTTCCCGACATGTCGGAATCGATGATTATCACCAACAAGAGACATGCCTATTACAACATGAAACTGAAGCTTGCCGCCGATGCCAAAGGTAAACTGACCGCCCTCTTATATAACTTTGATGCCGACAAGGGGGCCTATTCCATACTGGGAGCCTTGATGCCGCACCGTTCTCTGCAGATGCTGCAGAACTGCTACGATATTCCCAATATCAAGGCGCTGGCACGCACAGTTTATACCAACAACGCTCCCGGCGGCGCTGCCCGGGGTGCTGGTCCCCCCCAGACTATCTACGGACTGGAAATAGCGATGAACATGCTGGCGGAAAAGCTTGGCATGGATCCGCTGGAGTTCCGCCGGATGAACTCTCTTAAAGAGGGGCAGAAGCAAGCCACCGGGCAGGTTACCAGAGAGTGGCCTTTCCCTGAGCTGTGTGATGACATCAAACCGGAATACGAAAGGGCCAGGAAAGAGGCCGCTGAGTTCAATAAAAAGGGTGGCCCGGTAAAGCGCGGCGTTGGTATCGGCTGCTGTTCATTCGGGATTATATGGGCCGGAGATATCTGCGAGATGGCGGTGGAGGTAAATCCGGACGACAGCGTCACTGTCTACGGCGCGGTTGCTGAGCCTGGTGAGGGTAACGATGCTCTCCTCTCCCAGATTGCCGCCCACGTGTTGGAGTTACCGCTGGACAAGATCCGTCTCTCCACCCGGGATACCGATAAGACCTGGGCGGCCGGTCCCTCGGCAGGAAGCCGACAGACCTGGGCGTCTGGAGGTACATTGGTCGATGCCTGTGAAAAACTCAAAGCAGCCTGGAAAGAAGCCAGTTCGAAGACCTACCAGGCACTGAAAAAAGCCGGTAAGCCTACTTTTTATCGGGTTC
>JAQUOC010000013.1 GCA_028717305.1 Dehalococcoidales bacterium | reverse complement strand
GCGGCCAACCGGGTAAATCCGGATGTTCCGGTATTTCTCCGGGAGGATGTCGACTACCGTTTTCCTCCCTCGGTCATCGCTGGTACTGGAAACGATCCCCTTGGGCTTATTGAGCATCAGATAAACATCGGGTTCTTTTCTGAATGGAGCACGTTTACCATCAATGGTGATAACATCCTTAGCCGCGTCAACCGGTTCGTTGAAGCTCTCGATTACTTTGCCATTGACGGCTACGCCGCCTCTCTTGATAACAGATGCGATTTTTCTGCGAGAGCCAATGCCAGAAGCTGTGAGTAACTTGATTACGGGCTGTTGTGCCATTTATATCTGCCCCACCCATTTTTAAGTGTGATCCCGTAAGATACGCTAAATCTATAAAAGTCTAAATCAACTGCTCCGAGTTAAGCAAGCCAGTCTTGTTGGCTGCTACTTCAAAACTCCCGTAGTTATGTGTATACTGTGTTGATAGATTATACTTTGGACGGAGACAATAATGAATTCTGAGACATATCAGTACCCGCAGCAATACGAAACCGAAGCAGTTTTGAAGGATGGATCGAGCATACTGCTCCGGCCGATAAAGAAAGACGACGCCAAGCTGTGGCTGGATTTTGTCGGAAGACTGAGCCCTCATACCAAATATCTGCACTTTCAACATGTACCGAGTCTGACCGATGAAGATGCCGTCAGGGCCTGCAGTGTAGACTATGACAATACCTTTGCCATCGTGGCCGAGATGATGGAGTCCAGGCGTAAGAAAATTGTCGGTATCGGTAGATACTATCGCCTGCCCGATCGGCATTCTGCGGAGGTGACGTTTATAACCGAAGATGCTCATCAGGGTAAGGGTATCGCAACCAGACTTCTGGGACTGTTGGTCGATATTGCCCGTGACAGAGGTATTGACAGATTTGAGACGGATGTTCTGGCAGAAGAAGGGCAATTAGCTTTCTTTAGAAACTATGGGTTTCACATTGTCCGCAGTATACAGTCGGATGTTCACCGCATCAGCTTCTCAGTTGCTCAGACCGAGCAGGTAGTAAGGAAGGAGGAGGCTCGGGAGTCTGCTGCTGTCATCGCCTCGTTACGGCATATTCTTTCGCCTCGTTCGGTAGCTGTAATTGGAGCGTCACGTGACAAAGACTCTATCGGTAACGTGCTCTTTCGCTGTATTCTTCAGAGTGATTTTTCAGGCGTAATCTATCCGGTGAACCCGAATGCGGATGCGGTAGTCGGGGTGAGAACATATCCCTCGGTGCTGGATATACCGGGTAATGTGGAAATGGCTGTTATTGCCGTACCGGCATCTATCGTAAACAAATTGGCTCACGATTGTGGCCAGAAGGGCGTACGGGCACTGATCGTTATTTCGGACGGATTCAAAGAGACCGGTCCGGAGGGAATGGCCCGGGAAAGAGAACTGAGGGAAATTTGTCTCGGCCACGGCATGAGAGTCGTCGGGCCGAACTGCATGGGAGTTATCAATACTGATCCCACTGTTGGTTTGAACGCGACCTTTTCAACGGTGTACCCGCCGAGGGGCAATGTTGCCTTTCTTTCCCAAAGCGGGGCTATGGGACTGGCTATTCTGGAATACGCCAGGGATCTCAATATGGGCATTTCCAGTTTCGTGAGTGTGGGAAACCGGTTGGATATTTCTCCGTCCGACCTGCTGCAGTACTGGGAGAAGGATCCGGCAACCAAGGTAATACTGCTATATCTTGAGTCTTTTGGTAATCCGGAGAAGTTTGCCCGCATCGCCCGTAGAGTATCGGCGAAGAAGCCGATTGTGGTGGTAAAGAGTGGGACCACTAAGGCAGGCACTCGTGCTGCGGCGTCCCATACCGGGGCCATGGCGACTTCGGAGGTGGCTGCCGAAGTAATGTTCCATCATGCCGGTATCGTAAAGGTTAACACCATGGAGGAGCTTTTTGATGTTGCGGCGCTACTTTCCAACCAGCCTCTGCCGAAAGGAAACCGGCTCGCTATTGTCACCAATGGTGGTGGTCCCGGCATCATCGCAGCTGATGCTGCTGAACGTAATGGCCTGGAACTACCGCCCGTCTCGGAAGAGACGGCGGAGAGATTGGGGAAAGTCTTGAAACGCAAGGTTACGATAAATAATCCCCTGGATACTACTGCCGGAGCCAGTGCCGAAGAGTTCGAAAATATATTGAGAATTCTGGCCGGTGATAAGGATAATGATGCCGTGCTGATAATATTCGTACCGCCGATAGTGGTCAATCCGGAGGCTATCGAGAATGCCCTGCAGCGGGTGGCACCGGTTTTCTGGCGGCGGAAAAAGCCGTTGTTGGCCTGCTTCCTGGGGCGCCGGGGTCTTCAGGCGAAGATAGGAACACCGGGAAGATTGGTGCCCAGTTTTTCCTTCCCTGAAGAAGCAGTCGCTTCTCTGGCAAGAGCTGTTGAGTATGTTGATCTGCAGAGTAAACCGAAGGGGATTATCCCTGATATTAAGGGCACCGAACCGGTAGAGGCACACAAAATTGTAGAGTCGTCATTGAGGGCTGGTGTGCAGCGGCCAATCTGGCTGTCTGCAGAGGAGATAATAGGACTTCTTAACTGCTACGGTATTAAGATGGGAGAGACGGTTAAGGTGGATACTCCGGATGAAGCGGTAGCCGCCGCAGAGCGTCTCGGTTTTCCGGTCGTAGTGAAACTTGCTTCAACGACTATTGTTCATAAGACCGAAGTTAACGGGGTAGTACTCGATGT
Organism: Dehalococcoidales bacterium; assembly: GCA_028717305.1. Lineage (GTDB taxonomy): Bacteria > Chloroflexota > Dehalococcoidia > Dehalococcoidales > UBA5760 > UBA5760. The sequence goes on along the minus strand of JAQUOC010000013.1, from coordinate 17,083 downwards.
GACTTCAGCCGAAGGCGTGAAGATGGCCTTCGACGACATCAGAAAGAGATTAGCCATTATCGGCCGTCAGGATGAGATGCAGGGTGTACTGATACAGAAGATGGTCAAGGAAGGAATAGAGACTATTATCGGAGTAGCACATGACCCTCAGTTTGGGCCGTTGATTATGTTTGGCCTGGGGGGCATATATGCTGAACTGTTTAAGGATACGACCATACGTCTGCATCCGCTAACCGATATCGATGCCGCCGATATGATACAGTCGGTAAAAATGGCGAAGCTACTTTCCGGATACCGGGGGTTGCCCTCCAGTGATACTAACGCTCTGAAGGACCTCTTGCTTAGACTTTCGAAAATGATAGAGGATGTTCCGCAAATTGTCGAGCTCGATTTTAACCCGGTTAAGGTGCTGCCGCGGGGAAGCGGTTACTACATCGCCGATGCCCGGATCCTTGTGGGGTAGTGCAGACAACTTTATCTGCTTTCTCAACTGGTCATTTTCCTTAACAAGGATTGTGGTGTTACAGTTTGCATCAAACAAATAGATATCGGAGTTGTTGACATAATGAGGCAGTGTGTATTGACATCATCAGCGGGGAAGCGTCTCATCGGTAAGGCTATAGCGGAGCTTCCCGTGATAAAAAGTACGTTATGCCATGGGACTATAGCGATTGTGGCTGGTACCACAAACGGCTATGTTGCGGAGGAAATACTGAAAACTCTGGGTGAAGAAAAAGCTTTTGATCGCAAGCGGTTCTTCCGAGGGGTCACTCTTCCTCCTGAATATGAGGTGACCGAAGCGGGTCGATTACCTGACGAGAGCGGATTCCTGGGTGATGTGATTATCAAAGACGGCGTTTGGCAGCGTGGTAAAACAATAGGTGACGTAGCTGATGAACTTCAAGAAGGAGATGTTATTATCAAAGGCGCCAATGCGCTGGATCCGCTTCACAAGCGCGCTGCTGTCCTGGTGGGTCATCAACAAGGTGGAACGACGACGATAGCGCTTCAAGCTGTAGTGGGGAGAAGGGTGCGTTTGATACTGCCGGTCGGGTTGGAGAAACGGATATACGGCAATCTGGATGAGATAGCAAGGCTGTTGCTTATACCGGCATCAAAGGGGCTACGGTTACTACCGGTCCCCGGTGCAATATTCACTGAGATCGAAGCACTTTCGTCGCTGGCTGGTGTTACCGCTGAATTAGTTGCTGCAGGCGGCGTTTGCGGCGCTGAAGGGAGTATACGATTAGCCTATAGCGGGACTGGTGAAGCTGAGTCATTGGCCGAGCAAATAATCCAATCAGTAGCTTTTGAGCCCAGTTTTACGATCCGCTAGGTAATATGACTATTATAATGGTGAGATCGTAGATATCTGTATTACGGTTATAATTGATTCTTTTCAATCCAGGTGCTTTAATCCTGGGAAAATGCCACATCCTGCGGCCATTCATCGAGGGTTACCTCCACCGCTATCGTCTCATCTCCCCTGATTACAGTGAGGGAAACTTGCTCCCCGATGTCCCTGGTATTGAGATACTGCAGGAGGTCGGACACCGTGGTAACCTCATGTCCATCAATCGCGGTAATGATGTCCCCTCCTGAGGTTGGATCACCCTGATCGGTGCCGCTCGGGACCAGTCCGGCCCGCTCGGCAGGGCTATCCGGCATCACCGAGACTACATATACCCCGTGGTCGGTGGCCAGATTGAGCTTTGAAGCCAGTGTTTGATCGATTGCCGTCCCGCTGATGCCCAGCCAGGGGGTACCGACCTCACCGCCTTGCAGAAGTGCCGGCAGAAGAGATTTGGCGTTGTTGATGGGAATGGCAAAACCGATGTTGTTTGATGAAGCTTCAATAGCGGTATTTATGCCGATTACCGAACCTTTTGAATTCAGAAGAGGACCACCGGAATTTCCGGGGTTTATGGCAGCGTCGGTCTGTAACATGTTGGGTATCGACCGTGTCTGGGTACCAGCCATGGTTCTTCCCAAACCGCTGATAATACCGACGGTGATGGAACCTTCCAGTCCATAAGGTGAACCAAGCGCAATCGCCATCTGGCCCGGCTTAACACTGTCAGAATCACCCAGAAGGAGTGGGCTAATGTCGTTGATATTGATTGGGTCTACCTTCAGCAGTGCCAGGTCGTTCTCACTGTCGGTGCCGATTATTTGAGCATCTACCGTCTCACTGCTGTGCAGGGTAACGCTTATGCTGGAAGCGCCGTCCACTACGTGATAATTGGTCAAAATATGGCCTTCTTCATCGACAAAGAATCCGGAGCCTTGTCCTTTTACATCAGGAGTACGGAATAAGTCGGAGGGGTATTCCTTCCCGCCGACTACGGTATTTATCTCGACCACTGCTGGAATTGCCTGGCTATAGAGTGTTACGATTGCCTCTTCATCGTAAAGCGATACTACCGGCACGGCGTTGTCAGTTGTTGCAGGTTCGTTCGCCCTTGTAGCAGAAGTAGCCGAAGTTAGTGGAGTGCTCGTAGAGCAGCCGGAGAAAAGAAGGGATGTCGACAGGGCTATGGGAACAAGCAAGGTTAGAACTGTCCGCTGCCGCATCTTCATCCTCTGTACGAATAGATTCGATTTCATTTTATCATTCTCCTTTCTGTATAGTATTTGCTCGGATCCGGTACAACAGCATTATGCCACCTTGGGTTAAGTATGAAAGTTGTGTCAGAAATCATGGATATCTTCAAAATAACATGGAAATATTAAGACATTATTAAAAAAGATGGCCTACTCTGGCCTAGAGGGGAATGCCGATCCACGAGTTTTTGAAACTATGGCTTCTGAAAGTAGATGCTGTTGTCTGCAGCGCTCCCACTTACTGCGGCTTAAGGGGATAAACGAAAAATACACTTATTTGAGATATACACTGAATCCCGCTAGCCGGGGATGCATTATTCTGTTTGCGCTCGCTTGACCGTCTGTTTATTCGTGGCTCTTTTCATCTTCGAAGCTAAAGATGTCATTGATACTGGCTCCCAGTGCTTTGGCAACGTTGTACGCCAGCCTCAGGGATGGATCATACTTCACCTGATGATCGACTGTCTCAAACCACGGAGATTAGCCGTCTCTTATCAGATTAGTGATATTACTAAAAAGAGACGGCATGATTTTATATGAGTCTTATTAAATCACGGACCTTCGCATCAGGCGTATTTCTTCAGAAACCAGACCTTATCGAACTCCTTTATTTGCTTAACAGTGGTCTCTGGTTTCCAAACTACCTTCATGGCAATGTCTTTCTTGATATCAATCGTCATATAAAGATCCGGCCAGACGAAGAGCGGGATAGAGTATGACGCGATGGCAAGCTTGTCGACTTCGGATATAAATTCATCATATTTTGCTTTGTTGATAATATAGGTGCTGTCAAATGTATTCTCCATTAGCTTTTTCCCTCCAGTTATTTAGAGACCAAATCAATACTGTTTAACATTAAAATAATGTTTATGGGTACAGGTTGTAGTCTCCCCACTGCTCCCACGTGCGATATTCTGTCCTGAAGTCTCTCTGTGATTTCAGCACCCTTGCGTAAAAGGGGTCTTTGGCCGCTAGTTCATCAGCCAGCTTGGTTGCTATTTCGGATATTCTGTTAATATCGTCAATATCTAACACGGTGATTTCGGTACCCTGCTGCTGGAACATCTCCAGATATTTCGCATTCGCTCCGTCAAGCTGCGCCATACCGTCTACTATGCCTACCTCTTTGCATGCTGAGTTAAAAATTGCTTTCAGGTCATCGGGCAGCTCGTTCCATGCGTCGGCATTAACGATAGTTTCGTACATTCCCGATGGTTGATGCCAGGAAGGCAGGCAGGCATATTCGGCCACTTCCTGGAAACCCAGCTGCCAGTCTATCAATGGTGTTGAGAATTCACAGCCGTCTATGTCGCCGTTTTCCATGGCGGTGACAATCTCTGCGGCAGGGAGCGACACTGTCGAAGCACCCAGTTCATTGAGGATGTCGGCAGCCATACCTACGGCTCTCAATTTCAGTCCTCGAAAATCGTTAAGTGAGTGTATTGGCTTATTGGTGAAGAAACCAAACTCCGGTCCGGTGATCGCTCCCGGGAAGGGGATAACGTTATACTGGGCATAGAATTCTTGCCACAGATCCATACCGTTAGCCGGTCCGTAGAGCCATATGATCCACTCCTGTTGCGTCATCTGATTTGGTATAGAGCTGAAGAGTTCAAAAGTCGGGCTTTTGTCGCGCCAGTAGCCAGGCCAGCTATGGCCGCATTCCACCTCGCCACTGCTGACCACATTAAGGACGTCAAAAGCTCCAATCAAGGCGTCAGTCGGGTAGGGTTCTATTATCAACCTTCCGTCGCTTAATTGGGCGACCCTATCCGTAATAGCCCTGGCACCTTCAGTGTATAGGAACTGGTCATCTGACCAGCTGGTTGCCATTTTCCATTCGATCACCTGCTGGTGGGGAACATTTTCTCCCTCTGATGCCGGTGTACTGCATGACACCATCAATCCGGCCAACAATATCACCATGATGGCTGCGCATAAAGTAGCTTTACGTGGCATTGGTTTCCTCCCGCCCTGTTTCTATTAAGGTAGAATAGTAACATGTCGCATCCCGCTGGTCAATAGTTGTTTATCAATTGGCCGGTGTATCATTACCTCCGTATATGGCATATTGATGTGCTGGTTCAACCGGTTTATCGATGGACCGGCTGTTGTATAAGGCGCAGTTACTTGCCAGGTGATAATGAAGACCGATTAAGTAGTTATTTTCGGGTTATAGCCTCTGGCATTGCTCGCAGTAGTAGATACTGCCGCCCAGGTAGGCCTCTTTCCTGATCACTGTTCTACAGACCGGACAGGGTTTGCCGGCAGTGTTCTTGCATAGAATGGTTTGGTATCCCCCGGGGGAACCGAACAAACCCAGTTCGGTATCCCGGCCTCCGTGGGCTGCCATCACTGAGATAGTGGTTTTTACAGAATCAAAAAGCGTCTCTTTGTCGGTATCGGAAAGCGTATTTACTTTCTTCTTCGGATGCATTCCTGCGTTGAACAGGATGTCCTGAAGGATGCCATTACCGAGACCGGGGATTCTCTGTTCGGTGGCCAGAAAGGCCTTCAAGCTTAATTTCTGGACTTCATCTGCGCAAATCATACGGCTGAAGTATACTCTGTCAAACATTTTGGAGAGCGGAGACGGTTTTTCTTGAGCTACTTTGTAATACGGATTATCCAGTTCACCATCGAGGAATGCCCCCAGTCCGCCGTACATTTGAATCGAGGCGCTTACGGCAGTATGATCGTCAAACTCAAGTAAAAGCTGGTGTCTGGACGGATGCGGCTCATTTTTGTCGTGAAACCTGATTGCGACACCCTCTCCAAACAGGATGTTGGCTTTTTCAACCCCTATCTGTACCATGCCGCCAAACGGACTGGCTTTGCCTATAGTACTACCGATGAGCAGGTCGGAATATTTCGAAGGTTCTCCATAGTACCAGGCTAATTTGTGAGGGGTATGTGCTGCCGCGACAGCGGCAATCCGCTTCCCGGAAATGGTATCGTTAATTTGACCGGCGAGGTTTACCGCTTCGGGCAATTCAATCATGATAATACCTCCGTCGCTGTTTTCTATACAGGCTATTCTACAACGGTAAATGTCTAAGGACAAGATACCTGTATTCTTTTACCGTATACAGACTCTTTCAAAGATTAATTATTATGCAGTAGTCTGCCAGTAACGGCGTTCTGCTTTCTGGTGAGCGGAGCACTATTGACATTGTTAGAATGCGAGCCTAGAATAAAAGAAACGGGACGTAATTTTGTGCGGGTTTGGTCTTATCAGCCGGTCTATCCTGTTTAGTGTAACCGGTAATAAGGAGTAAAGTGGGTAGGTGGGCTGAGGTTCTGCTCGTTACGATGCTGGTGTTGACCATCGTCTTTGCCAGGCAGGCGGAAGCGATGGTCAAGCAATGTGTGGTGTCAACAAGCCCGGTTGCTCCTCTCTCGGTATCCGAGCCGATTCAATCGGATACTTTAGCTGTAAAACCAGTGCCAGAAACCCCCCTCAAGATACCATTGTACATGGTTGCTGACTATCCCTCGGAGTCATTCTGTATGCGCCTCACCCAGCAACAAAGAAGACTTGTCTCCGGTAATAATGTCGACAAATGTTTTCTAATCAAGTCGGGCGGTGCGGCTGTATTGCAGAACGGACGGAACGGAGCTGTGTTTGTTGCTCCGTTGTTAAGAAGTTTCGACTCTTTTTCTCCGCCCGGTCTTATCATGAGATTATGATTGGCGGGAAGGCCATTGTGCTCAATCGGTAGTATCCCACTGTAAAATATGGCTAATTAAGGAGATTAACGATGTTCGGAATGAAAGCAAAGGAAAAGGAAAAGGGAACTTCACCAAAAGATATCATGGCTGGCGAAATCGAACGTATGACCCCCGACCAGTCTCTCTGCTACAAGCTGCCTCCGATATATGGTGACGATTTGGTGATTGTTAAACCGAATCCAAATTATCCTAACAAGGGAAAGAAATATCTGGTGTGTTCCGAGAGCGTTGTTGATGGCAAGCCAAGCGGTAAGGTTGTGACCGGCTGGGATTCCGACAAGGCAAGTTATATCGCCGGTTGGATCATCGAACGTCTTGGTGTGCCATTTGCATAGCCGGGATTTAGTTTAATGATTAGAACGTATTAAGTTGCTAAGAAACGGTGAGGTTATGTGGTTATGCGAACGGGTAACCGGCTAAACTTCATAACTGCATAGGTAGATTAGATAGGAGCTAAATGTTATTGAAAGCCGAAGGGTGGATTTTGTAAGTGCCCCCTTCGGCTTTCCGCAATCAGGAAGGATGAGCTTAAAGCTATAGGCTAGCAATTGATTCCAACCCTACCCGGGGAGGCTCCAGTCATTTTATAAAGGGGGGAGCGTTATCATGCTGATTGAAGAGATTAGAAGAATCGCTAACGAAATTCCTGCTGAACTGAAGGAAAAGAAGGGCGTCTTCTCCCTTGAGTTCATTATTGCGGAAAGAAAGGTGATGTTTGCCAAGAAGAATCTGACCTATAATGCCAAGTTTCGCATCGATGAGAGTAAGAAAGAGTTGCGTTTTACCGAGATGCTTAAGGAGTCTGGCTCCGGATTCTCCTCCGGTGATGGCGATATCAGTCCCGGCTTCGGATTTAAAGTAGAGACCTATAAGACCGGGGGCGGCCCCAGGGAGGGTAATATTAAAGAGCAATCCGAGCTTTTTGGCAAGCAATACAGCTATAACTACGATTTCTCCAGGATAAGGACAGCACTTGAGCGAGAAGCCGACAGGGCCGGCTATACCTTCAAGTACCAGTTGACCGGCATCGGTCTTTAACATAGACGGATGGCGAAGATGTTGCCTTCTTTTGACAGCAGGCGGCTGGCTTGCACATCGTATAAATTGAGCGTAACTTTCGGCGGAATCAGACGTTATAGAATTGTAGTAAGAAAGGGGGGGATGCAAATGAGAAGAAAAAGGTTTTTAAAGCTATTGGGGATGGGTGCGATACTGACGGTGCTGGTAACGAGGGCAACTGGACAAATGCCGGCGACTTCTCGGTAGGGTTCTCGATGCCGCCCTGGGCGGTGCATGTCTTCTGGGGCATCGGAGTGATTGCGGGTAGCTGTATCGGCTATTACCAGGGTAAGCGGCGGGGTTAGACCATACAGAAAATAATGCGGGATGAAAATGGTTCGGGTTACCATGACCGGGAGATTATAATCCAGCAAGTCTTAGAAGGGTAACCTCTTATCAGGTACTACAGGGAGCATCTGGAGATTCCGGGTGCTCCCTGTAGCGTTGTTGTACTATACATATCTAGTTACTAACATCAGCATACAGATGGCCAGTACTATCATTGTAATAGGCAGACTGTATTTAAGGAATCTGCCCCAGCTCACCCGGTAGCCTGCTTTCTCGGCAATAGCAACGCCGACGACATTAGCTGATGCCCCGATTGGGGTAGCATTACCCCCGATATCAGCACCCAGGGCCAAGGGCCAGGCCAGAGAAGGTAGTGCCACTCCGGTGGCTTGGGACAGCCGAACTATTATCGGAACCATGGTGGCGGCAAACGGAATGTTGTCCACTACGGCTGAAGCAAATGCTGAACCCCAGAGTATGATGGTGATCATGGTAAACGCGTTACCGCCTGAGGTTGTTCCGATAAAGCCGGCAATAAGATTCAATATGCCGGTTTCTTCAAGCCCGCCAACACAAATAAAGAGCCCGATAAAGAAAAGTAGGGTTCTCCAATCGACCCCCTTCATAATTGATGGTGTTTCTTTGCCCATGGCGGCTATGGTAGCTAAGGCAGCAATTATGCCGATCATCGCCATTGAGAGGCCACTTTGAGCGTGCGTAACAATTAAGAAGACTACCGCGATGAAGATGGACAATTGGATTTTGTAGAGCCGATGGTCGGTAATGGCGTCCTGGGGTTTCAGTTGTGTCTCCGCAGTGTCAGCTGAGATGACTGCAGTGTGAGCGTAATCCCGGCGGAGGCGCCAGTAGAAGTAACCTACGGCTGCTGCCATACCTGTCCAGGCAATGGGTCCAGTATTAACTACGAAGTCGTTAAAGGTATAGCCGAGGCTGGTTCCGATTATGATGTTGGGTGGATCGCCTGCCATAGTAGCACTGCCGCCAACGTTGGCCGCGAAGATCGTGGCAATAATCAGCGGAACAGGATCAAATTTTAGTATGCGTGCCAGTTCGATGATCACCGATGCCATAAAGAGCAATACGGTGATGCTGTCGATGAACATCGACATTACACCAGCGAGCAGCATGAAGACAATAGAGATGGGGATGATACGGTAGTTAACCAACCGGGCGGTATAGAGACAGAGCCAGCGGAAGAAACCTACCTTTCTCAGTCCTTCTACCAGCACCATCATTCCGCCGATGAAGAAAATAGTCTGCCAGTTGACACCGTGGGCCATTATGGGTTCATGTCCGGCTATCCAGAAGGTAGGACGACCAATCTCGGCAAAGTTAAGCACGCCGATAGCCGTATCAGGACTTCTCAGAATACCGAGAAATACGACGAGAATGGTGAGGGCGGCTCCGATAAGCACCGGGATGAAGCGTTGTACCTTACCAATGATAAGAAAGGTGAATACTCCGATAAAGATGCAGAGTGTAACAATTTGGCTGGGATCAAGCATCTATATTTTAGCTTCTTTCTATGTGTTAGTCAGTACAATAAGATGTTGTAGTCTCTATTCATGTGCGGATAGAATAACATCACAGCTTGCTTCAGAAGCCCGGACAACCAGTACGGCGACATCTCCCGTATGCAGAATTTTGTCCGTTACGTTGCCAAAGACCCAGCGCCCGATACCGGATCGGCCATGACTCGATATGGTGATGAGGTCAACGCTATTAGCTTCAGCATATTTTATGATCTCTTCGGCAGGATTGCCAAAGGCAACTGCAGTAGAAACCTCGATTCCCTGCTCTTTAATAGGCTGCGCTATGGTGTCAAGGTAACCCGTCAGTGTTCTTCGTACCGCTTCATCATCACGTACGGTATAGAAAATCCCGCTTGCTCCTATGGTACCCACTGGCTCAAAGACTTCAATCAGGACTATCTCGGCACTAATGGCTTTGGCTAATCTTTCCGCGTAACACAGTGCTGACTCTCCTGCTTTAGAGCCATCGAGGGGCACCAGAATCTTGCTAAACAGCTTCTTTTGTTCCAGCGCAGCGTTACCGGCGGGGGTTCTAACTAACAGCACCGGCCTATCGGTCGTTCTTAGCACCTTGGCAGCGATATGTCCCAGGAGCCAGGGTCCCTCACCGGAGGAACCACGGCTGGCCATCATGATGATACTTATCTTTTCCTCACTGGCAAAGCCTACTATTTCAAGTGCCGGGTTACCGATCAGTACCTTGGTTTGCACCTCGTATTGCTCATCCGTTTTCCCCCATTCCTTGAGTTGACGTCTGAGCTTCCTGGCAATGCTATTTAGATAGGTTTCATATATATGACTGGCGTCGGCTGTGGATTCGGAAACACTTACCAGCATAATTTGGGAACCATATAGGTCTGCTATTGCAGTGGTATAAGGCATTACTACCTCTGCGGTTTTGGATCCATCAAGAGGGACTAAAATTCTTTTAAACACATCTACCTCCGTAATTATCGGGTAGGGATGTCTTACCCACGTAAAGAGTCATGAATCCTCGACATGCTGGGTGAAAAATAAAACAGCAACCTTATGGTTGTGACTGAATTATATTACGAACTTATCCTGTTGTAAAGTATGCCTGTTATTAGTATCGAACCCTGCATATAGGGTATAATATCTTTCGTGGTTTAACTGCGGAGAGTAGCGACGGAATGCTTTTATGAATCTAACGGGACGTCCATTTGATAAGCGGGGGGAAAAATAAATGCGTATCGAAAGCAGCAAACAGATTGAACACCTCGGAGCAGTGAGGATTCACGACGTGCGCCGGTTCCTGGAGCTTGATTCCGGAGCCAGAGTTCCTGCTTTACTAAAGGAAGGTATCTACGCCCAGAAGATTGAGCGGGATACTATTGCCGGGATTCAACAGCAACTGGCCATTGTTCTACCCATCAAAAACGAGGACGTAAAAATATTCGAGGGTGTGCTGAGCGGTGTTCCCCATGATTGCCTGATGATAGTAGTATCCAACAGCGAGCGTGGCGAAATCGATAATTTTAAAAACGAACAGGATGTTCTGAGCCGTTTCTGCGATGCCACTAAGCGAAGCGCCCTTATGGTTCATCAGAAAGACCCCTATCTAGCCGGGGCACTGGCAAGTTGTGGGTATAACGATATTCTCGACGACAAAGGAATGGTCAGAAACGGAAAGAGCGAGGGAATGATTCTCGGTATCCTGCTCGCACAATTACAGGGTAAGGAATACGTCGGGTTCATTGATACCGACAACTATATTCCCGGTGCGGTACTGGAGTATGCCCAGCACTATGCGGCAGGTTTCAGCCTCGCGGAGTCTCCTTACGCAATGGTCCGTATTCTATGGCGCTACAAGCCCAAGACCACCGGTGAACTGTATTTCAAGAAGTGGGGGCGGGTGTCCGAGATAACCAATAAATATATCAATAATTTCATATCTACCAAGGGTAAATTTGAGACCGGCATTATCAAGACGGCTAATGCCGGGGAACATGCTATGAGCCTGCGGCTGGCGATGAAGTTATCCTATGCTACCGGCTATGGTGTTGAGACGCAGGAGCTGATGTCGATATTAGAGCAGTTTGGTGGTTTGTTGCCCATTACCGATGCAACCGTCGCCGAGAGAGGGGTCGACATCATTCAAACGGAGACAATCAACCCTCATCTTCATGCCGAGAGAGGTGAAGACCACCTGGTCCAGGACATGGCAGTGCCGAGCCTTTCCGTGATTTACCACAACCAGTTGTGTGAAGAGTCGACCAAAGAGCTGATAACCAAACAGCTGGTTGATCTTGATTGCATCGGTCCCGATGGAGATGTTCCCAAAATAAGAATGATAGCGCCACCGGAAAGCATTGATATTCAGAAGTTTGCCGCTGCCCTCGAGGGTCACTACAACGATTATTCGGTACCACGAGGGTGGTCGGTATGGGCCAAGCTGCCGCTGCCGGGTCGTAAGCAAGAGGAAGCCCTGAAGGTAGTCTTTACCGACCTCGACGGCACACTGCTTCATCCGGTCAGCTATTCGTATGCGGCGGCTCTTGACTCGTTACGGATCTTACAGGAAGAAAGAATCCCGGTCATCTTCTGCTCGGCCAAAACGATGGGCGAACAGCAGGTTTACCGGCAAGAGCTAAAGATAGGAGATCCCTTCATCGTTGAGAACGGGGCGGCTGTTTTTATTCCTAAAGACTATTTCCGTTTCCCCTTCTCCTTCAGCCGAACCGTTGATGATTACTTTGTTATTGAACTTGGCATTCTATATCAAGAAGTAAGGGAGAAGCTGAAAACATTAATCGGTAAGTGCGAAGCTAAAATCACCTGCTTCGGGGACCTTAGTAACGAAGATGTGTCCAAAGTGACTGGCTTGAACCTGTTAATGGCTGAACTTGCCCGGAAAAGGGAGTATAGTGAAACTCTGATAATAGAGGGGAACAGAAAGCAGATAAAGGCAGCTCTGGATGTTATCACAGAAAGCGGGTTAAGCTATACCTTCGGGGGTAAGTTCTACGAAGTATATCAGGGTGGCGACAAGGGTAAAGCAGTTAAGATCCTGATTGAGCTTTTCAAGCTGAATTTCGGGAGTGTTAGTACCACCGGTATTGGTGATAGTCCTAATGATGTCGGTATGCTGAATGAAGTAGACCTGCCGGTACTGGTTCAGACGGAAGGCAACCGGTGGAACAGGCTGAAGGTTAAGAATCTGAAACGCATCAAGGGGATTGGCCCCGAGGGATGGTCTCAGGCAGTTGCCGAGCTATTTGGTCCGAAATAGGGGCGGCTGAAGCAAAGATTATCTGACCATTCGGGGAGTTAACGGCTAGAACTTAATCTTCAAACTCACGATTTCGAAGGGTTTCACCTGCAGCACTATCCTGCGGCCCCGGTATTTGATATCTCCCTCTTCTGCTTCCAGGAGATTGACTGTTTTCACCGCGCTCGGCTCTTTATATAGAGTGATTGCTCCGTTTGTCTTCTTTCCCTTAGTTTCAAAGAGTCTTAAGATTATCTCGTCACTGTCCTCTGCCTTCTTGAATACCACCAGTATAAGGTTTTCCGGCTTTACTTCAACGAAAGAGAACCGGTAGGGCAGGCTGCCCTTCCTTCTTTTTTCCACGGGAAGCTGGAAACCGGCCAGACCGTAGTTGAACTCATACGCCGGCTTAAAAGAGTCAGCGTCTTTCCATCCCTTCTGGTGGGGGAAGAGGGAGTATTCAAAGGTATAGTGCTTGAACTCCTGGGCATCTGGGGTGGGTATAGCTGGGCCGATGATGCCATCGGAAGCCAGCATCAGTATGCTCCGCAGCAGAGTTAGATAGATGTTGCCGTCTCTTATTTCGTGTGACGGTAGCCCCTTATTGATCAGGGTTATTCCCCGGTCTTTGTCCGAATAGTCGACCCAGTGCAGTGCCGGATAGACCCCTGAAGGTTGCTCCACCCACTTATCCCTGGTCTTCTTGTGGTACTGATCGACGGGGCGTGTTATCACCCCGAACTGAGTTTCCGATTGATACCTGGGCGACTTTATGTTTGTCGAAAACCGCATCCTCATTCGTACCTGTGGGTGCCGGTTATCGATGTCGGTTATAAAGTCAATACGAGGCACGTCATTGTAGATGATGATCCTCTTATGAAGGGAGAGGTATTTATGACGCCAGATGAGGGGCCTCAGTTTCTTTAGTAGCCGGTAGGGCCACCTCAACGAGAAGAATTCGCTCTCAACCTCGATTACTCTGCGCAGCGGAGTTTTAATAATCTTGAAGCTCTTGGTACGAAATTGGCCGAAGGTTACCCCTTCTTCTCCGCCCTCGGTACCTAACGGCTCACCCAGATTTTCGCGGTGATAGTACAGGTCTCCGATCTCTTCTTCCATCACCAGTTCATTGCCGCTTACCAGCCGTTTACCGTCCTGGAAAATGTCGATCAGGCCATTGGCGGGATTCACTCTGACCTTGAAAAACTGATTTTCAATGGTATTGCCGGAAATTCTTATCCTGGGCGTCGCCCCGTCACGTGGGTTTCTCCGAATTATCTTGTAGGTGCGATATCCCAGAGCCGGTACCGTGGCCACGAAGCCCAGCTTAACCGTTTGATAGGAATCATCGGCGTAGCGGGAGAAATCCAGAATCTCCACCTCGGTCTCTTCTCTGCCGCTGCGCAGGCCTCCGATTCTCTTTATTTTACCCCTGTCGAAGCCCATCTCCACCTCAACCCAGTTTTTAGCCTCCCAGGACAGCGGATTGAAAACGACGATATCTTCCTGCACCTGCAGATTCTGGGAAATAATAGAGCAAAAGTTTTGCAGGAATTGCTGGAGGTGATTCTGTAAATAGCTGAAATTATCCCTGGCCTCCTCATAGCCTTCGTCCATGCCGGTTCCGGGAGCAACGTCGTGAAAAGCTCCCCACAGGACCTTCTGCCAGTTATTCCTGAATTCGTAGTTGGGGTAGGGAATTCCTAACAGCCAGGCAATCGATGCCCACCTCTCGCATGTCAGCAGCAGGTTTTCGTATTTCCTGAGCTCCTGCTTGATCCAGATCCGGCTGGAGGTAGTATTGGGGAAGACCTGGGAATATCGCCCCGAGTAGAGTTCTCCGTGGCAGGTTTTTAACTTATCGGCAGATTTCCCTACCTGATTGAAGAAACTCGATACGGTGGCGATTTTCATTTGCGAGTCCTGATGATTCTTGTTCCATCTGTTTACCGCTCTGAAGATTCTGGTCTGGGGTGGTATTGAGCCGCTGCCGGAGGGCATCAGGATGTGACGCGTGGCTGCGGCATCTTTCAGCAGCTGGAAGTTTTCCTCCAGTCTGTCGAAATCAAGTCCGGCCCGGTAGCCGAGAGGCATCCAGTGCGAAAGTATCCTGGTTCCATCCAGCCCCTGCCACCAGAATTCGGATGGTTTGTCTCTGTTCGCTCCCCGGCGAAAAGCGAAATATTTGTACCCCGATTTTCGGTAGATCTGTGGCATCTGGGCGTTATAGCCGAAGCTGTCGGCTCCCCACATGACAGGGACGTCGGAGCCGAATTTTTCTTTGGCATACCTCTTACCCATCATTATCTCCCTGACCAGGGTTTCTCCGTTGGGTATCATTGTGTCCGCCATGAGATATTCGCCGCCGGCAATTTCAATCTTACCGGTTTTGATACATTTCGCCAGTCTGTTGAAGAGGTAGGGGTTTCTCCTCTCGATCTCTTCCAACAGGCCGGTCTGCTCGATGAGGAACTTGTAGTCTCTGTTTTCAACCAGATCCAGGGCCTGTTTGATAATGAGATCGATGTTGATGTAAAAGTAGTCTTCCTTGGTCAGAGCCCAGACAGCGTCATAGTGTGAATGAGGTACCAGATATATTTTATCCATATCACCCTTTGCCCTTGCCAGCCGATTTCATTATCTGTTGTTTGGAGGTATTATACAACATAATCTCACAAGCAGGAACCCATCGATCGCCCAATCTCTGGCGCTACGTTGACAGAAACACCGTACTTATAGTAATTTATTCATTAGAACCTAATCTCCGAGCTGCTTAATACCTAAAGATTATCTATGGTAGGCAGCCGAGAGGGTATTACTAGAAATGGTGATGCCTCCCGCGTTCGGAAAGGAGAGTGAGGCGATGGATAAGTTTTGCCAAGCAGCACCTTGATGAGGGGTGCTTTTTGTTTTTCGAATTTATTATTAGAGGTGTAGAAAAATGATCAAGAAAACAGGTCTTTTAGTAATAGTCACAGCAGTTGTAGCAGGTCTGCTGGTGGCTGCTGCCGGTTGTGCTACCACCGGCAGTAAGGATCAGGGGACGGATCCCCTGCCGCCCAAGGAACGGGTTCAAGTTGCCACTACGACCAGCCTTTATGATACCGGACTGTGGGGTTACCTGGAGCCGATGTTCGAGGAACAGTATGATGTCGAGCTGGATATATTGTATGCCGGTACCGGTATTGCCCTTGAGTACGGCCGGCGCGGTGATGTTGACGCTATAACCGTACACTCCAAGGCCCAGGAACTGGAATACGTTGCTGAGGGCTATGGTATTGAAAGAGTTCCCTTCGCTTACAACTACTTTCTTATCGTCGGGCCGGAAGCTGACCCGGCTGGCATCAAAGGGATGACTCCCGAAGGCGCCTTTAAGAAACTCTTCGATTCCGCCTCGGCATCATTCATCAGCCGTGGCGATGGTTCAGGGACACATACCATGGAGAAAACACTCTGGGCAACCGCCGGTTACGAATACGAAGAAGTGCAGAATGCCGGTGAATGGTATGTGGAAGCCGGGCGAGGCATGGGGCCAACCCTGCTAATGGCTGGTGAAATGCAGGGCTACACCCTGACCGACATGGGGACATTCCTTAGTTATCAGGGTCAGACGGGGCTGGTGCCGATCGTTGATGAAGGTGCTATTCTACTAAACGTTTACTCGGTTATTGCCGGTAACCCGGAGATGAACTCGGCAGTTAATGGTGAAATGGCGAATAACATGGTGGAATTTCTTACTTCAGATGAGATACAGGAGATGATCGGTAAATATGGAGTGGAGGAATACGGTCTGGTTCTCTTTAACCCCTGTGCCGGTGCCGAACCCCAGTCATAGTAATAATCGGAGTGTGGGGTTATATAGGTGGAAGAGCTATGGAGCGGATTTGTTAGAGCGATAGGGCTTATCGCATCGTTTGATGCGGAAGTAATGGAGGTAACGAGGAGGACGCTGATGATATCAGTGTCCTCCTGTTCTATTGTCTCGGCGATGTCAATACCGCTGGGTAGTCTCATCCACTTTAACCAGTTTCGCGGTAAGCGTTCCCTGATTAGTGTAATACAGACTCTATACAGTGTCCCTACAGTAGTAGTTGGGCTCATGGTATTCTTGGTGTTTTCTCGTGCCGGACCACTGGGTGATCTCAAGCTATTATTTACTCCTGCCGTGATGATAATCGGACAGGTGATACTGATCACTCCCCTGATGTTAGGTTTGATCGTCTCAGCACTTAGCGGGATGGATAAGGCAGTAGCAGAGACGGCCATTTCCCTGGGGGCAACCCGGTTTCAGATGGTAATGCTGGTCTTAAAAGAAGCTAAATTTGCTGTTATGGCGGCGATCATCATGGGCTTCGGACGTGCCTTCTCCGAAGTCGGCCTGGCTTTGATGGTCGGCGGTAATATTCGGGGTTTCACCAGAACCCTGACGACGACAATTTCCCTGGAAACATCTAAGGGTGATCTGGAGCTGTCCATCGCTTTGGGGATAATCCTGCTCCTGATTGCTCTCGCCATCAACGTAACTCTCAACCGGCTCCAGCAGAGGTGATTGATTGAGCATACTGGAGACAGAAAATCTGGATCAGAGATTTGGCGAGCATGTTGTCTTGAGCGATGT